>NZ_CP064952.1:1675686-2010823 GCF_011038885.2 Schaalia sp. ZJ405 | reverse complement strand
CATCCGTGGGAACCTCGTGGGGAACGAACCAGGCGGCAACAGCTCCCGCGCGCACCATGACGTGACCGCCGGGGCTGGCATCCCACGGTTCGTGTTCGTCCTGACGGCGGAATCCGGCATCTTCAAGACGCTGAGCAACGAGGTCGGCTGCGTGGTAGGACGACGGTGAATCGAGAAGGAAGTGCTCGTAGTCAACGGTATGAGATTCGGTGGGAGTGAGTTCAAGGAAAGCCATAGACCTATGGTAGGCCTCAGCCCGGCACGTTATGCTCGGTCATATGACAACGACGCCTTCACAGATCCCCACGTACACTCTCAACGACGGGACCACCGTACCCGGGATTGCGCTGGGAACATATGGACTCAATGGTTACGCCGGTGTTGACGCGATGGTTGCGGGGATCCGCGCAGGGTATCGTCTCGTGGATTCGGCGTTCAACTATGAGAACGAGGGCGCATTAGGCGAAGCCGTTCGAGCGTGCGGCGTTCCCCGTGAGGAGCTTCGTTTAACGTCGAAGCTCCCGGGCCGTCATCACCGCTACGAGGAGGCTGTGCGGACAGTCGAGGAATCCCTCATGCGCGCGGGCCTGGACTACTGGGATCTGTACCTGATTCACTGGCCGAATCCCCGCCAGGAACTTTACGTTGAAGCCTTCGGTGCGCTTGTCGATCTGAAGAGACGAGGGCTGATCCGGTCGGTGGGGGTGTCGAACTTCCTCCCGGATCATCTTCAACGAGTTCGCGACGACGTCGGTGAATGGCCATCCGTTAACCAGATTGAGCTGCATCCGTATTTCCCGCAAAACGAGCAGGTGGCTTACCACAATGACAGGGGGATCGTCACCGAAGCATGGAGTCCTCTCGGCCGCAAGCTACGCATTGTTGACGACCCCGTGGTTGCCGCGATCGCCGAGGAAACGGGTCGCAATGTCGGTCAGGTTATTATCCGATGGCACGTGCAGCAAGGCATTATTCCGCTACCGAAGTCGGCATCCCCACAGCGCATGGCATCGAATCTTGACGTCTTCAGTTTCGAGCTGTCTGATGAACAGATGACGCGACTGACGGATTTGGCTCGTCCCGATGGGCGTTCGAATAACCAGGACCCCGCTGTCTACGAGGAGTTCTAACCCCCCGAACGCGCAGTGCGGAGTTTCGGGGGCGTTCCTGTGAGCGCGCAGCGTTGAAGCGCCGCGCGGGGGACCTTATCGTTGAGATGAGGCGCAGAACCTCAGTCGAGGCAAACGCGATAAACGTTTGTCTCTCGCAGGGCGAAACCTGAACGCTGGTAGAGCCGATTCGCGGCCTCACGCGATGGTCGGGACGTGAGGTCAACGGTACGTGCGCCGACCTCCTTTGCCTGAGCGAGGGCAGCTTCGACGAGGGCCTGTCCGGCGCCGTGACCGCGGGCGGCCTCGTCAACAACAACGTCCTCGACCCACGCGCGCACGCCGGTGGGAATCTCAAAGGTCGCCAGAGACAGCATCCCGAGGATCGGACGGTCCGTCTGACCGGAAGCTGGCTGGTCCGGGCGGAACACAAAGAGGAAAACCCCGGGCTGCGCGACGAAACGCTCGCATGCGTCGGCATCCATCGGTTGGGCCGAGCGTGAGAGCTGAGGGATGAGACGCTGCATGGCGTCAACAAGCTCGGGGGTGGATTCGCTGAGGATTTCAACGCTCATAGGAACTCCTGGGGATCGTGATCTGCGGCGGCCTCGCCGCGCGTGCCGGGGTTGATTCTAAAGGGTGCTTTCGTGTCGCCGCTTCAACAGTACGGCGACTTCGGCGTGTTGCGTGTGCGGAAACATGTCGAAAAGTCGGGCCTGCTCCACCGTGTAATTTCCGAGGTGCGTAAGGTCCTTGACCAGGGAATCTGGGTTGCACGACGAATAGATCACCCGCGGAACCCCGCTGGCGTTGATCCAGTTGGCCAGTTCCTTTCCGATGCCGCGTCGTGGCGGATTGACGACGATGACATCCGGGGCGGTGACGTCGCGCGACCTCACCCACTGTGTGGCGTCGGCGCTGAGGAACGTCACGTGGTCTTTGCTCAGTCCCATCGCATGAGCGGCGGTCTTTGCGCAGGCGATTGCCTGGTCACTGACTTCGATGCCGGTGACCTGAGGGATCTGCGCACTGGCTGCGTGCATGGCAAAACCTCCGACGCCGCAGTAGAGATCCCAGAGCGAGCGGGGCGCTCGCGGCTCGGGGGTCCTGGCGGTGGAGCTGGTGGAGAGGCCGTGGCTACCCTCATTCGTCATGTCGGCAGTGGGTGGTGCAGTGTGGGCCGCAGGGTTTTTGCCGTCGGTGTTTTTCCGCGTCGCGTCCGCGTATTCGCCTTCGTCAACGTGCTCGCCCTCGTCAATGGGGAGGCTCGCCCACTGTGCGACCTGGCGGTAGAGGTCGCGGGCGATCGTCGTATTGGTTTGGACGAAGGACTGGGGGCCGGCGGCGAGCCTCACATCCCCAAAATCCAGGGGAATTCGTCGAGATTTCGTCAGGATGATCTCGTCGGGACCCTCGGGGAGGGCTTCGTGGGTGGGGTGGATATTTGCGGTGACGACGGTGGCGCCTGGAACGAGGTCCTGGAGGGCACCGAGCGAGCGACGAATGTTGGCAACACGGTCGCGTGAGCGCAGAACGAATCGGATCATCAGCTGGTCGTTGGCGCCGACGGTGATGAGGATGTTCTTGAGTTCCCCGTTTCGCGTGGGGACATCGTAGGGGGTGAGGTCGAGCATCCTGATGAAGCGTTTAAGTCGCGGAGTTGCCGCGTTGATCGCGGGGTGTTGAATGGGGCAGCCGGGCAGGTCGATGCCGCGGCGATGGGCTCCGAGGATCCCCAGAGTGGGGCGGCGCCTTGTGCCGCCGACAACGAGTTTTGCGCTTGTGCGGAAGCCGCGTTCGGGGGAGAGGGCGGGAGCCAGCCACCGCGTGCCGGGTCCATGAACGAGGACGGGGTCGAGGACGTGGGCGACGGCGGATTGTTTCTGATCAATCTGGTCGTCGTAGGGCATGCGGATCAGTGGACAGGAGTGGCAGATTTCGGACTCGAAATGCTCGCAGTACATGGGCTGATCGTGTCATGTTTTGGCCAGACAGTCACGCGAGGGATCAAGGTGCGTGGTCGTCCTCGTGAAGAAAAGCCCTGAAATTACGGTGGTTTTCGGGGAGTTTGGGCGGAGTTTTTTGGGAGGGAATATCGCGAGCGAAAAAAGAGTTGAGTATGTCAGACTCAAGTTTTGGGCGCGACGAATTGCGAAGAAAACGCAGGCGCTCTAGAGTTGAGTGCAACAGACTCAAGGAAGTGTGTGGGGTGAAGCCCAGCACTGAGACCGGACCAGCTCTGACCCGGCGTCGGAAAAGATCACTGGCCGGACGAAAGGACATGAACTATGGCACGAGCAGTTGGAATTGACCTGGGAACCACAAACTCTGCGATCGCAGTTCTCGAAGGTGGCGAACCCACGATCATTGCAAACGCCGAAGGGATGCGTACCACCCCCTCCGTCGTTGCGTTCAATAAGGCGGGAGACGTCCTCGTTGGCGAAATTGCGAAACGCCAGGCGGTGACCAACGTCGACCGAACAATCGCATCCGTCAAGCGCCACATGGGTACAGACTGGACCGTTGAGATCGACGACAAGAAGTACACCGCGCAGGAAATCTCCGCGCGAATCCTCGCCAAGCTGAAGGCAGACGCCGAAGCATACCTGGGTGAGTCCGTGACCGACGCGGTGATCACCGTGCCCGCGTACTTCAACGACGCGCAGCGCCAGGCAACGAAAGATGCGGGGCAGATCGCCGGGCTCAACGTGCAGCGGATCGTCAACGAGCCGACCGCTGCGGCTCTGGCCTACGGCCTCGAAAAGGGCAAGGAAGATGAACTGATCCTCGTCTTCGACCTCGGTGGTGGCACATTCGACGTGTCGCTGCTTGAAATTGGCAAGGACGACGACGGATTCTCCACCATTCAGGTGCGCGCCACAGCCGGTGACAACCGCCTCGGTGGTGACGACTGGGATCAGCGCATTGTTGACTGGCTGATCCAGCAGGTGAAGACAAAGACCGGTGCCGACCTGTCGAAGGACACCGTGGCTCTCCAGCGCCTCAAGGAAGCCGCCGAACAGGCCAAGAAGGAGCTGTCGTCTGCGACCAGCACCAATATCTCCCTCCAGTACCTGTCAATGACCCCCGAAGGTCCGATTCACCTGGATGAGTCGCTCAGCCGCGCAAAGTTCGAGGAAATGACCTCGGATCTTCTCGATCGCACGAAGACACCATTCCACGACGTCATCCGTGACGCGGGAATCTCCGTTGCCGACATCGACCACGTTGTCCTCGTTGGTGGCTCCACGCGTATGCCCGCTGTTTCCGAGGTCGTCAAGGAACTCACCGGAGGCCGTGAGCCCAACAAGGGTGTCAACCCCGATGAGGTCGTTGCTGTTGGCGCTGCCCTTCAGGCCGGCGTCATCCAGGGTGACCGCAAGGACGTTCTCCTCATTGACGTCACCCCGCTGAGTCTGGGCATCGAAACCAAGGGCGGAGTGATGACAAAGCTCATCGACCGCAACACGGCGATTCCCACGAAGGCCTCCGAGGTCTTCTCCACCGCCGAGGACGGCCAGCCCTCCGTGCTCATCCAGGTTTACCAGGGTGAACGCGAGTTCGCGCGCGACAATAAGCTGCTGGGAACCTTTGAGCTCTCCGGCATTGCTCCCGCGCCTCGCGGTGTCCCCCAGATCGAAGTGACCTTTGATATCGACGCCAACGGCATCGTCCACGTGTCCGCCAAGGACCGCGGTACCGGCAAGGAACAGTCCGTGACCATCACGGGCGGCTCCGCACTGCCGAAGGAAGACATCGATCGCATGGTCAAGGAAGCTGAAGAGCACGCCGCCGAAGACAAGAAGCGTCGTGAGGAAGCGGAAACTCGAAATCTCGCTGAACAGACCGTCTACTCAATGGAGAAGCTGCTCACAGACGAGGCCGAGAAGATCTCCGAGGGCACCCGTCAGGCCGTTCAGGCCGATGTTGATGCCGTCAAGGAAGCCCTCAAGGGTGAAGACACGGAAGCCGTGAAGGCTGCGATGGATAAGCTCAATGAGTCCGGAATGAAGATCGGCCAGGAGATTTACCAGGCACAGCAGGCCGCCGAAGCTCAGGGGGCACCGGCTGATGGTGGTCAGCAGTCCGCTCCCGCAGATGACGATGTCATCGACGCTGAGATCGTGGACGAGGATGACGCCAAGTGACGGATGCCGACAACCACGGCCTCGTGCCTGAATCCGACGATGTCACAGCCTCAGGCGCTGGAACTTCCGGGGTCGGCTCGAATGCCGAACCGACCCCGGAGTCCGGGGGGCAGGGGGATTCGGACGCGCACGCGGCCTCGTCCTCGTCCCCTGAAATGCCTTCCGATGACGAGGCGACGGACACCGACGGAAGCGACGCCGCCGTGGACATGACGAGTTTCGAGGAGCAGATCGAAGATTCTGACTTGGCGAAAGCCCTGGAGAAAATCGCTCAGCTCGAGGATCAGCTCGCTCACGCCAACGCCGACCTGTACAACCTCAACCAGGAATACGCGAACTTCGTGCGCCGCTCGAAAGAAGCTATTCCCGGGCACCGTGACACCGGACAAAATGACGTCATGGACGCGCTGATCTCGGTTCTTGACGATATCGACGCCGCACGTCAGCACGGAGACTTAGACGACGGGCCTTTCGCTGCGATCGCAACGAAACTGGAAGAGACGCTCAAAACGCGTTTTCAGATGGAACGTTACGGTCAAGTCGGAGACGATTTTGACCCGATGCTCCACGACGCGCTGATGGCCAACACCAGTGCGGATGTTGATCATCCCGTCATCGGACAGGTCGTGCAGCCGGGGTATAAGCGCGCAGATCACGTGCTTCGCGCAACAAAAGTCATGGTGAATAACCCTGAATAACCACTGATCGCCAGGAGAACACCACGGTATCAACGTCCCTGCATGAGACACAGCACCAGAGGAGGTGACACGCAATGAGTGAACAAGACTGGTTGGAAAAGGATTTCTACACGACGCTTGGCGTTGCAAAAGATGCCGACCAAGCGGCGATCAAGAAGGCGTACCGGAAGCTCGCACGCACCTGGCACCCGGACCAAAACCCCGGCGATGCTGCGGCGGAAGCAAAGTTCAAGGACATTGGCGAGGCATACTCCGTCCTCTCCAACCCTGACCAGCGCAGACGCTACGACGCACTGAGGTCAATGGCCGGAGGAGGAGCGCGATTCACCCCCGGAAGCGGCGGATTCGACGACCTCTTCGGAGGGGCATTTCCCAACGGGTCGAATATCCGATTCTCCACGTCGGGTGGGGGATCCAACGCAAACCTCAACGATCTCTTCTCCGGACTCTTTAACGGGATGGGTGGCTCAGGGCGTGGCGCCTCGTTCGGTAGCGGCGCACCCCCGTTCGGCGGCTACGGCGGTGGCCCCGGATTTGCTCCCGGTGACGTCGGTGCGCAGCCGGGATACGGCGGCCCACATCGAGGAACGAATCGCCGCGCATCCATGACGATCACGTTCAGGGAGGCGCTTGACGGGGCAAAACTCAAGATCACCGTTGACGCGAAAAAAATCACGGTGAAGGTCCCTGCCGGTGTTAAGGACGGGCAGAAGATCCGATTGCGCGGCAAGGGCAACCCGAGCAGTGATGGAGGTCAGCCCGGTGACCTCGAGGTGACGATTCACGTTGAATCTCATCCCGTGTACGGTCGCGAGGGTTCCAACTTGACGATGATTCTCCCGGTGACCTTTGACGAGGCCGTACTGGGAGCAACGATCCCTGTGCCGCTGATCGACGGATCTTCAGTGAAGGTCAAGGTCGCTGCGGGGACGTCATCGGGAACGGTTCTGCGTGTGCGCGGGCGCGGCGTCAAAACTGCAACGACCACCGGAGATTTGCTGGTGACCGTTGAAATCGTTGTTCCTCAATCCGTCACCGAGGAGCAGGCCGAGGCCGTGCGTCAGTTGAGCGACGTGCTTGCTCAACCCGATCCGCGAGCCCAACTTGCGCAACGCGCAGGGGAGTGATGACCGATGGCGCGCAAACCTGTGAACATCGATGACCCGGATGTCACCTTCGTGATCTCGGTTGCGGCGGAACTTGCGGGAATGCACCCTCAGACGCTTCGTCAATACGACCGTCTTGGCTTGGTGACTCCCGCCCGCACCCGCGGGCGCGGCAGGCGGTATTCGCTGCGTGACGTCCAGCGCCTGCGTGACGTTCAGCGCATGAGTCAGGATGAGGGCATTAACCTTGCCGGTATTCAACGGATTCTTGATCTCGAGCGCGAGGTTGAACGCCTTGAAGCGGAGAAACTCGTCCTCGAACAGCGTCTGCGCGAGGTGGAGGGCCGGCGAAATCGTGTGTTTGCGGCGTCGCCAACGGGTGTGGTGTCGCCAATACGCCGAGGTCAACGACCGTGGTCGGCCACCTCGCCGGACTCTGCCAATGCGGAGGTCACCGTGTGGCAGCCGTGGCGCGGAAATGGGGTCAGACCGACGAGACGCGTACGCGCCGTCATCGAGGCTGGTCCCGCGGGAGTTCGTGTCATCGAGGGTACGGTGTCGGTTGTTGAAGACTGAGCGCGCTATCGTGACACTATGACTGAGGCTCAACTGACACCGCCCGGTAACGCCCCCGCGCGTCGCCGAGCGGCTCTTCCTTTTCGTTCGCGTGTCGCCGTGAGCGGCGGTCGTCTTGCGCGCTGGGCTTCACGGACTCTGGGACGAGGCTCGGGTGGAATGATCGGCGGGCAGATTGCTCTGCGTCTGAGTCCCGATGTCTTGGCTGACCTGGGAACCCACGTGAGTTCGGTGATTGTCTCGGGAACGAATGGCAAGTCAACAACGACTCGGATGGTGTCTCACGCGCTGGCGACAGCGGGCACAGTGACGTCAAATACGAATGGTGACAATATGACCGCCGGAATTGTCTCGGCGCTCATTGCGTCCCCCTCGGCACGCTTCGCCTCCCTTGAGGTTGACGAAATGCACGTTCCATCGGTGGCGGCCCAAGCAAAGCCATCGGCGATTGTGTTGCTCAACGTGTCGCGTGATCAGCTTGATCGCGTTGGTGAAATTGGGGCCGTTGAGCAGCGGCTCCGCCAAGCGGTCAATGACTCTCCCCACGCTGTTGTCGTGGCGAACTGCGATGACCCGCTGGTTGTTTCTGCTGCCTGCGATTCACCCAATGTTCAGTGGGTGTCCGCTGGTTCGGGATGGACCCATGATGCCGCGGCGTATCCGCGGGGTGGACGGGTGATCTATGACGAGGACGGATGGCATCTCGTTGCGTCGAAGCCGGATGAAACACTTCCAGAGCTTTCGCGTCGTCCGCAGCCGCACTGGTGGCTCAGCGATGTGAGCGTTGATATTTCAGGTTCGCGTGCCCGCCTGCATGGGCCCGGTGGGATTGATGTTGCCGTAAATCTGCGTCTTCCGGGACGAGCAAATTTGGGGAATGCTGCGCAGGCTGTGGCCGCAGCGGTTGCGCTCGGTGTGCCAGCCGAGGTTGCGGCGAAGGCCGTCGCAGAGGTCACGGAGGTGGCCGGACGGTATTCCACTCACGATATTTCCGGTCGGAAGGCCCGGCTGATTCTTGCAAAGAATCCCGCGGGTTGGCAGGAAACGCTGTCGATGATTGACCCCTTAGCGCGTCAGATTGTCATCGGTGTCAACGGTCAGGTTCCTGATGGGCAAGATTTGTCGTGGTTGTGGGATGTTGAATTTTCTCTCCTGGGTTCTGTTCCCCCCATTTCTGGGAACGAGGACGAGGCGGGGGCTCAACGTCGGATCATTGCCTGCGGTGAACGAGGAGCCGATCTTGCGGTACGTCTGGAGTATGCGGGAATTAAGTGTGAGCTTGTGAGCACACCGATGGAAGCGATCGAAAGAATGGACGCGGGTCCTGTGGAGGTTCTGGTGAATTACACGGCCCTGAGAGATTTCACGGCGCTTCTTCACGCTCGCGGATACGCAGAATCGACGTCACAAGGAACGAGGACGAGGCATGAGTGACTCGACACTCTCGATCGGTGTTCTTCTCCCTGAGGTTCTGGGAACCTACGGGGATACGGGTAACGCTGTGGTTTTGCGTGAACGAGCTCGGCGCCGTGGGATTGATGCCACCATTGTCACGGTGTCGTTGGCTGATCCGATTCCCTCTGGGCTTGACATCTACACTCTCGGGGGAGGCGAGGACGTCGCACAATCTCTTGCGGCCTCGAAACTGCGCGACGATGACGGCCTTGTGCGCGCTGTCGAAGCTGAGCATCCGCTGCTTGCGATCTGTGCGTCTCTTCAGGTGCTTGGGCACTCATATCGGGATGCGCGCAATGTGCGCGTTCCGGGCTTGGGCATCCTTGATGTCACCACGGAACCGCAGGGGCGTCGGTCGATTGGTGAATTGATCACGGAACCTCTGATCGAGGGCCTGACGCAGCGTCTGACGGGTTTTGAGAACCACGGTGGTGCAACGATTCTCGGGCCGAATGCGCGGCCTCTTGGTGCGGTGATTTCCGGCAGCGGCAACGGTGTTCTTCCCGGTGATCCGGCTCCGGCCACACCCGTTGATGGGGTTGTTCAAGGATCAATCATTGCAACGTACATGCACGGACCTGTGCTCGCCAGGAACCCCGAACTGGCTGATTACCTCATTGCCCAAGCGATGGGCATATCTCCAACAGATCTGAAAGAATTAAACATTCCGAGCATCGACGCGCTGCGTCGCGAACGCCTCGATGCCGGTCTGACCTCGCCGACGACACCAGCAAAGGAAGACCCCCATGCCTGAGACATTTCACCCTCATGAATCCTCCGGTGATACCCCGTGGCCACGCTACGGTGAGCTGTCGTCATCGGAGTCATCGGCTGGGGATTTTCACGCGCAAACGTCCTCGTCCTCGTTCCCTGAAAATTCGGGAATGCACGGAGGTACGGGGAGCACCAACGGCTCGGCTTCGGGATCCCCGTATGCCACAGGTACCAACGCGGCCGCGCAAGGATATCCCGGACAGGCGGCAACTGTCCCGGGCGGATACCCCGGGACTGGCCCGGCCGGTGCCCCGATGACGCCGGGTAAGGCGCCCTCACGAGCTCCGGCGATCACGACGCTGATTGTGGGAATCCTTCTGTCTGTGGTCGTGGCTCCCATCGCTTTTTTCGGGATTCTCTTCGGGGCGCTAGGTAACTCGGGCGTGATGTCCTCTGCTCTACCCGTGACTTCAGGAGATACGGTGACTGTGGACTCAACGGGAACCTACATGGTTGTTGCCCCCAACGGACGCGACGTCGCATGCACACTGTCGAATGACACGGGTGAGCATCCAATGGATCCGATGGGTGATGGGGTGTCCTACGGTATGGGACTTGAGGCCGGCGACTACACCCTGACCTGCACTGGCGCGACGGGCCTGACGATGTATGGATTCACAGGAGCAGATCCCAGTGCCCTCACGTCGGCTGTTCTCTGGTCATTCGGTATTGGCACGCTGCTCGGTATCGGCGGAGTGATTCTGGCGATTATCGGCATTGTTCTGCTGGTGAAGGCGAATCGCCGCCGGCGCGAATACTTCATCAATCTCTACGTACACGGTGTCCAGCCGCCGATGCGCTGAGCTGTGCAACATTGCGGATGATCCCAGTTGCAGGTGGGCTGTGAGAGGATCATAGTGAGCCGATCGATATCGAGGAGGAAACTATGTCGACGGACAACGTACTGCGACCACTGAGTCGTGACCGCCTCAGTGGGCTTCTTGATGTGCGCGGTTGGCATTGGTTCATCGATAAAGACGGTGATCTGGGTGGAAACTGGGGCAGAGGGCAGTTCTATTTCATGCCGGTCGGTGACTCGCAGGAAATGCTCCAGATCATGGGGTCGTGGAACAAGACAGCCCCCAGTGAGCGACTCGACGATATTCGAGGCTTCATTACGCGGTGGCACCGTGAACGCCTGTGGCCCAAGTGCTATCACCGAATCGATGACGAGGGTGAAGTTCGGGTGATCTGCGACAATGTTGTCGATTGGGAGCAGGGCGCGACCGACGCGCAGCTGCTTCAGCAGATCGATTGTGCGATATCAACGGCACTGGATTTCTTCCGCTCTCTCGAAGAGTTCCTCGGCGAAAATTAAGGGAGTACGCAATGGGATGGCTGTCACGATGGTTGGGACGAGATCAGGACGCGCGAGATAAGGGTCGCAGCGATCACGCGGTGGAATCCGACCGTGAACTCCAACCCGAGGTGGCTTCCTCGGAGTCGTCGTCACCGGAAATCAAGGAAGTCACGCTCGCGCTGGATGCGGTTCGTCCCATTGGTCGCGAGCGATTGTGCGCGATCTTTGATCAGCACCAGATCCTCTGGGAGACCGACAGCGAAGGTGAGTTGCGGGCCGGCTGGGAACAGGCTGGTTTTATTTTCCGCTTCGTTGGCAACCAACATGAGGTCCTCTCAGTTGTCGGTTTACACCGGGGAACCATTGCCGCTGAGCGGGAGAATGAGCTGCTTGGGGCTCTCGAAGAGTGGATGAGAATGAAACTGTTCCCGAAGGCGTTCATCCAGCCGGAGGAAAATGGGCTACGTGTGGTCACCGAACACAATGTTGACCTTGAACACGGGGCAACGGATGACCAGCTGTTCCAGCAGTGCATGTGTGCGGTATCCACGTCTATTCAGCTTTTTACCCAGATCAACGAGAACTTCGAGGTGATTCCTGACTCTCGAGATGACGAGGAATAACACGGCCACACCGCGTATTGAGAAGCCGTGAAAGAGACGGCCGTGAGGCGAGGCGTGCGAAAGTCGTCTGGGGGAGCGGCGAATTGGTGAGTGCCCTGTGAAGAATATGTGAAGTTGAGTGGAATAGACTCAATGTTGGTGTCGTTGAGATAAGCGTAGAGATCAGCTTCGGCTGACATGACCATCGACGTTGAGACGTTCGGGAGGACATATGTCTTCAGAATTCACCACAAAGGCGCAGGAAGCCATCGCTTCCGCACTTCACACTGCCCAGGCAGCCAGGAACCCGCAGGTGGATACGCTTCACCTGTTGAACGCTCTTCTTGAACAAGACGGAGGGATCTCGCTCGCGCTGCTCGAAAGCGTTGGCGCGCAGCGTTCGCAAATCGGAGCGCGAACCCGCTCCGCCCTCGTTCATCTCCCATCGGCTACTGGCGGCGGGAACACCCAGCCGCAGACCGCCCCCGACCTCGTTCAGGCGATCACGAACGCTCAAAGCCGCGCTCAGAAAGCCGGTGATCAGTATGTCTCCACGGAACACCTGCTCATTGCGCTTGCCGAGTCCGAATCGCAAGCCGGACGTATTCTCCGTGAGAGTGGAGCAGATGCTCAGAGCCTGACGCAAGCGCTCGCACAGCTACGCCCCGATCCCATTACCTCCGCTGATCCCGAGGGATCTTTTGAGGCGCTGAAGAAATATGGGCGTGATCTGACGGACGTTGCCCGCGAAGGCAAATTGGACCCGGTCATTGGTCGTGATTCTGAGATTCGCCGAGTGATTCAGGTATTGTCTCGGCGCACGAAGAATAACCCCGTCCTCATTGGTGAGCCCGGCGTCGGTAAAACCGCTGTTGTTGAGGGTCTCGCGCTGCGTATTGTGGCCGGAGACGTTCCCGATTCCCTGCGCGACAAGAAACTCATCGCCTTAGACATTGCGTCAATGGTTGCCGGTGCGAAGTACCGCGGGGAATTTGAGGAGCGCCTCAAGGCTGTGCTTGCGGAGATTGAACGTTCCGATGGGCAGATTATCAGCTTTATTGACGAGTTGCACACGGTGGTCGGTGCCGGTGGTGGCTCCGAGGGTGCGATGGACGCGGGCAATATGCTCAAGCCGATGCTTGCCCGCGGGGAGCTGCGGCTTGTTGGCGCGACGACCTTGGATGAGTATCGCGAGAATATTGAAAAGGATCCGGCACTTGAGCGGCGCTTCCAGCAGGTCTTCGTTGGTGAACCCTCGGTGGAAGACACGATCGCGATCCTGAGGGGAATCGCCCCGAAATACGAGGCCCACCATAAGGTGACGATTTCTGACGGAGCGTTGGTAGCCGCCGCCGAGCTGTCGAACCGCTACATTCCCGGACGTCAACTGCCCGACAAAGCCATTGATCTCATTGACGAGGCCGCCTCGCGGCTGCGCATGGAACTGGATTCCAGTCCGGTTGAAATCGACGAGCTGCGTCGCAGCGTTGACCGCATGCGGATGGAAGAGTCCTACCTGACGGAATCTGATCCTGAGTCGACAGATGAGGCAACGCAAGACCGCCTCGGTAAGTTGCGCGCTGAGCTTGCGAACGCCCAGGAAGATCTTGACGCACTGACGGCCAGGTGGGAAACCGAGAAGGCCGGGCACAACAGGGTGGGTGACCTGCGTGTACAGCTTGATGAATTGCGCACCAACCTTGAGTTGGCGATTCGTGAGAACCGCTGGGACGAGGCCGGACGTCTGCAAAACGGAGAGATTCCGGCGATTGAGAGACAGATCGCCCAAGAGGAACAGCGTGCGCAGCTTGAAGATGCAGCGGCGCTTGCTCAAGAGCCGATGATCGCTGAGAAAGTTGGCCCATCGGAGATCGCTGAAGTCGTTGAAGCATGGACGGGGATTCCCACGGGGAAGCTCCTCCAAACAGAGTCCGAAAAGCTCCTTCACATGGAGGAGGTTATTGGGCAACGCCTCATCGGTCAGAAGAAAGCCGTGCATGCGGTGTCTGATGCGGTGCGTCGTTCGCGCGCGGGAATCTCTGATCCGAATCGGCCAACCGGCTCTTTCCTTTTCCTTGGTCCAACGGGGGTGGGGAAAACTGAGCTGGCGAAGTCTCTCGCTGAATTCCTTTTCGACGACGAGCGTGCGATGGTCCGTATCGACATGTCTGAGTATTCCGAAAAGCATTCGGTTGCTCGCCTCGTTGGTGCCCCTCCGGGGTATGTCGGTTATGAGCAGGGCGGACAGCTCACCGAGGCGATTCGCCGTCGCCCCTATTCAGTGATTCTTCTTGACGAGGTCGAAAAGGCTGATCCGGAAGTCTTCGATATTCTCCTCCAGGTGCTCGACGATGGACGCTTAACAGATGGTCAAGGACGGAACGTTGATTTTCGGAATACCCTCCTGATCCTTACATCTAACCTCGGATCTCAATTTCTTGCCGACGGGGAACTGAGTGCGCAAGACAAGGATTCGGCGGTGATGAATGTTGTCAGGCACGCGTTTAAGCCCGAGTTTCTTAATCGCTTGGATGACATGGTGATGTTCGAGCCGCTGAGCACGGATGACCTCTCTCAGATCGTCGATCTGATGGTCGCTGACCTGGGCAAACGCTTGGAACCGCGCCGAATCAATCTTGAGGTATCGCAGCCGGCACGAGGCTGGCTCACGAGAGCCGGTCAAGATCCGGCCTTTGGTGCCCGTCCGCTGCGTCGTGTTATTCAACGCGAAGTGGGGGATCGCTTGGCGCGCATGCTTCTCGCCGGTGAGGTCACTGATGGGCAGACGGTATTTGTGGAGATCAACGCGAATTTTGACGGAGTGGATATGTCGGTTAATCCTAGGCGGTGACAGCGTCTTTTTGACGGAATTGTCAGGAAGACTGGTGAAGTGACGCCGCCGGTCCCTCACAAGGCTCCGGGGGGGGGGGTGCCCTTCTAGGCCCCCTCAAAATTAACCGCGTACTCAGTAATGTGCAAATGAATGCGATATGCGATAATCTTAAAAAGCCTAATGAGGGATCTCGGACCGACGAGCGGTGTTGAGTTTCAAGGATGGAAAAACGTATGGGGGATCAGCGAAGCGAGCGCGGGGGATATTCGGTCGGGAAGGCCCGTCGCGAAGCGATCCTCAATGCTGCGATGCGCCTTATTTCCGATTCTGGATACCACGGATTCTCTCTTCGAGATCTGGGACGTGAGGTCGGGGTCTCACACCCGGCAGTGATCTACCACTACCCGTCCAAAGACGCCCTCATGCTCGCAGTCGTCAAGAAGTTCGAGGACGTTCTTGGTCTGTGTGACATCGAGATTGATGACGAAGTTCCCGGAGGGCTTCGACTTGTTCGTTTGACGATGGACACATTCGAGGAGAGCGTCGTCAAACTCATGCAATTTTCCAAGAGTCCGGATGCCTCAACGGTCCTCAATCTTCAAGCCATGCTTTACGTTGAAGCATCAAATGCCGAACATCCCGCTCATGCCTATTTCGTTGAACGTATGAGGGTTTTGCAGGACTTCTACAAGGAAAAAGTTGACATTCTCAAAGCGCAGGGGGCGATTGAGAGGGCAACGCAGTCCGACATCCTTGCCCGGACGATCATTCATCACTGGTGTGGAACGGTCATTGAAGCGCGCTTCGGTAAGCAAGGCGCTGATGCTCGCGACACCATTGCAGAGTTCTGCGCTCTCGCCTCGTATTCCCTCGGAATCACCTCGGATTACCTCTTGGGACTGTCGAATTCCATTCCGGATGACATCGTTGATGTCTATGCTCGTGCTCTGCGTCAATCAATGGGACATAAGCAGTGACTGTTCGTGAGAACATTCCTTTCACGCATAGCTGGGCGCTGATCCATCACGGAACAGTTAGTGATTCTGCGGGCGACACCACCGAGGTCTACCCCCTCCAGTCGGTGACGAAACTCCTCGCGGCGTGGTCGACACTCATCGCGATTGACCAGGGATATCTTGGCCTCGATGATCCGGTGGAGATCCCCGGTGCGACGGTGCGTCACCTGCTCAGCCACGCCTCGGGCCTTCCTTTCGATTCGCAGACCCCCCAGTTCTCAGCGGAAAAACGTCGCGTCTATTCCAACGCGGGCTACGACCTTCTGGGCAGCATCGTCGAAAAAGCCACGGGGTGGACACTGAGCGAGTGGATCGATACGCGGCTTTTGGGTCCGCTGGGGATGTCACGTGCCGAGGTCGCCGGCTCCCCCGCGAACTCAGGTGTTGGTAGCGTCAACGACCTCGTCCTCCTAGCGAACGAACTTGCCGCTCCCACCCTGGTGTCGCCCGACCTTGCCCGAGAAGCCACCCGAGCCCAATTCCCCGACCTCGTTGGCATTGTCCCCGGCTATGGGCGGCATAATCCCTGTCCGTGGGGTCTTGGACCGGAGATCCACGGAAATAAATCCCCGCACTGGATGTCACCTCAGGCATCGCAGCACGCCTACGGACATTTCGGCGTGTCCGGTTCCTTCCTGTGGGTTGATCCCGATCGCGACGCGGCGGCAGTTTTCCTTGGAGAGGAACCTTTCGGCGCGTGGCACCAGGAACACTGGCATCTCTTCAATGACGAACTGATCACCCAGATTGACGAGGCCGCCCGGGAGAACTGACGGCATCGTCCTCGTTAATGAATATCAACGATGATCGGAACATGATCTGACGCGCCTTTGCCCTTGCGTTCGTTGCGGTCAATTGCGGCGCCATCGACGCGCGCAGCCAACGCGGGTGAGCAGTAGGCAAAGTCGATGCGCATTCCTTCGTTCTTGGGGAAGCGGAGCTTTTGATAGTCCCAGTAGGTGTACTGGTCAACGCGGTCGCGGGTGACTTCGACCCAACCGTCGTCAGCGAAAGCGGCGAAAGCGGCGCGTTCGGGCGCGGACACGTGAGTTGCCCCCTCAAAGGCCTTGATGTCCCACACGTCGGAGTCTTGGGGCGCAACATTCCAGTCTCCGACCAGCGCAATCAACGCCTCCGGATCGTCGGCCAACCACCCTTTCGCGCATACGCGAAGTTTGTCCAACCAGTCGAGCTTGTACGCGTAATGCGGGTGGTCAAGCTCGCGCCCGTTGGGCACGTAGAGGCTCCACACTGTGAGTTTCTCTGCCTGCGCGGGGATGCTGGGTTCCTCCGCGTCCTCACCTGTGTTCCCGGGATTCTCAGGGGACGAGGACGAGGCTGCGTCCAGAGCATCACGAAGACGGACCGTGACGCCCAAAGCGCGAGCCTCCACGACGCCCGGGTCACCAAAGGCTGGCTGATCAGGGAAATTCTCAGTCACGTTGAGAATTGGGAGCCGTGAGACAACCGCTACGCCGTTCCATTGATTGAGCCCGAGAGCATGAACGTCGTAGCCTGCCTGCGTGAATGCTTCAACGGGGAATTGGTCGGGACGGCACTTAATTTCCTGCAGAGCCAGGACATCAACCTGTGAGCGTTCAAGGAAAGCAATGACGCGGTCGATGCGGGTGCGGATCGAATTGACGTTCCAGGAGGCAAATCTCATGGGATCAGCCTATCGGTGGAGGGGCGGTCGGCGCGCTACGAGGCGGCGGTGGTTTCGTGGTCGGGGCATGCGATGACTGCGACGGTGCCGTCTAGAGCGCGCGTGCCGAAATGCCGGGGTGGCTTCGTGGTCCTGCGACGAATACCCCGGTGTTTTAGGGTGGTCTCATGGGAACGGCACTTGTGACTGGAGCCACCTCTGGCCTCGGTGAAGAATTCTGTTGGCAACTGGCAGCGGCAGGCCACAACCTCGTCCTCGTTGCTCGGCGTGGTGAACTCCTGGCGGAGATCGCCTCACGTCTACACAACGTCACGGGTGTTCGCACGGAAGTGATCGTTGCGGATCTTGCCCAGTCGCAGGGCCGTGCCCGCGTGGGCGAACGACTCCAGTCGCCGGAAGCTCCCATTGGTTTACTTGTCAACAACGCGGGTTTTGGCCTGGGGCGTCCCTTCGTTGACAACTCCCTTGAGAATGAGAAGAACGCGCTCACAGTCATGGTTGAGGCCGTCATGGAGCTCAGTCATTGTGCTGCACGCGCGATGCGCGAGCGCGGACACGGAGCGATCCTCAACGTTGCGTCGGTAGCTTCGCTCACCGGAGCTGGAACCTACTCCGCACACAAAGCGTGGGTTGTGGCGTTCACCGAGGGTCTTTCGCAGGAGCTGCGTGGAACGCCTGTTACGGCAACCGCTGTGTGCCCGGGGCCAACGCGGACGCAGTTCTTCGATAATGCCGGAGTTGATATGGGTCAGACCCCGCCGTGGGCCATGCTGACGTCGGAGCAGGTTGTTTCTGAGGCCTTGGATGCCGTGTCGCGAGGCAGAGTGCTTGTCACTCCGTCCCCGCTGTACAAGGTGGCGATGGGTGCGATGAAAGTGTCACCGCGTTGGCTTGTGCGTCGCGCAATGCGGTCGGTTCCGCACATGTAGCGACTGTCATCGCCTCGTCCTCGTGGCATTTCTGACGAGACGAGGCGATGAGATTGGCGCGGCTAGGCGGTGATTTTCGTCGAGCCTAGGCGAGGCCGAGATCTTCGAGGCCGAGGGCGTAAAAATACGGGAATCCCTCAGCCTCAATTTTTTCCTTCGCACCCGTTGCCCGGTCGACGATCACCGCGACGGCAACAACTTCTGCGCCGGCCTCGCGAAGAGCTTTCGCGGCCTCAAGGGGGGAACCGCCGGTTGTCGAGGTATCCTCCAGAACAACAACTTTGCGTCCGGCAACATCGGGGCCCTCAATGCGGCGCTTCATTCCGTGATCCTTCGCAGCCTTACGCACAACGAAGGCATCCAGACAAAGACCACGTGACGCGGCAGCATGAAGCATTGCAGCGGCAACAGGATCCGCACCCATCGTCAGTCCACCGGCAGCGTCATAGTCTTCACCGGGGGCGAAACCGGACTCTTCAAGCAGGTCCAGCATGACATGTCCGATCAGAGGTGCAGCCTCGTGGTGAAGCGTTGCCCGGCGCATGTCGACGTAGAAATCAGATTCACGTCCCGATGCCAAAGTGACTTTCTCATGAATAACGGCAAGTTCCTTGACCAGCTCAGCAAGGCGAGCTTTATGCGAGTCGTGTGTCATGGGATTCAGCTTAGCCTTCCTCGCCGGTGACCAGCGGAACGAGATTGCCGATGCCGTCGTACACATCGAAGGGACGGAAAGGATACTCCTCGATATGGTCGCGCGATGTTGAACCCGACAGAACAAGGAAGGTCCGCAAACCAGCTTCAACACCAGCTTGAACGTCGGTGTCCATACGGTCTCCGACCATTGCGGCGTCTTCGGAGTGAACGCCGATCTTATTCAGACCCGCCCGAATCATCACCGGATTCGGCTTACCCACGAAGTAGGGGCGCTTACCCGTTGCAGCGGAAATCATCGCCGCGATCGACCCGGTTGCCGGCAGGGTTCCCTGATCTGACGGTCCGGACACGTCGGGGTTTGTCGCGATGAACTTCGCGCCTTTTTCAATGAGACGAACCGCGTGGGTGAGGGCAACAAAATCGTAGGAACGCACCTCACCGAGGACAACGTACTCGGGGTCGGTGTCAGTCATGATGTATCCGGCGCCGTGCAAAGCGGTTGTCAGTCCGGCTTCACCGATGACGAACGCCGATGAGTTTGGTGACTGCTGCTTGAGGAACGCCGCGGTGGCGTTAGCGCTGGTCCAGATGTGGTCTTCGGGAACGTCAAGTCCAGAGCGTGCGAGACGGGCAGACAGGTCGCGATTAGTGAAGATCGAATTATTCGTCAAGACGAGGAAGGGGCAGCCGTACTCTCGTAGTGCACCGAGGAATTCGGTAGCTCCGGGGAGGGCGCGATTTTCCTTGACAAGCACACCGTCCATGTCCGTCATCCAGGCGGAAATTGGGGGCATATCTTCAAGGGGGAGAGGCTCTGCGGCAGGTGAAATCATGGATCAACCTTTCGTGGTGGGGTATATGAGACGTCGGTGGGAATGTGTCACGCGGGTGAGTTGTTGGTCGGTGGCTGGGATGGTCCCTGGGGTGTACCTGTGTGAAGGGCCTGAGGAGTGTCCGTGGGATCTGCGTCCACCGCGCCCTGGACATCGTTGAAAATTAGGTCGGTGATTTCGACCTGAACGGTGTGGATTTTCGGGATATCCGTGAGAGTCAGCGGATCGTTCGATGAAGTTTCAAGCGTGAGCGTGCCGCACCCGAAGAATCGATCTGACAGCGAGCTTTCATGAGTGACATTGGAGATTCGCGACAGCGGCAGGTCGTGGCCGCGTTTCGTGAGGATTCCATGCCGTGTGATCACGCGTTTCGTTGTGATCGTGTAGGTCGATGTGGCCCATCGGACGAACGGAAGAATGAACGACGGGAAGAGGAGAATAACGACAACACTCCACGTGACGATGTGGCTTGCCGGCGCCCAATCCGCGGGCAGAAGCACGGAGCTGATGATTCCGAGCGCCACAAGGAGGACGGCGATGAAGATATTGCCGAGGATCGATTTGATATGCGTGCGCATGTGTCGGACGATGATTTCGTCACGACTGAGCAGCTTCTGTGGCATTCCCATACCTTAATGGTGCCATTACTTTGCTGCGGGCACTAAGGTGAGGCCCGATAGTTGTGGATTTTCCGTTATTAACGAGGACGAGGCCGGCCCTTGGCCGGCCCGAGGTTCCATCAATGGGACTTGTGGCTGATCAGGGGGAGTTGTGGAAACGGAGTCGCGGTCAGGCAGCGGTGGGCGCTCACTCCGTGAATCAGAATCTCAAGTGAAGGCGGCGACGTCCTCGTCCCCTGGAGGGAGCGAGGGAATGCCGGACGCTGTCAGGGGTGTTGGCCCGTGGCCAGGTGGTCGCGACGCATGGCCAACAGACACCCGGTACGACCCTGAGCTTTTGGAGCACGGGGATTCGCGCAACGTCGAGGATCGATACCGGTATTGGACGATGGAAGCGATCCGTCGGGATATCGCTGAACATTCGCTTCCCTTTGAGATTGCCGTTGAGAACCTGGCTCACGACTTCAACATCGGGTCGATTGTGCGCACGGCGAATGCCTTGGGTGCTCGTGCCGTTCACATCGTTGGGCGTAAACGATGGAATCGTCGCGGCGCAATGGTGACAGATCGATACATGTCGGTTGATCATCTTCCCGATGCGCGCGCTCTTGCTGAGTACTGCCAAAGGTCGGGTCTTGTCCTCGTTGGGGTCGATAACGTGGACGGATCGGTTGCGGTGGAGGAAGCGGAGCTTCCTGAGCATGCATGTCTCGTCTTCGGTGAGGAATCAGGTGGCCTGAGCGAGGACATGATCGAGGCCTGCGAGATGATTGTGGCGATTACGCAGCGCGGGTCAACGCGGTCAATGAATGTTGGTCATGCTGCGGCGATTGTCATGTGGGTACAGGCACAGCGGGCTGTGGGCAGCGGTTCGTGAGATCGTGCGGGCCGATGGTCCCGTGTTTTCTTGCGTGTGGTCGCTAGCTGTGTGCGCACATGTGTGTATTGCGATGGTGTGCTTGTTCACGCTGTGACCGGATTCTGTGGAGTGTGGGAGAATGGTCAATGGCAAAACTGTCATTCGATTAGGAGGCTCCTGTGCCTATCGCAACCCCTGAGGTCTACGGTGAAATGCTCAATCGTGCGAAGGAAGGCAAGTTCGCCTACCCCGCGATTAACGTGACCTCGTCCCAGACCGTTACCGCTGCTATCCAGGGCTTCGCCGAGGCCGAGTCCGACGGCATCATCCAGGTTTCCGTCGGTGGCGCTGAATACGCTTCCGGTTCGACGATTAAGAATCGTGTCACTGGTTCTCTCGCTCTTGCTGCCTACGCCCATGAGGTTGCGAAGAACTACGGCGTGACAATTGCCCTGCACACCGACCACTGCGCCAAGCAGAACATTGACTCCTGGGTTCGCCCGCTTCTGGAGCTTGAAGCCGAGCAGCACGCTCGCGGTGAAAACCCGACCTTCCAGTCGCACATGTGGGACGGCTCGGCTGTTCTCCTTGATGAGAACCTTGAGATTGCGAAGGAGCTGCTTGCTCTGTCGGTCAAGGCCAACACGATCCTCGAGATTGAGATCGGTGTTGTCGGTGGCGAAGAAGACGGCGTCGTTGGTGAAATCAACGAGAAGCTGTACACCACCACTGAAGACGCGCTCAAGACCGTTGAGGCTCTTGGCCTGGGTGAGAATGGCCGTTACCTGACGGCTCTGACTTTCGGTAACGTCCACGGCGTGTACAAGCCCGGACACGTCAAGCTGCGTCCTGAGATCCTCGGAACCATTCAGGAAGAGGTTGCGGCCAAGGTTGGTTGGAAGAATGACCGTCCCTTCGACCTCGTGATGCACGGTGGTTCTGGTTCGACGGCTGATGAGATCGCCCTGGCTGTTGCCAACGGTGTGATCAAGATGAACGTTGATACAGACACGCAGTACGCATTCTCCCGCCCGGTTGTTGACCACATGTTCCGCAACTACGACGGCGTGCTCAAGGTCGACCAGGAAGTCGGTAACAAGAAGATGTACGACCCGCGTTCGTGGGGCAAGGCCGCTGAAGCTGGTATGGCTGCTCGTGTTGTTGAGGCCTGTGAGCGCCTGGGCTCCGTCGGCACCAAGATGAAGTGAGCTGCTGAACACGAATTTGTCTCAGTCCTTCGCTGACTGAGACTGGAGGGCCCGTCACGCACCCGCGCGACGGGCCCTTTCGTGCGCGCAGAACAGCGCCGCGCGCCTTAACGAGGACGAGGCAGGCATCCCATCAGTGCGTATTGTGATGAGTTGAGGACTGCCCACACCCGTTGACGTTTTCAGCGAAATTCACTCTAAAACGGGACAAGTGACACAAGTTCGTGATGTGATTAAGCCAGTTCCGTATCACTCAAGGACTCAGTGGACATTCACAAAGAAGGGGATGCGAACGATGGAACCAGTGTGGACCCGAGTTGAAGGCATGATCATCGGGCGCGATCTCGATCCAATGAAGGTCGCACAGCATCTCCGGGAAAGTCAGATCCTTGCCCAGCTTGAATGGTTCTCGTCCTCGCCTCAGCTCCTGGGACTGAACGTCGCGGTTGCCGATGGCGCTGTCGCGACGGTTGCGGCAGGGGAATCGGAAGTCACATCGGGACCCTCCGTGGAAGACCTGGCCGAAGAGATCGCCGTGCTCTATGACGCGGAGGTACGGATTGGGACGCACAGCGTTGATCACCTCCCTCAAGGTGAATCCCCACTGGCGGATGCCTGGCCTGCTGATGAGATTGAGGACCAAGAAGAGCCAGTATCGCGAATCGTTGAGATTGGACGGACCCCGGCCTCGTCCGTTCCTCTGCTGGCCGCCCTGGAAGGGATCGACCTGGGGAGCCTCGAACTCAGTGACGACCACCGTGCGCTACTTGCGGAACTTCCCCCAGAAAAGGCCGGCTGGAACTTCGGTGATGTTCCGCTGGTGACCCTGTCGATGACCGATGGGGAATTCCAAGTCTTCCTCGTTACCGATGATCACCTAGAGCATATCGTTGCCCATAACTGGGATATGGATTCCCTGATCGTCGCAGGCGGGAACGAATCCCCCGACGCGGTTGCCGCCGAAACAATTGACCTCGTGGGTGACCGGCCGGATCTTCGTCAGATTGCCACATATGTTCCGGGAGCCGATGTTGACGCCCTCGTTGACTCCACGAAGACATCCGGTGAAGATGCGGTCTGGAAGGTCGTTCACGCCCTCGGACTTCCCTCGGGTGTCGCGGGCTTCCTTTTAGGCGCACTCGACATCGATCACGTTGAAGAGGTCACCGTGCACCGCGCCCGCGGGGTCTCCAATGCGATTGGCCGCAGCGTTGACATCATGCTCGGTGAACCTGAGTCGCGGATGCAGCCGCTGTGGAACTCGTACGAAAACATCGCCGTTCAGCGTCCGTGGCTCATTCACTGCGCGGCAACATTTGAGGCAATTATCGGATCGGGGCTCCTGGTGTCAGCCGTCCGAGCAAAGAAACCACGCTCGGGTCTGACCGTCTTTGCAGGTATCGCCGGTTCGCTGATGATCGTTGATTCCCTGGCGGAGCTGTCGCTGGCGAAGTACGTTGCGCGCCGCCGTCGGCGCAATAGCCCCGAGGACTGAGGCAAGGCCCCCATTTATCGCCCCGACAGCGCCCCTGGATCTAGACACCCAGAACGCTGTCGGATTCGCCTCGTTGGCCGTACCTGACGAGGCGAGGCCGCAGCGCCTATTGTCGTGGGCTGATTCCTACTTCCGGAGGGCGTCGGCTGGGAAAATCTGGGGGTAGTCGGTGAAAATCCCGGTCACTCCCCAGTCAGCCAGTTCTTCTGCGCGCTCAACGGTGTTGACGGTCCACACATTGACATCGAAACCAGCGTCGCGCATACGCCCGACCTCGTCCCGTGTGAGCCCCTCGTTGTCGGGGTGGATTGCGCGGCATCCGATCTTTCCGGCGCCCTCTTCCCACGTGGGTCCGGGTTGGTTGTCGCGATCGAAAAGCCATCCGAGAGCAACGTCGGGGTATGCGTTGTGGAACGCCGCAAGAGCGTCGTGGTCGAAGGACGACACGATGAAGCGATCGGGGGTAGCAACGCGGTCAACAACAACGGCGAGGTTCTCAATGAGTGTTTCGCGCAGGTGTGTTCCCCCTCGGCACGGCTTGATTTCGAGGTTCATCCCCAGGGAGGCGGTATTTGCAAATTCGACGACGTCGAGGGCCTCGGGGATACGCTCAAAACGATACGTATCGGAGAACCATGAGCCCGCATCGAGTGTGCGAATGTCGGAGAATCCGAGGGTGTAGTAGCCACCTTTTCCGTTCGTTGTGCGGTCGAGTTGATCATCGTGGATGACGATGAGTGACCCGTCGCCGATGACGTCAACGTCGAATTCGATCCAAGAGGCTCCCACTTCCATTGCCTTTGAGAATGAGGCAATGGTGTTTTCGGGGGCCAGCGATGATGCCCCTCGGTGGGCAAAAATTCGCGGATAGTTCGGCATGGTGGGGCTCCTTCGTGGGGACCGCCGTCGTGATGAACGAGGACGAGGTGGCGCTTTTCTCCGTGCGATTATCCCACCGCCGGGCGTCCGGTTTCTACCAGAGATCCTCAGACACCGCAGCGGTGGAATGTGTGCCGTTGTTCAGTTCTGTATCAACGAGGACGGCCTCGTCGCGTTTTTGCGGAAGAACGGTTTCGACATAGGAACGGATTGCTTCGTCGAACGACGGGTCAGTGTGTTTTTCCTTCCCAAGGAACCACCGATGATCGAGGAACTCGTGGAATATCTGCGCGGGTTCGAGCTTGAGAGCAAGCTGCGGTGGAATCGCCTCGATGACGGGTTCGAACACATTCGTCAGCCAGTCGTGGGCCACAATCTCCAGGGGAAGGTGCGACTTTCCGGTGATCGCACGGTAGGTGTCGATGTCGTTCAGTAGGCGTTGTGCCTGGTGCTCACCAACATCCATTCCGGTCAGGCGCATGAGCTTGCGATGGTGATGACCGGCGTCGACCACCTTTGGTTGAATATGCAGGCGTCGCCCCGATTCGTCGGAGGTCATCTGGAGTTCACCGACGTCGAATCCGAGGTCGTTGAGGCGGCGAATCCGATCGACAACTCGATACCGCTGATTGTCATCGATTGTTTCCGTGCTGGTGAGCTCGCCCCAGAGGTCCTCGTAACGGCTCCGAATGCGGTCGCCCACCATGACAGGATCAGAGTCAGCAGGGAAGTAGGTTCCGGCCTGAAGATCCATGAGCTCACCAATGATGTTGGTGCGGGCCAGATCAACGTCGTAGGTGCGTTGCCCGTCGGTGAGTTTCGGGTGGAGTTCCCCTGTTTCCGCGTCCACGAGGTAGGCGCTGAAAGCGCCGGCGTCGCGCCGGAAGAGGGTGTTGGATAACGAGACATCTCCCCAGTAGAAACCGTGCAGGTGGAGGCGGACAAGGAGAACAGCGAGGGCGTCGATGAGTCGTGTTGCGGTGTCTTCGGTCATGTGCCGGGAGAAAAGGGCGCGGTAAGGCAGTGAGAATTGCAGGTGTTCGGTAACGAGGACGCCGTTGAGTTCCTCACCGGTTGCTGACCGGCGACCGGTAATGACGGCTGTCGGAGTGACCGAGGGGGCGTCCATGCGCGTGAGGTCACGCAGGAGCTGATACTCACGGTGGGCAACGCTTTCACCGATTTCCTTGACGGCGATGACGCGGTCTGAGAGGTGAACAAAGCGGACGACATGCCGGGAGATCCCTCGGGGAAGTGCGGCGAGAATGCTGCTTGGCCATTCTTCCAGGGGCAGTTCCCACGGCAGGTCAAAGAGCGCAGGGTCAACGGTTGCCGCGGTAATGTCCATTGCGTGAGGCATGGGTGTCATTCTTCCACGTAAATGCGGTTGAGATGACTGTGGGCCTCACCCCAGAGGAGGGACAGCAGTGAGGCCCACAGACGTCGTTAGTGCGACGAGGATCGCGGTTGATCAGTGCAACGATTAGGCAGGAAGACGCTGTCCTGTCGATGCGGAGAAGATATGCTCCTCGCCGGGGCGAATACGCACGTGGATTGTTTCGCCGGGGTTGGGTGCGGTACGCGGGGCAACGCGGACGATGATCTGGCTGGAACCCTCACCGGATCCAAGCTTCTCATCGTTGGCCTCTGAACCAACAAGCTCACCGTAGATGAACGCGTCGGAGCCGAGTTCTTCAACGAAGGAGATGCGCACCGGAATTGAGTGCTCATCTGTTGAGGGGACAACGTCAAGAGATTCGGGCCTAAAGCCGATCGTCACCTTGCCCTTGTCTTCGGCGGTGATTGCATCGAGCGTGGTCTTCGACAGCTGAATTTTTGCCGCACCGATCGTTGCCACGTCGCCGTCAACGGTGAACTGTCCAAGATTCATGGCGGGTGAGCCAATGAATCCGGCAACAAACACATTCGCAGGGGTGTCGTACATTTCGCGAGGTGTGCCAACCTGCTGAAGTAGGCCATCCTTGAGAACAGCGATGCGGTCACCCATTGTCAACGCTTCAGTCTGGTCGTGGGTGACGTAGACGGTGGTGACGCCGAGTTCGCGCTGGAGTGATGCAATCTGCGTTCGCGTCTGCACACGCAGTTTCGCGTCGAGGTTCGACAGCGGCTCATCCATGAGGAAGACCTGCGGTTTACGGACAATCGCGCGTCCCATAGCGACGCGCTGACGCTGACCACCAGACAGTGCCTTGGGGCGACGCTCGAGGTAGGGCTCAAGGTCAAGGATGCGGGCAGCTTCCTCAACGCGCCTGTTGATTTCGTCCTTCGGTGTTCCCGCGATCTTCAGGGCGAAGCCCATGTTGTCGCGCACCGTCATGTGCGGGTACAGCGCGTAGTTCTGGAAGACCATCGCGATGTCGCGGTTCTTCGGTGGAACGTCGGTGACATCGCGGTCACCGATGAAAATCTGGCCGGAGTTGACGTCTTCGAGTCCTGCGAGCATCCGCAAAGATGTGGACTTTCCACAGCCCGAGGGGCCAACAAGAACAAGGAATTCGCCGTCGGCGATCTCAAGGTTGAGTGAATCAACAGCGGGTTTTTCAGCGCCTGGATAAACGCGAGTCGCTGCTTTGAATGACACAGTTGCCATAATGATGTCCTCCCACCGGCAGGTACGTGCCGGACGATCCGAGTGGGTTGTGATCCCGCGGATGAGTCACCGCGGCGGTGCATTGCGACGTCTGCGTCGCGCACTAGTGTGAAAGATAGCACTCACAGGTCACCGTGTATAGGTTTTCGAGGAATTGTCCAACTGGTGGCGCTGCGGCGGGAACGATAGCTGTCTTCTGAGCCGACCCAAGCTTCCGAATCGGTCAGCGTTGTCCCCCTTGAGGGTCTGTTTCCCCAGGACGGGACGATCTTGCAGTCACAGTGGCCATTGTGGAACCTTCGCCCACCGTGGCCGTGTCGGGTCCATACCGATCTTGCGTGCGTTAAGGTTTCCGCCGCCGGGCGGGGGAGAGACAGGCTCGAAAGTCTACCCATCTTGCGCGCGCAAAGATTTTCGGTAGCGACGAGTCGGTGGGTTCCCCGGTTCTTCCCCGAAATTCCCGGTCAACGGGACCCGTCGCCGATATTGCCAGTGGTGCGCTGTAACCTTGGGAGCGTGGAATCAGGCGATGAGATCGGGGGATACCGGCTGCTTGAACGCCTCGGCGCCGGGGGAGCGGGCACTGTATGGCTCGCCGAGGACGGGGGTGGCAGCCCCGTTGCATTCAAGCTGATTCATCCTGCGCTCGCGGCGTCCGAAGAAGCTCGGGCGCGATTGGTTCGCGAAGCCCGAACGGTGAACTCTGTGAAAGACCGGGGAGTTGCCCCCGTTCTTGACGTGGAAACAGATGCGTCACTGCCCTTTGTTGTGTCCGAATACATCGAAGGACCAACGTTATCTGCTCTGATCGCTCAAGGACCGCTTCCGGGTGCCGGAGTGGTTCATCTTGCGGCCCACCTCGCTCGCACAATCGAGGCTGTGCATCACGCGGGAGTGATCCACCGCGACATCAAACCATCGAATATCATCTGTTCCCCCTACGGACCAGTCCTCATTGACTTCGGCATTGCGATGAGAGACGAGGACGAACGCCTGACGATGACCGGTCTTGTCTCCGGAACAGCGGGATACACCGCTCCGGAGATTCTTCAGTCCCGCCCTTCCGACGAGGCATCAGACTGGTGGGCGTGGTGTGCCACGGTCCTCGCATCCGCAACGGGACGTCCTCCTTTTGGTGGGGGAGACCTCCAAGCGGTGATGATGCGAGTCCTCAATGACGATCCGGATGTTGCCGGCCTTCCCGCCGATGTCGCTTCACTTCTTCGTGACGGAATGTCCGCTGATCGAAACCGTAGGCCCAGTCCCGGATTGATTGTTGCTCACCTCGCTGCGGCAGTGGGCATGGCACCCAGCGACACCGAGGACGAGGATCTTCCCTGGCCAGAATTGATGAGTCCGATTCGCCTGGATTCGTTGAATGCCGCAACCGAAGCGATCCCCACGGATCCTTCGACAATGGCCATGTCGACCTCGGCAACGCGGATGTTCGCGAATCCGGCGATGCCCACATCTATGTCTGCACCCGACAATTCTTCGAGGACTGCGTTCCTTGACCCAGCTGCAACGGCGGCGGATGAACTGGCCACCTCGTCCTCGCCCCCAACAATGGTCATGGGAACTCACGGGTCCGAAGAACGCCCCCTTTGGGTCACCCCGGATGTCGCAGCAACCCAGGCCCTTCCCAGTGGAGAGGTTGTTCATCGCGAAGAGGGTGACTCGTGGCCCGAGGAACCACCGGAGTATTTCTCCGCTGATCCACAACAGTTTGCGTGGCCGGATGGCCCCTATCCTGCTCGCGTTGAACCCGACGTTCCACCAACGCTGTGGTTCTTCGGTGCGATCCTCATGATGCCGTTGGCTCTGCTGCCGCTCCTGTGGGGAATAACGGGAACTGTTCTTATCGTTGTGATCCTCGCTATCTTCACGGTCGTTGGCAAAGCGATTCGGTGGCGACGACGCCGGTGGTGGCGTCGCGGGGGGCGTCGTGCCTCGGACACGGTCGCGATGGTGTTCGTCTCCCCGATCGTTGGGATTCCTGCGCTTGCTGGGACAACTGTAAGCATCGGAGTCTCATGCCTTTTCGGCTATGCCACGTGGGTCGCGGTGACGATGGGGAGCCTGGGGACACCGGAATGGGATGTTCCGTGGCAGATGATGATATCGCCGATATCGCCGATCTCCACTGTTCCTCTGCTGGGTGATCCGCAGTGGGCACTCACTGCGGGGGCGCTGTCCTGGGCGGTCCTTGTGCTGACGTGGCTCATGCCGTCATCGGGAAATCTTCGTGAGGGCGTGAGCATGATGCAGCCTCCGGCGTGGGTAAAAATCAGCGTTGGTGCGATATGTGTGCTCGCGGTGCTCGTCGCGTCACTGTTCATCACGGGCACACTGGGATAGCTTCAGGCGTGAATTCTCAACAAAATCCAAGGGCTCATCTGGGGTGCGGTGATACGGCTCACGTGCGAGGATCGGCGCTTTCCCTGTGGATGGGTAGGCGTTGCCGAATAACTTTCGTTAATGTGTCCATGTCATGTAATTGAAGGAGGCAGCACGATGGCGAAGAGAAAAGCATCGGACAATTCCGTTCGACTCAAAGCTCAGCAGATACGTGAAGCCCAACAGCGGGCGGACCGGCGCATGAGGAACATTGTCATCGGTCTTGTCGCCCTCGTTGTTATTGCGGTGGTGGCAACCGTCGCCGTGGTCATCGGTTCGCAAGTTCAGAAACGAAACAACGCTCTTGACCTGTCAAAGGCGCAAAGCGACTCGGCAACGATGGAGAAAGCGAACGCCGCCCTCGGTCAATACGCGCAGGGTGCGCCGATTGTCCTGACAAAGGGTGGGATCGGCACAGCAGATCCTTCGCTGCCGACCCTCACCGAATACTTCGACTACTCGTGCCATGCATGCGCAGACGTTGACGTCCTGATAGGAACAGCGCTGACGGACGACGCGATCGCTGGAAAGTACAACCTCGAACTCCAGCCCGTTGAGACCATCGGAATGGAATATATGGCACCGGCGACCTCGGCGTCCCTCATCGTGGCGCAGAAAGACCCTCAGCACTGGGTGGACTTCCATCACAAGCTTCTGAAGTTCTTCGCCAGCCAGTTCAACAAAGGCGAGGGGCGTGTCATCAAAGACACGGATGCCTCGTGGAAGCAGGTGCAGAAACTCGCGGCAGAGGCTGGTGTTTCGCAGGACATCATTGACACTTTCCCGGTGGATGTGGTGTCGAACTACCTCGCCACGTCGACGCAGGCATGGAAGACCGCGCCGGTTGAGGGGCGGGACCCGAATTCATTCGGAACACCTGAGTACGTCAAGGATCACAAGACGCACATCACCCTCTCAGGTAAAGACGCCCAGTCACTGGCCAATTCCATTCGCTCAGAGCTTGGCATCGCCGACTAAGTGGGCAAAGTCACGAGGGTTTTTCCGGGGTGGGGCCGGATCTGATTCGTCCGGACCTACCCACTCGTGGCAAACTTGTCTGCGCGCCGTCTTAGCTCAGTTGGTAGAGCAGCTGTCTTGTAAACAGCAGGTCATCGGTTCGAGCCCGATAGACGGCTCCACAAATAAACGGCTCGGATTCAACGAAAAGTTGGTCCGGGCCGTTGCGCATACATGTTCAGGTCTAGCCATTCGTGCCGGCCAGAACATGGAGTCACCGGCCTCAAAGCCACCCCCCCCGGTCCTCGGTTAGGGCAACGCCCAGTTAACGGGTGAGGAGCCAAGCTGCGTGAGGATGTCATTTGCCCGTGAGAATGGCCGCGACCCAAAGAATCCGTAGCGCGCAGACATCGGAGACGGGTGAGGAGACTTGATGATCGGCACGTCCGTGAGTCGAGGTTCGAGAGTTTGGGCGTCGCGTCCCCAGAGGATCGCGACCAGCGGGAGGGGCGTCCCATCCGGTCCGGTTCGGTGAACAAGAGCGTCGATCGCGCATTCGGTCACCTCTTCCCATCCGCGTTTGCGGTGCGAACCCGGGGCGCCGGGACGGACTGTGAGCACTCGGTTGAGTAGGCACACTCCTTCTCGTGACCAGGGGGAAAGATCCCCGGACGTTGGGCGGGGGATTCCCAGGTCCGATTCCATTTCGGTGAAGATGTTGCTCAGTGACCGAGGGATCGCAACTCCGGGGGCAACGGAAAAACTCAGTCCCATTGCGTGACCGGGAGTTGGGTAGGGGTCTTGGCCGACGATGAGAACTTTGACCTGGTCAAACGGATAGGTGAATGCGCGCAGCACGTCGGTTCCGGCTGGCAAGTAGTTGTAGCCCTCAGCGATTTCGCGTCGGAGCATTGCGCCGAGTTCGTGAATTCGGGGTTCAACGGGCGCGAGCGCACGGGCCCACCCCGGGTCGACGAGTTGGGCGAGTGGTTGCGGTTCGATGTCAGTCACGTCCTCGAGAATACTCAATTGGGTCGCGGGAATGGGTGCGTGAGCGGCAACGAATGCACCGGGGGAGGGGTGCGAGGGCGTGTCTCGTTGTGCGCTTGGACCACCTCGTCGGGCCTCACGTGAAAAAGGGACGAGGACGAAAAGGAACGAGGACGAGGTGGCATCCAATGTGGATGTCATAGGTTGAGGACCACGTTTTCCCCGGCGCGCCCGAATGGAATGCTCATTGTGGGCGTTCGCCGGTTAACCTGTGCGTGTGAGCTCTCAGTATCCAAAGGATGAATTCGATGTGGCCGGCGAAGATATGCCGATTGGTGTCCATCGCCCGCAGCCCTCGAAGTGGAAGAACGTGTGGCCGTTCCTGGTGATCATCGTCGTTGTGCCTCTCCTTGCGTGGGGAGCCAGCGCGCTGTTGGTCAAGAGGGGCGTTGTCCCGACCCCGCAGTCCGCTGGTTCGGCGGTTGTTGCCGGTCAGAGCGGTCAGCAGGCGGCTGAATCCGATATGCCTCAGTCCGCCCCGCAGACGCAAGACGCGCCCGCTGCCGAAGAGACTCCAGCTGAGCCTGAAAAACCGGAGCAAGCTGAGGAGCCGGTGAATCATCAGGCTCGCATTGCGGTGCTCAATGGCACAGGCGTTTCAGGTCTTGCCGCTGAGAAGGTCACGACTTTGACTAACGCCGGATTTACCGGTGCTTCCGCGGCGAACGCGGATGGATGGCAGACTGCGCAAACAACTGTCTATTACGCTCAGGCCTCGTTGGAGGCAACCGCTAAGGCCGTTGCATCGGAGCTGGGGATCTCTCACGTTGAGGAATCCTCGAACATTGGTGACACGGATATCGTCGTCATTCTTCGCTGAGCGGCGTCCTCGGTAAGGACTCTTCGCTGAGAGCGGAGAGGGGATCTATGCCCCGTTCTCATCTTGCACTCGACGCCCGAGAGTGCCAGACTTGGCGTTAGCACTCCCACAGGGAGAGTGATAAGACCACATGGGTGACGTGAGGTCGCACCGGGGAAGCCCACAGCGCTCCCACGGGGTTGGCCGTCCGTCGCGGGCACGGAACCCAGATCCGCATCGCGGAAGGAATACCGACAGATATGTCCAAGATCATCAACTTTGACGAGGAAGCTCGTCGTGGAATGGAACGCGGCCTCAATCAGCTGGCCGACACCGTCAAGGTGACGCTGGGCCCCAAGGGTCGCAACGTTGTTCTCGATAAGAAGTGGGGCGCCCCCACGATTACGAAGGACGGCGTTTCCGTCGCTAAGGAAATCGACCTTGAGGATCCGTTCGAGCGTATCGGCGCCGAACTCGTCAAGGAAGTTGCGAAGAAGACCGACGACGTTGCCGGTGACGGCACAACTACCGCTACCGTCCTCGCTCAGGCGCTGGTCCGTGAAGGTCTGCGTAACGTAGCCGCCGGTTCCAATCCGATCGCTCTCAAGCGCGGTATCGACCAGGCTGTTGTCAAGATCGTCGAACAGCTCCACACCGACGCCAAGCCGGTTGAGACAAGCGAACAGATCGCCGCAACCGCATCGATCTCCGCAAATGACCCCGAAATCGGTAAGCTCATCGCCGAAGCCTTTGAGAAGGTCGGTGCCGAGGGCGTCGTCACCGTTGAGGAGACCAACTCCTTTGACACGACGCTGGAAACCACCGAAGGTATGCGCTTCGACAAGGGCTACCTGTCGGCCTACTTCGTTACTGACACTGAGCGTCAGGAAGTTGTCCTCGAGGATGCCTACGTTCTGCTCATGGACTCGAAGATCTCGAATGTCAAGGACATCGTTCCCGTCCTTGAGAAGGTCATGCAGACCGGTAAGCCGCTGGCCATCATTGCCGAGGACGTCGAGGGCGAAGCCCTCGCAACTCTCGTTGTCAACAAGATCCGCGGCACTTTCAAGTCCGTGGCTGTCAAGGCCCCCGGCTTTGGTGACCGCCGCAAGGCGATGCTTCAGGACATGGCGATCCTCACCGGTGGCCAGGTCATCTCTGAGACCGTTGGTCTTTCTCTGGAGAACGCCGACCTTGACCTGCTGGGCCGCGCCCGCAAGATCGTTGTCTCCAAGGACGAGACAACCATCGTCGAGGGTGCTGGCGACAAGGAAATGATTGACGGCCGTGTCCGTCAGATCCGCTCCGAGATCGACAACACCGATTCCGACTACGACCGTGAGAAGCTCCAGGAGCGCCTTGCGAAGCTCGCCGGTGGCGTTGCTGTGATCAAGTCGGGTGCTGCAACTGAGGTTGAACTCAAGGAACGCAAGCACCGCATCGAGGACGCCGTGCGTAACGCACGCGCTGCCTCCGAAGAGGGCCTCGTTGCCGGCGGCGGCGTTGCCCTGATCCAGGCTGCGAACGTTGCCCTGGCCAACCTTGAGCTTTCGGGCGATGAGGCAACCGGCGTGAACATCGTTCGCGTTGCGATCTCCGCTCCGCTCAAGCAGATCGCTGAGAACGCCGGCCTTGAAGGTGGCGTTGTTGCGGACCGCGTGGCGTCAATGGAAGCCGGCCACGGCCTCAACGCTGCGACCGGTGAATACGCTGACCTCATGGCCGAGGGGATCTCTGACCCGGTCAAGGTCACCCGTTCTGCGCTGCAGAATGCTGCGTCGATCGCCGGCATGTTCCTGACCACCGAGGCCGTTGTTGCCGACAAGCCTGAACCGCCGGCTCCCGCCGGTGGTGAAGACGGCGGCATGGGCGGCATGTACTGAGCCGACCCGTCGACCGAATCGACATCACAGAATCACCAACGCTCTTCCTAGGGAGTTCATGATTCGTTAGCTGTGGGGCCGTTCCCTTGGGGAGCGGCCCCACAGTCGTCTGATCATGAACATCAGATGCGTGTTGCAAGCACGCCGTGAACATCTCGGGGGACCTTTTAGCCGGTGATCCCTCAACTCGTCTCTGGGCAGAGAAATCATATGGTGTTTGGTTCACTTCGCCGAGCAATGTGGGCCTCGTGATTGCACATCAACAGCCGGACCTGAGGCTCGCAGCGAAAACGTCGATGATGTATCGATGCTGAGCATGTTCACACGTCATCCCCACTGCCAAGAACAACCAACATTACTCACTAGACATGATGTGTGTCACATCGTATGATCCTCCGTGTAGGTCTCGATCTTGAGAGTGTCTATTGAGGGTCTGGACTGCTGTGAACGTGTGAATTCTGGCGACTATTCCACACGTTCATCTATTAACGAATACCTGGCTCAATAAGTCAGGACAATCTTGAGGATTTTCACTCCAGTGGGGTCATGATGAACGGTCTCAAGCGTTTTTTCTCGCAGTTGAAGATTGAGAAACTGGCGAAGTCCTTCGTCTATTTCGCAGCTGTGTTGCTCTTCCTTGCGCTGTTCTTCCAGGAATGGCCGATCATCCGTCGTGGAATAGGCTTTGTTTTCCTCTGGTTCCTCTGCTGGTCATTAGCAAGCACCGATCCATTTCGAGACCGTGGAAAGAACACCAAGGTGTAGCTCGAAGATGTTGTGAATGCTGGTGTGGGGCTGCTCATCACCCGGCGAAGAGGGCAGCAGACTGTGCTTCAGCATCCGCATAGACACTGGCAGCCGTATGCATCTGCGTGCTGATTGACTCAAGTGCCGCATCGACCTGCGCTTGCGTGGCCTGCCACTGGGCCACGCAATCCTGAAAGTTCATCTGCGCAACACCGGTCCACGAACTCTCGAGCTCAAGCAACTGGGCAAGCATCGTCTGCACCTCTTGTCGGATCCGCTCGGCAGTGAGTGAAACGTTGGTTGCCGAAGATGCAACAAGCTGCGAATCAACCATAAACGTTGCCATCAGAGTGTCCTTCCATGTGATTGAGAAACGTGGAATCACGGTAGAACGCACACAGTGCCTAGCGCACAAAGGGACCGTCAGCCTGTGGATAAATCTGGCCTTGCGGAGAATCTGTCAACGGGACACGACGTTGACCACAACGTGTGGATAACGTGTGAGACTCAACCCGCGTGGGATCAAAAACGCGGATCGGTGGTCTCAGCGCCCTTCAGGCCCCACGCGAGCCAGAACGCCCTATTCGCGTGTCGACGGCAAATCGATCGACTCGATCGCACTTTCCAGTGATGACGTGTTTTCCGCCTCGTCCTCGTCCCCCGAATTCTGATCCTCAACGGGCTGAAGAACCGGAATGGAACAGGTCACCGGTGCATCGTCAACGGGAGCAGACGACGCCTTCTTGAGTGAACGCTTCTTGATAATGAGCGTCCCGGTTGTCGTCATCTCGTCACCGGATTCAGCGCTCGTGTCAGCCTCGTTGACGCCGTCACCCTCGTCGGTAGCGAGGCAAGCGGGGTCGAGGTCGCAGAGCTTTTCGTCAATCTTCGTCAGCTCAACTTCGAGATTCGCTCGGGCCGGGGCTTCCCAGGTGTCACCGAGCGGGGACTGATAGAGAGGGTCGTAACTCAGGAGAGTCTTGACCAGGGCGCGACGACCCGTGAGGTAGGTGAGTTCGTCGAGATCATCCAACTCAAGCCGGAGCTTTTCGCGGAACTTCTTGTAATCCTGCGGCGAGGACGCCAGAACCGCAAGGTCAGCATCAACAACAACCTGCGCGTCAGAATCAGAGCGCGGGGCGCGGTGCCGGGTAAGAAACGCGATGAGTTCGTCAATACGAGCAACGATATCTGAATCCACTCCGAGCGTCGTCAGGCGATTATGCGCATGATCAATGCAGCGCGTTGACTGCCAATTCGAGGGATTCTTGAACTTCACCTCAAGCGACTTGTTGAGGAAAGCCCCGTGGTACCACGCGGAAATGCGAAGAATATCGGGGTCATGCGCGGTGTCGGCGATCTCATCGATGCGGGTCAGCATGTCGATCAGGTGACGGATCGTGTGCAGATGACGGTCAGGCGTGCACCAGTGATCCGCAAGATCGCGGGCTTCCTGATGTAGCTCAACTGTCGGCGCGGTGGCGCCGATTTGCTGCAAGGACTCGACGAACGAATCCAGCAGCCACTGAGGTGCCTGTGCACCCATTGGCTCGCTCCTGTCAGAGGGGAATACGACGCAATGGTAGTGAACTTCTAAGAAATCAGTTAGTTTCGGTGGTTGGAATCACGTTGGTCAGTAGGTTGTCCATCGTACTCGCCCGTGCTGTGGGGCGGGCTCATTGAGTGATATGAGGGGACGAGGACGAGGCTGCGGCTGGCCCGTCAGGTGAGGTCAGCGGAAGTTCGATGTGCACAGTCAGGCCGCCTCCCTTCGTCTTACGCAGGTCTGCGCTTCCGTGATGTGCAGCGAGGATCCCTGAGACAATGGCCAGCCCAAGACCGGAACCACCGCTGATACGGGCCCGGGACGTGTCGGCGCGATAGAAACGCTCGAACACCCGAGTTCGGTCCGCGTCCTTAATTCCGGGGCCGTGATCGCGGAACTCAACGACGGCGTTGCCCTTGAATGTCCCCAGGGCAATTTCCACGGGAGTGTCCTTGGGCGTGTACCGAATGATATTGCCAATGATGTTGGTGAAGACCTGCTGAATACGGTCCCGGTCTGCGGGAACAATGAGAGTCATCAGGGGTTTGCGTCCAGAGAGTGACTCGATGGCGACGGTTCGTGAGGAATCGAGGGCCTGAATGTCGAAGGCCGCATTGTCGGCAAGTTTGACGAGGTCGATGTCCGCGATCTCCAGGGGACGCCCCTCATCGAGGCGGGCGAGGGTGAGAAGATCTTCGACAAGAGTTGCCATGCGCGATGATTCCGATTCGATGCGTCCCATGACTTCATCGACACGATCCTTGGGAATACCGCCCATTGCGTACAGCTCACAGTATCCCGAGATGGCTGCTAGCGGGGTGCGCAGTTCATGTGAGGCATCGGAGACGAAGCGGTGGATCTTTCGTTCGGAGTCTTGACGCGCCTCGAAGGACTGCTCAACCTGCGAGAGCATCGTATTCAGCGAGAGGGAAAGTGACCCGACCTCGGTTGTCACCGGAGTCTGAGGGATTCGCTGCGTCAGGTCACCCGCAGCGATTTTTCCGGCGGTTGACTCGATTTCGCGCAGAGGTAACAGAGAGCGACGCACCAGCCAATGTCCCATTGATGCGCCAAGAACAACGATGACCAGGGCTGCAACTGACACATAGAGCGCGGTTGCGCGCAGTGTGCGTTGGAGATCAGTCAGCGGCAGAGCAATCGTGAGAACTCCGACGGATGTCCCAGTTACCGATGAGTAGACGGGAACGGCAATTGTTCGCCAGTTATTCCCCGCGATCGTTGATTGGACAGTGATCGGGGTGGTTGCACCGGCAACCATATCGGAGCGTTGCCCCATCTGAAGGAGGTGAGGAATGATCGGTGTTCCCGATGCTTCGATTGTCTCGGGATAGTAGCTGGCGATGGGTTTTTCTCCGTTCATTTCAAGACGGAGATAGAACTGGGAAGGAATGGCGGTTTCGCCGTTGTCAAGGCGCACTGGGCCCTGAGAAGTCAGTTGCGAGGCGGTATTGAGGAGCTGTTCGTCGATCTGCGAGAGCAGGTGCCTCTGAAGTAGGCCGATCATCACTGTTCCGGACATGACGAGGCCCAGGGCAAGCAGTGAGGTGATGAGGGTGACGAGTTGGCTGGAGAGTGGTCGGCGCTCCCATGCGCGCGCGACGTGTCCGATGGGTCCCGGTCCCATGATTGCGTCAGTCTTCCGCTCGCAGGATGTAGCCGACACCCCGTTTCGTATGGATCAGTTCGCCGCTCGCTCCGTCGACGGCAAGTTTGCGACGTAGGTAGGAGATATAGGATTCAACGATCGCAACCTCGCCGTCCCAGTCGTATTCCCATACGTGGTCGAGGATCTGCATCTTGGAGACGACTCTGCCCTCGTTGATCACGAGGTAGCGCAGAAGCTTAAATTCTGTGGGAGATAAATCAATGTCGACGCCTGCGCGTGTGACCTCGTGGGCGTCCTCGTCAATGACGAGGTCGGCGACGCGGAGGCGACCGTCGTCTTCTTCGGAACCCATCGTCCGCCGAAGAATCGCACGAATCCGAGCGACGACCTCTTCGAGGCCGAAGGGCTTTGTCACGTAGTCGTCACCGCCAACGGTGAGGCCCTGGATCTTGTCGCGCATGTCGTCACGCGCCGTGAGGAAGAGGACGGGGACATCAACACCGGTTTCACGCAGTCGACGGGTAACGGTGAATCCGTCAATGTCGGGAAGCATCACATCGAGGACGATGAGGTCGGGTTTTTCGTCGACAGCGAGGCGGTAGGCGGTGTGCCCGTCCTCGGCTGCGACCACGTCAAATCCGGCAAAACGTAGGGATGATGCCAGAAGGTCTCGGATATTTGGCTCGTCGTCAACTACGAGGAGCTTGGCTTCGCCGTGAGTGTCACCGTTCGTCATGGAGTCATTGTCCCTTAGATATCTGGGAGTTGTCTGGACGTTGAGTGGGAAATCCGGGGCGGTGCACGGTGTGCGGTGCGGGGGGGGGGGGGAGGTTACCGGAGATGTCGATGGCGTATGGGACAATGGTCGCAGCGTTTCTCTACGGATAGGACACGACATGAACGACATCATGGCTCCCTCGGGAGTTCAGTTCACCCCGGTAGACCCCGTCCTGGCAAAAGTACGGATCATTGCGGAGGCTCTTTTCCTAGTTCCTGCGGCGATCGTCTTCGGCGTCCTCGGTTTCATGTTCTCCCCGTGGTTCTGGGTGGGGTGTGCCGTCTCAACTGTCATTTTCGTGTGGATTTCTTGGCTGATCCCGCGCCAGGTACGTGCGATGGGTTTTGCTGAGGGAGACGATGAGTTCATGATCCGACGAGGCGTGATGTTTCGTCAGCTCACACTCATTCCCTACGGTCGAATCCAGTATGTAGACGTGCAGGAAGGGCCGATTGCACGGAAGTTTAGAATTGCACAGATCAAACTGAACACGGCCTCGGCCCAGACCGATGCAACGCTCGACGGTGTCCCTGTCGAGGAGGCGATCCGCCTGCGCGATATGCTCGCCCAGCGTGGCTCGGCGGAACTGGCGGGACTATGAGCACGGATCGACACGAATCAGTGGGCACGAACCCTGGGGATGAGTCACCACGCGACTATCAGGACACCGGCGTCCCGGTAGCGGCTGAGGAGAACGGGCGCGGCAGGCGCACGCGTGAGAAGCAGCGCGCCGTTGACCAGGGAGTTCCCGCCGATCAATGGCGTAAGCTCCACCCGATTTCTCCCGCAATCAAAGCCTGGAAGGCCCTGATGGTTCTCCTGGCCTTCATCGCATACCAAAACATTGACCAAGTCATCGAGGTTCTCAATTCGGACTTTGCGAAGAGCCTCGGAGCTCTTTTCCTCGTTCTTCTGGTTGTCGGGGCGCTCGGTGGTTTCCTCCTCATCGCCGCTGTCTACTCGTGGCTCGCGTGGCGAGTGACGTCTTTCGCCGTGACGCCGGAGGCAGTGTGGTATCGCACGGGAATTCTCATGCGTTCCCAACGCCATGCCAGGCTTGATCGCATCCAGGCCGTTGACATTCACTACCCGCTGCTGGGACGGATCTTCGGTCTGGGTGAACTGAACATCGAGGTCGCGGGAGGCGCTGACTCAAATCTCAAGTTCGGGTTCCTCAAATCCGATGAGATTGATGCTCTGCGGGCAGAAATCCTCGCCCTTGCCGCGGGGATTCACTCTCAAGCAACACCGGCAACTTCGTCGAATCACGGCTCAATTGGGGCTCCTCATGAGGACCAACAGGTGAATCCGCACGCAGGAAGTTCCATGCCTGCTGGAAGTGCCGGTACTCCTGGAGTGGGGTCTGCGGCTCCCGTCGCACCCGAGCGTGTCGTCTACTCGGTTCAATCAGGCATGCTCATTGAGTCCACGCTCCGCTCTCTCAGTATCGTTCTCGGCATCATTGGAGCTCTCGCTGTGCTCATTGGGGCGATCGTGTTCTTCATCAAGATTGGACCTGAGAGCCTCGGCGCACTCGTTCCTGTGGCCATCGGCGCCGCCAGTGTCGTGACCTTCATATGGAACCGGTTCAGCACGGAGTTCAACTTCACCGCTGCGATCTCCGCAGACGGAATCCGCATTCGCCGCGGACTGCTTGACACCCGCTCGCAGACGATTCCTCCTCGCCGCATCCACGCTGTCCAAGTTGTCCAACCCTTCCTCTGGCGTTCGCGAGACTGGTATCGCGTGGTCATTACCCAGGCCGGTTATGGAGTGGGAGGTGAGGGAAGCGGGACGATGGATCAGCGAGCATCCTCGGTTCTGCTTCCGGTTGGTAGCCGTGAGGACATGGCGAATGCCCTGTGGATGGTGATCCGGGACCTCGGTGTGGACAATCCCTACGAGGTCATCACCGAGATGATCGACGGAAATCGCGAATCGGGAGTGTTCACATCGGTTCCCGCGTCGGCGAAAATCTTCGATCCCCTCGTCTTCAAGCGTCGAGGGTTCCTCCTGACTCGAACCAGCGTGATCATCAGGGATGGCTGGCTCACGCGACGTGCCACGGTCATTCCCGCTGAAAGAGCCCAGAGCCTCGGAACAATCCAGGGCCCGTGGGATCGCAGACGCGGTCTGATGAACGTGCAAATTCAGCTGGTACCGGGAACGCTGGCCACAACGTGTACTCACGTTGACGTCTCGCAGGGACGTGAGCTTCTCCAATCCCTCAGCGAGCTCTCGCGTCAACGACGCAGCGCTGAGCCACCGGAAAAATGGATGCGTCGCATTGATGCTCACCTCAACGCAACAGCCCCTCAGGAAGCTGCCCCCACTTCCGCCGCGCAGCACCCGTCTTTAGAAGCCGACGCGGCATCTGCCGCGGCGGTCATCACCCAGGAGTAGATCATGGTGGCGTCACCGGCAGGCCGACTCGGGATCGGCATCATCGGCATGGGGCACGTGGGGCCGATCATTGGGTCAGCTCTGCGCGCAGCCGGACACACGATCGTCGCGGTCTCAGCCTCGTCGGAACGCTCCCGTGAACGCGCGGACGCCATCCTCCCAGGAGTGCCAATCGAAGAGGTCCCCTCGGTTATTGAACACTCCGAAGTGGTCATTCTTGCGGTTCCCGATGACCAGATTGCCCCGCTCGTCTCCGGCCTCGCTGAGATGGGGGCATGGCGTACCGGGCACATCGTCATTCACCTTTCGGGTGCCCACGGCGTGTCGATCCTACAACCGGCGGCAGATAGGGGAGCGATCCCCCTGGCGATCCATCCGGCGATGACCTTCTCCGGGTGGTCAGCGGATGTCCAGCGCCTTGTTGGAACCCCTTTCGCGGTGACCGCTGCCGCTCCGTTCCTTCCGATCGCTCAAGCCCTTGTTGTTGAAATGGGAGGGGAACCGGTCGTCGTTCCCGAGTCCCAACGCACCCTGTACCACGCTGGCCTTGCCTTCGGCGCAAACTTCCTCGGAACCCTTGTTGTTCAGACCCTGAGAATCCTTGAGCAAGCGGGGATCGATGACCCCCGTCAATATGTTCGACCACTGCTCACCGCCGCCCTTGACCGTGCCCTGACGGAGGGGCTCAGTGGAGTCTCAGGTCCCGTTGTCCGCGCAGACGCGGGAACTATTGCACGTCATATGCGCGCCCTCGCCGCCGACCCGGCGTTGACCAGGGAACACGACACTTACGACTATATGACGCGAACCCTCACGCACATGCTCGGGGACGTGCGCCGACTCTCACCCGATGAAGCGACAACAATTCGTGCGGCCCTTCTCGACGACACCTCCGATGACAAGAGTCAATCGTGATCCCTGCGACTCTATGTGCGTCCTGTGACGTCGAGGACCACAATGGAGACATGACTCGTCAACCAGAACTCGTCCGCACGCGTGAAGATCTTCGCCAGAAGCTCCAACACCTCACCGGTTCACGCGCCCTTGTGATGACGATGGGTGCCCTCCATGCAGGACACCTGCAACTGGTGAAAGAAGCGAAGGGCAGCGCCGACCACGTTGTTGTGACAATCTTCGTTAACCCGACGCAGTTCGCACCCGGGGAAGATTTCGACGCCTACCCGCGCACGCTTGATGCCGACCTCGAAGCCCTCGCCGATGTGGGAGCTGATCTCGTGTGGGCTCCTCAACCTGAGGATGTCTACCCAACCCGTCCCGTTGTGTCCATTGATCCGGGTCCGATTGCCCGGGTTTTGGAAGGCAAGACCCGTCCAACGCATTTCGCGGGCGTGGCGTTGGTGTGCACGAAGGTCATCAACCTCGTTCGCCCCGACATCGCTTTCTACGGCCAAAAAGACGCCCAGCAGTTGGCGATGCTTCGCACCGTCCTGGGACAGTTGGATGTGCCCGTTGAGGTGAGAGCTGTTGAGACCGTGCGCGACGCCGACGGAGTTGCACTGTCCTCTCGTAATCAGTACCTCTCTGACAATGAACGAGCGCGAGCCCGCGCCCTTTCCCGCAGCTTGAGGGCAGGTGTTGAAGCGGCTGAGAGCGGCAGCGATCCCGCGGGCATTGTCAAGGATGTTTTGAGTGTTCTCAGGGAAACCGAAGGAATCGACGTTGACTACGTGGCCGTTGTTGACGACGCATCCTTCGACATTCTCGCAGGCAGTGACAGCGTTGACGTTCAGGGGGAAGGTGCGGCCTCGTCCTCGTCCCCCGAAACCCCGGAAATGATGACGGATAGCGACAACGGGCGCGCGATCCGGATTCTTGTTGCCGCCAAAGTCGCCACGACGCGACTGATTGACAACATGGGAGCAACACTCACCACCGGAGAAAACACAGCGGAGCGCGGACGATGACCGAGGTCACGCGGGAAATGATCCAAGGAAAGATCCACCGCGCAACCGTGACCGGAGCGGATCTTCACTACGTGGGATCCGTGACGGTGGACGCTGACCTGCTCGACGCGGCGAATATCGCCGAGGGGCAGAAAGTTGATATCGCGGATGTGGATAACGGCAACCGCCTGTCGACGTACACCATCGCCGGACCTCGAGGATCAGGAATGGTTCAGCTCAACGGAGCAGCGGCGCACCTCGTTGACGTCGGGGATCTCGTGATCCTCATGGCGTACGCCCACGTGCCGGAGTCACTCGTGTCCTCGTGGCGTCCCTCGGTGGTCTTCGTTGACGAAAACAATCGGATTGTCGAGGAAGGAAGGGATGCTGGTCGCGTCCCCGAGGAGAGCCTACGCGCCCAGCACCTGGGGATCCGTTCCTCCCATTGACGAGGACGAGGCCGGTGTCACCATCGGTGAGCGTGCCCCGTCCGACACTTCCGGATCGTTCCACGAGCGATGTTTGCCGCTACGATGGCCCTGTGACTCAAGCGAAGCAGAACACGAAGACAACGCCCGACACGACTGACGACGCGCCCGAGCAGATCCGTATTCGCGCTCAGAAACGTCAGCGCCTCATCGACTCGGGAGCCGAAGCGTATCCGGTGGTCCTGGCAATCACCACGTCGATTCCCGAGGTCCGTGAAAAGTACGCGCACCTGGAAATCGGTGAGGAGACAACTGACGAGGTCGGAATTGCCGGCCGCGTCATGCTCCAGCGCAACGGCGGGAAACTCTGCTTCGCCACACTCATGGACGGTGCCGGAAACCGTATCCAAATCATGCTGTCGGCCGCCGAGGTCGGCATCGACTCACTTAACGACTACAAAGCGGACGTTGACCTGGGCGATCATCTTTTTGTTCACGGTCGAGTCATTTCCTCCAAACGCGGTGAACTCTCCATCCTCGCATGCCCCGGCACAGCGCCCGCCGGCCTGGCCACACCCGGCATCGCTGAAGGCGAGGACGTCCCCGCGTGGAAGATCGCCGCGAAGACCCTGCGGCCACTGCCCAAGACCTACACCGCCGAAGACGGCACCGAGGTGTCACTGTCAGAGGACATGCGGGTTCGGCGCCGCTACCTCGATATGATTGTTCGTCCGTCCGCGCGTGACATGGTTCGTCTTCGTGCGAAAGTCGTCAAGTCGCTGCGCGAATACTTCGACAATGCGGGTTTCGTTGAGATTGAAACACCGATGTTGCAGAACCTCCACGGCGGAGCCGCCGCGCGTCCCTTCGAGACGCACATGAACGCCTACGACACGGAACTGTTCCTGCGCATTGCTCCTGAACTTTTCCTCAAGCGCGCGGTCGTTGGTGGTATCGACAAGGTGTTCGAGATCAACAGGAACTTCCGTAATGAAGGGGCCGACTCCTCCCACAGCCCCGAATTCACGATGCTTGAGGCGTACGAAGCCTACGGTTCCTACGACACGATGGCTCGCCGCACCCGCGAATTCATTCAGAAGGTCGCGCGCGACGCCCTCGGAACCGAAATCGTCACCCTGCCCGACGGTTCCTCCTACGACCTGTCGGGGTCATGGAAAGAAATCTCCCTATACGACGCAACCTCGGATGCCCTGGGACGTCACATCGACGCTCAGACACCGCGCGATGAGCTTGTGGCGATCGCACAGGAACTGGGTGAGGAAATTCCCGATCACTATGTTGCCGGCAAGGTTGCTGAGGTGATCTTTGAGAAAACTGTTGGTGATTCCCTTGATGCACCGACTTTCGTTCGTGATTTCCCCGAAGATTCCTCGCCCCTGACTCGCGGACACCGAACAAAACCGGGTGTCGTTGAGAAATGGGACCTGTACGTTCGAGGATTCGAGCTGGCAACCGCCTACTCCGAACTCGTTGACCCGGTCATTCAGCGGCAGCGTTTCGAAGCGCAGGCGCTCGCGGCTGCTGAGGGGGATCCGGAGGCAATGATCCTTGACGAGGACTTCCTCATGGCGATGGAATACGGGATGCCTCCGGCGGGCGGCATGGGAATGGGGCTTGACCGTCTCCTCATGGCCCTGACCGGCCAGGGTATTCGTGAGACGATCACATTCCCGCTGGTCAAGAAGCTCTGATATCGCCTCGCTGCGTGATCCCGGTGTTATTCCTCGCGGGGTGTTTCGCTCAGATCACGCAGCATCCGCGTATTGCCCAGAGTGTTGGGCTTGTATGAGGCTAAGTCCAGGAATTCTTTGACCCCGTCGTCGTGGCTGTGGATCATTTCGAGGAACGCATCTTCACCGACGGGAGTGCCAACGATTTCGGCGAAGCCGTGGCGCGCAAAGAAGTCGACCTCGAAGGTCAGGCAGAAGACGCGCTGAAGGTGGAGTGATCGTGCCTGCTCAATGAGATCTTCGAGGATTGCGTGGCCGATTCCCGAGTGGAGGTAGTCGGGGGCCACCGCTAGCGTGCGGATTTCGGCAATGTCGTCCCACATGACGTGAAGGGCGCCGCATCCGATGATGCGCCCGGTGGATCGGTCAACAGCGACGTGGAATTCCTGAACATCCTCAAAGTAGGCGATGAGTTCCTTATTGACGAGGATGCGCCGCATCGCGTAGGGGCTGACCAGCGCATAGATTTCGCGGACATCTGCGGGACGCGCTCGCCGAATGAGAATGTTCATCGGTTGATTGACCTGCTCCGAGCCACGCGGGTGCGGATAAGTTCGAGGAGTTCGCGCGCTGCCCCGTCGTCGAGGACGAGATCGGTTGCCACGCGCGCACGAAGAGCACCGAGCAGGGGAAGGGCTTTGGATGCGCCTGCGACAACGCACAGGCGTTTAGGTATCTTTCGCAGTGTCTCGGGTGAGGGGCCCGAGGCGCGTCGGTTGAAGTCCATATCGGTGGATCCATCTTCGCGCATCAAGACGGTGCAGACGTCGCCAACAACCCCGTCCTTTTGGACTTTGGCAATCTCTTCGGGATCAAGGAATCCCCCGGAATAGACGTGTGAGGGAAGGCGAGCAGACATTGAGCCGACCCCGAAGAGCGCGATGTCGCAGTTGTCAATTGTTCTCAGGACTGTTTGCACGGAGCGTTCGCGCCAGAGCGCTTCTTTTGTTTCGGGGTAGTCGAAGAATGCGGGAACGGGGAAGTGAACCATTCGTCCGCCGATGGCGCGGGCGGCACGGGAGATGATGGCGTCGGCGTAGGGTAGGCCTGATTCCGTTGCGGTGGCAGCGCCATTGAGCTGAACGACCGTGGATCCGGGGACCGTGACCCGGGGCATGCAGCGCGTGATTTCCGAGGTCGTATTTCCCCACGCGACTCCGAGAGTGACACCGGGTTCGAGCATGTCGACGAGGCGTTCGGCAGCGACGAGGGCGACGTTGTGGAGGCGATTGACTTCCGTGTGGACGTCATGAACGGGGACGACGGATGTCTGGACACCGAAAATTTCGGAGATCTGTCCGGCCAGTGTCGACCGATTCCCGGGGGCAGCGGCCACGGAAATGCGGACCAGCCCGGTTTCTCGGGCGTACGAGAGCAGGCGGGATACCGACGATCGGGATACTCCGAGGTGCCGGGCAATGGTTTCCATTGTTTGACCCTGGAGGTAGTACATGGAGGCGGCTTCATGCGCCTGGGTGTCTCGTACGGTCATCGTTGAGTCTCATTTACGGTATCGGGGCGGGTAGATGTTTCTCACTGTGAACAAGTGTGCATGCACAGGCGTGCAGTGGGCAAGTCTGAATCTTTCATTCGTCGATTCTGAGAGTTGTTGAAAATAGCTCCGGTCACGTATGAGCAGCGTTACATCTCCGTGAGTGCACAAAAGACCAAAGCAACGGAATCGATGTGCAGGGCCTGCAATACTTGGTGGTGTCCGTAACGATTCGCCCACGATGTGTGGTGCTGATTCGTCACCGCTCGGGGGAGCCCATCAACACGTCCCTTCGGTGTCGAAGTGGCCGTTGAATAGCTTTCTGATCAGCGATGATACGAAGAGCAAACGGATCGCTCGGTAGATGATCGACGGTGGCTTGCCACCGATAGTTTCTGGCGCAAAGTTGCGTCAGAGAAAGATAGGGAAAAATGCTCGCAACTCTTCTTCCCGCGATCGGGGGCTATACGGCAGACCCGCTCCCGATGGGCCAGATTTTCATGTCAGAGTTCCTCGGAACTGCTGTTCTCCTCCTTCTCGGTGGTGGCGTCGTCGCCACAAACATCCTCCCGAAGACCAAGGGACACGGTGGCGGATGGCTTCTCGTGAACTGGGGCTGGGGTCTTGCAGTGTTCACGGGTGTCTACGTGGCCTACTCCACGGGTGGTCACCTCAACCCCGCAGTAACGATCGCTAAAGTCGTTGGCCACATGTTCAACCCGGACGTCACGCTCAACGGTCCCGCGATGGGCGAGGGCGGTATCGCTGTCACAGCAGCGAATGTCTGCGTCTACATGGCCGCCCAGATGCTCGGTGCCTTCGTCGGCGCGGTCCTGTGCTGGCTGACCTTCAAGAAGCACTTCGATGAGGACTGTGATCCGGCGATCAAGCTCGGCGTCTTCTCAACCGGTCCGGAAATTCGCTCCTACGGATGGAACACCCTCACTGAGGCCATCGGCACCGCCGTCCTCATCCTGTGGATCTGGGTGTCCGGCTACACCGAGAGCGCGGTTGGTCCGCTCGGCGTTGCTCTGATCATCGTTGTCATCGGTAACTCCCTCGGTGGCCCCACCGGATACGCCATCAACCCGGCCCGTGACCTCGGCCCGCGTATCGCTCACGCAATCCTCCCGATCAAGGGCAAGGGAGGCTCCGACTGGGGCTACTCCTGGGTCCCGGTTGTTGGCCCGATCCTCGGTGCCATCGTTGCGACGATTATCGCGTTCGGAACGGGTATCGCCTGATAGGTGCACCCATCAGTTGATGGACTCAACATCATTGGCGGGGTTCGGATCCACCCCGATTCGGACCCCGCCAACCCATGAAATAGTTATTGAAGGGAATCAGAAGACACATGTCGGAAGAAAAATTCGTCCTCGCCATTGACCAGGGAACAACGTCGTCCCGTGCAATTATCTTCAACCACTCCGGTGAGATCGTCTCGGTTGGACAGAAAGAATTCACCCAGATTTTCCCAAATCCGGGCTGGGTAGAGCACGATCCCGTTGAGATTTGGGAATCGGTACGTACTGTCGTTGCTGAGGCTCTCCAGAAGGCGCAGATTAACCGCCATCAGCTGGCCGCCGTCGGCATTACGAACCAGCGTGAAACCACCATCGTCTGGGACAAGAACACGGGTGAGCCCGTGTACAACGCCATCGTGTGGCAGGACGTTCGCACGGGTCAGATTGCGCGCGATATTGCCGCGGGAGACCCGCTGGGAACCGAGCGTTACCGTCAGATCACCGGCGAGAACATTTCGACCTACCCGTCGGCGACGAAGGTCAAGTGGATTCTCGACAACGTTGAGGGTGCACGCGAAAAGGCTGAAGCCGGTGACCTGCTCTTTGGTACGCCCGACACCTGGGTTCTGTGGAACCTCACCGGTGGCGTCAACGGTGGCGTTCACGCCACGGACGTGACGAACGCGTCTCGTACGCTGCTCATGGATGTCCGCGAACTGACGTGGCGCGAAGATATCTGCGCGGACTTCGGCATCCCGATGTCGATGCTCCCGGAGATTAAGTCCTCCTCTGAAATCTACGGTTACGGTCGCAAGAACGGCCTGCTCATCGACACCCCGATTTCGGGCATCCTCGGTGACCAGCAGGCGGCAACCTTCGGCCAGGCGTGCTTCGAAAAGGGCACCGCGAAGAACACCTACGGCACCGGATGCTTCATGCTGATGAACACCGGCGAAGAGCCGATCTTCTCGAAGAACGGTCTGCTGACCACGGTTCTGTACAAGCTGGGTGACGAAAAGCCCGTCTACGCACTCGAAGGGTCGATCGCTGTTGCCGGCTCGCTGGTGCAGTGGCTGCGCGACAATCTCGGCATGATCGTCAAGTCCTCCGACATTGGCGAACTTGCTCGTACGGTTGAAGACAATGGCGGTGTCTACTTCGTCCCGGCATTCTCGGGTCTCTTTGCTCCGTACTGGCGCGACGATGCTCGCGGTGCAATCGTTGGCCTGACGCGTTACGTGAACAAGGGACACATTGCCCGTGCGGTTGAGGAATCGACGGCATTCCAGTCCGCCGAAGTTCTTGAAGCAATGAACGCCGATGCCGGTGTTCCGCTGAAGGAACTCAAGGTTGACGGTGGCATGACCCACGATGACCTCGTCATGCAGTTCCAGGCGGATCTGTGCGGCGTTGACGTCATCCAGCCCGTCGTGGCTGAGACCACCGCCCTGGGTGCCGCATACGCCGCGGGTATTGCGGTTGGTTTCTGGAATGGCACAGACGATGTCATTGCCAACTGGCAGGAAGGCAAGCGCTGGACCCCGTCGATGGACGAGGCCGAGCGCGACCGCACCTACCGCCTGTGGAAGAAGGCCGTCACTCGGACCTTCGACTGGGTTGATGACGACGTCAAGTGATGTCTGAGTCTCAACGCGGGTGACGTGGCGCCGGGATGATCCCGGGCTGTGTTTCCCTGGCACTGTCGGCCCCGTCCTCGTTTCCTTATTGACGAGGACGGGGCCGATTCTCGTTGTTTAATCCCCGCGCGTGTCTGTGAGAAATTCTGGTTGATCAGGCACGTTTGTCACGGAAAATAATTGAATGATTAATTGGTATTCAGGACTTTTCCTCTCACTTCATTAATGAGATAATGGGCGCGTGGGCGTCACCTTCCCCGCCCACATTTACTCGCAATTGTACGTAAGTCATAACACGAGAATTAAAGAAAGGTGGGATCACATGTATTCCACTGACGTTGAGTATGAATCCGTATCAAATACGGAGGAAACAACATACCTCATCGTTGACGGTGAAAACATCGACGCAACACTTGGCCTGTCGGTGCTCGACCGTCGCCCCAACCCGGAAGAGCGCCCCCGCTGGGATCGCGTTTTGGAATCTGCCCGGGAAAAGTGGAGCGAAAACGCTAAGGGCCTCTTCTTCCTGAACGGATCCTCCGGTTTTCTTCCGATGGGATTCGTCCAGGCTCTGACCGCAATGGACTATTCGGTCATCCCGCTGTCTGGCCCCGATGATGTCAAAGTTGTCGATGTCGGCTTGCAGCGGACAATGGACGCGATCCTGCAACTGGATTCCGGATCGGTCATTCTTGCCAGCCATGACGCGGATTTTGTTCCCCAAATTGAGGCGCTCCTCGATCGGGGACGTCACGTCGCCGTCATGTGTTTCAAGGAATTTCTCTCTTCGCAACTCCAAGACTTGGAAGATCGAGGACTTGAGATCATCGACCTGGAGTATGACGTTCACGCATTCCAGGTGAAGCTCCCGAGGCTCCACATTATCGACCTCGACGACTTCGATCCCTTCGATTACCTGTGATCACACGGGTGGGCCCGCTGGAACGCCACTGTTCCAGCGGGCCCACCGCGTTGTTGTGGTCCTGTGCGTGACAGAACTCAGTTCTTGTTCTTCAGTGCTGCCAATCGAGCTTCAACCTCGATCTGCGAGGAGTCGGTTTCCAGCTCGGCAAACTGGGCGTCGAGTGAAGCCGCGGCAACCTCGGCCTTGCCTTGAGCAAGGGCTTCCTGCTGACGAACCTTGTCCTCGAATCGCGAAAGCTCGCTCGTGGGATCCATGATGTTGATTGACGAGACGGCCTCGGTGACCTTTGCCTGAGCTTGGGCGGTCTTCTGACGGGCAACAAGCTGGTCGCGCTTGGTCTTGAGCTGATCAAGCTTGTCTTTCATCTGCGTGAGTCCGGTCTTGAGCTTCTCAACCGTTTCAGTCTGTGAAGCGATCATCGGCTCGGCTGCTTTGGCCTCGCCCTCGCTCTGAATTTGCTTGCCAATGGCAACTTTCGCGAGGTTATCCCACTTGTCTGCGCCGGCTGTGTCTCCAGCGCTGCGCAGCTCATCGGCCTTTTGGGAGGCAGCGAGGGCCTTGCGTCCCCAATCCTCGGCGGCTGCGACGTCCTCAGCGTGGTCCTTCTCGGCGAGGCGAAGATTCCCGATGGTCTGGGCGACGGCGCTCTCAGCGTCGGCGATGGAGTTCGTGTAGTCACGAATGAGCTGATCAAGCATCTTCTCGGGGTCTTCTGCTCGATCAATGAGGGCGTTGATATTCGCCTTCGCGAGCTGCGCGATACGACCGAGGATCGATTGCTTTTCTGCCATGATGTTCCTTTGCATTGTTGGTGCGAATGCGTCTGTTCAAGACGGTGAGCCGACGAAGCCAGCATAGGCGTGAGCTGCCTCACTGGTTGCGAGTGTAGTCGGCGAAAGGCGGTCACGCATGCCTTGGACGCGCGAACACCGGTGTGTGTCTGCCGAGATGGGCTAGAACTTCGAGGACGTGCCACCCCCAAAGCTTCCGCCTCCAAAACTTCCGCCGCCAAAACCGCCGCCGAAACCACCGAAGCCTCGGCTGCTGCCCGAACCGAAAAGACCGTCGGAATGTCCGTGATGTCCACCGACATGATCGTGGGGGTGAGAACCCGACCCTCGTGATCCTCCACCAAGGAAAACGGACCACAGGAGAGCATCTGCCAGGGTTGAGCCGGTGAGAGAACCGTTCGAGCGACCACCCGCGCTGTCAAAGGAAGGATCGGAATGATGCAGCGGCGTTGTCAGTACCTTGTCGGACAGAGTGAGTGCCAGCTGCGCCGCCTGGCGAGCGTTCTCCGTGTCAACACTGAGCATTGAGCGAGCACTCTCAAGTGAAGCCTCGGCCCGCGCGAGCATCGATCGGACCTCAAGGGGAACCGCCCCTCGTCGACCCTGGACATGAGCCTGTGCGTGTGCGAGCCGTTGACTGGCATCCGCGATGTACTCTTTCGTCTCTTCCATCAGCTTGTTGCGATTCTCCTCATCGGAACGCATCGGTTCGAGGGCCGCATCAAGAGCTCCCTCTGCAAGCCGAAGCTGCTCAAGGGCAGCCAGAGGATCGGCAGTTCCCGCTCTGGCACGTCGACCCTGCTCAACCGCAGCGCGCGCATCCTCAACAAGGGGAGCGAATGCCTGCGGGTCACCGCCCAAACGCGTGACATCCGACATGTCCGACGTGATCGAGGCGATAGCGCGCCCCAAACGTTCCTGCGCCTTCTCCAGATCATCCTTCGCTTCAAGCACCGCATCCATCTGATGGCCCGCCATTGCAAGTGCGCGCCTGGCGGTATCGAGTAAAGACAGCGCATGAGCACCGTCGTTTGCTGCGACTTCACCGGCTTTCTCACATGCAACGGCAGCGGAATCGAGGAGCGCTCGGGCATGATCTGGGTTGTCGCGCAGAGATTCGATCGCCGTTGCGGGATACAGAGTGTCTAAGGTTGCCAACTCATCGTGAGTGCGTGTGAGGGTGCGCTCGGCCTCGTCAATGAGGACACGAAGCTCCGTCACCTGCTGGGGGATGGACGCCTGGGAATCTCTCATGCGAGTGAACTCCTGCTGCTTGCTGTGCAGCATCGCAAGCGCCTGGTCAAGGTCGGTGATGATCTGGTTGGCAAGTTCGCCCTGAGCGGCCAGATCCGTTGCCGAGTTCATCTGCTGAAGCCGGGCAAAGTTGTCCTGCACGGTCTGGCGAACATTGGCGAGGACGGACGCGTAGTCCCGGATGCGTGTCTCACCGAACTGGGCGCGCGCGAAGTCGACCTCGTCCGCGGCGGAACGGACAGTTTCGTCGGCCTCAAGGAGACGCTGATGAGCCAGGGTCACCGCTTCCTCAACCTGCTGGGAACGCGATTGGTGAGCCCGAGATTTCGCTGTGTTCTTCTTGCGGATGACACCGAAGTACATGTACGCACCGAAAACAACGATTCCGGCGATAAAGAGGAGAGGAAGGAAGCGAGTGACAGAATCTTGCGTGTGGACCGGGGAGGGGCCCGATGATCCGCCAGAGCGCGCCGCTGAAACGGCGGTATTGATGAAGGTGATCGCGGCGGTCTCGCCATCGGAAGGTTGAACCGAGGACGTTGCGGCAAGTGGCTTTTCAGCCGCGGCGAGCGCCTGCGTGAGCTGCGCATTGGACACTACGCTTTCGCCTGAGTTCCCACAGAATCCGTGGGCACGTTCCTCATAGGCCAACACGTAGATGATTGACGAGGACGCCAGGCCCGAATCTGTTCCGGATTCTTGACACCACGCAGCCGCCGTCATCCCATTGAAGTCGGGAACAACGACCGCGTACATTGACAGACCATTCTCCGCAGCGACGGTTGCTTTGGCATCGATCGTGGAGACCTGAGCTGAGCTGAGCCAGCCATCGGGATCGGTGACGCGATCTGAGATGACCTGAGGGGAGGTTGCCTGAGCGGCCAACGGTGCCCCAACAAGGCAGAACACGGCGATGATCATGGCCGATGTCAGAGCTAGTGCGGCTCGAGTGACCGTGGTGTGGATGCGGAGCACAATTCCCCCTCCGGGTTATGCCTCTCGTAGTTGAGAGGACCTGATACGAGCCTAGAGACAATGTCGCTCCGGTGCACGAACACTCAACGAGAGGGTGCAATGTGGATACGAGGATCGTTTTCCACGAGCGAACGAATGGAGCGGGGCAAAGGTGGGCGCGGGGCCTTATGATGGAACGAGTATTCACTGAAAATATCCACTCACAACGACTTTTCAGGAGGACGCAGTGCCCACTGGCAAAGTGAAGTTCTTCGACGCTGAGCGCGGCTTCGGATTCATCGGAGGCGATGATGGCGTTGAGGTCTTTCTTCACGCCTCCGCGCTTCCCGCTGACGTCACCGCCCTCAAGCAGGGGACACGCGTCGAGTACGGCGTGGCGGATGGACGTAAAGGCCCTCAGGCGCTGTCTGTTCGCGTTCTTGCGCAAGCACCCTCCGTGGCCAAATCTCGGCGTCGTAAACCCGAATCGATGATTGGTGTTGTTGAGGACCTCATCAAGGTTCTTGATCGTTCATCCGACTCCCTGCGTCACGGAAAATACCCTGACAACGCGAAGAAAATCGCGCAGATGCTGCGTGCTGTCGCAGAGGATTTCGATGCCTAAATCACCACCGACCACCGAACGCGCGGCACACGCTGAATCTGCGAAGGATGCTGGGCGTGCGCCGCGGGCTCGCGTCGTACGTAAAGACGCTGTCCTTGAAGCTGCCATTGACGTGGCTCAGGCAGCCGCGGAGACAATTGCCCACCCACACCCCGTTGGGCAGCATGTCGGATTCATCATGGAGTCCGAACGTCTGGGCACACACTGGTTCGCCGTTGACAACCCCGGGTATCGCGGCTGGGTCTGGGCGGTAACCATCGCGCGGGTTCCGCGCTCGAAGAACGTCACCGTCTGCGAAGTCGACATGATCCCGAAGGATGGGGCATTACTTGCCCCCGAATGGGTTCCGTGGGAAGAACGCCTGCGCCCGGGCGACTATGGTCGCGAAGATACGATTCCCTATCAGGCTGACGACCCCCGGCTGGAATCAGGACTTGAAGATACCTCGGACGATGTGGATCTGCCCCTCATCAGGGAACTCGGATTGGGACGGCCCCGCGTCCTCTCCGAGGAAGGACGTGAGCAGGCCATTGCCCGCTGGTACTCCTCTGAACAGGGCCCCAAATCCGGTCGCCGTCCCCGTAATACCTGTTCGACGTGCGGGTTCCTTGTGAAAATGTCGGGTCAGATGCGCACCGTTTTCGGTGTGTGCGCCAATGAGTGGGCTCATGACGATGGTCGCGTCGTCAGCCTCGATCACACGTGTGGTGCACATTCAGAAACGGATGTACCAAAGAACTCAACGCAGTGGCCCGTACGTCCCTCGCATCTCAACGACGCAGCGATCGACACGGAGCCGATGCCCCGCGCCTAAAGTCCTACGTTTTGATGGATCTGCGGGTGGTTTGAGAGCTGAACTGATGACGGCCTGATCAAGGTTGTCCTATCTCACTACGGTGATATTGGACGCTTTCATATCTTTAGAGGCAGTATTAAGCAGGTGAGCACAAAGCAAAAGGCCGCCCCATCCCAAAATGTGGCCGCACAGTCAATCGATCATTTCTTCCACATCTCCGAGCGCGGTTCGACCATCGGTCGAGAAATCCGCGGCGGTATCGTCACCTTCTTCGCGATGGCCTACATCCTCGTCGTCAACCCGTCGATCCTCGGAGCGGCGCTTCCTGACGATGGAAGCATCACGACGGGCGGTATCGCTGCCGGAACGGCGCTTGTTGCCGGCATCATGACAATCCTCATGGGTGTCATTGCCAACTACCCGCTTGCGCTGGCTGCGGGCCTCGGGCTCAACGCCATCGTTGCCTTCACTCTGGTCCTCGGCCAAGGCTTGACCTACGGCGAGGCTATGGGCCTGGTTGCCTGGGAAGGCATTCTCATTCTGCTTCTTGTTCTCACGGGCTTCCGTGAGGCGGTGTTCCGTGCGGTCCCGCAGTACCTCAAGACCGCGATTACCGTGGGCCTTGGCCTGTTCATCGCGCTGGTTGGGTTGGTCAACGCCGGCATCATCCGCACCGGAGCAACTCCCGTTGAGTTCGGAATCTCCGGTTCAATCACCGGATGGCCGATGTTCGTCTTCATCTTCGGCCTGTTCCTCATGTTCATCCTGTACGTCCGCAATGTCAAAGGCGCTGTCTTCATCTCGATCCTCGCCTCGACAGTCCTCGCGGTGATTGTCGAGGCCGTGGCGAAGATCGGCGCGTTTTCGGCTGAACAAGGCGCTGAGAACCTCACTGGATGGAAGCAGGGTGTGCCCGCGCTGCAGGGATCGCCGGTTCAGATTCCCGTGTTCGACACCCTCGGCAAGGTTGACTTCTTCGGAGCTTTCGGCAAACTCAACCTCGTTGCCGTTATTCTTCTGATCTTCTCGCTGATGCTCGCCGACTTCTTCGACACGATGGGCACGATGGTCGCCGTGGGCGCGGAAGGAAACCTCCTTGACAAGGACGGCAATCCTCCGCGTACACGCCAGATCCTCGTTGTTGACTCCCTCGCGGCGTTCGCTGGTGGTGTCGGCGGTGTTTCGTCGAACACCTCCTACATTGAATCCGCATCCGGTGTGGGCGAGGGTGCACGCACGGGCCTTGCTTCCGTTGTCACCGGTCTTCTCTTCCTTCTGTCAACGTTCTTTGCTCCACTCGTCCAGGTTGTCCCAACTGAGGCTGCGTCAACCGCCCTCGTCTTCGTTGGCTTCCTCATGATGACTCAGGTCACTGACATTGACTGGACGAAGCCCGAAATTGGACTGCCGGCGTTCATGACGCTCGCGTTCATGCCGTTCGGCTACTCGATTACCGTCGGCATTGGCGTTGGCTTCCTAACCTACGTTGTCCTGATGGTTGCGTGTGGAAAGGTGAAGAAGGTGCACCCGCTCATGTGGTTCGTTGCGCTCCTCTTCATCATTTACTTCCTCCTCGGACCGATCGAGGCGCTCTTCGCCTGATTCGTCACGAAGAACCTGACGAAGACCCCGCGGGAGACAATCTCGCGGGGTCTTCGTATCCTTGGTAAAAGAGGCCGCGTTCAGACACAGATGCGCAGATGCGCCGAAAGTCCCAACGAGGGCAAGGTGCCTGACAGTACGCAAGGGGGATCGTTCGTCCTCGTCAATGACGCACAGATGAAGCAGCGAGAAAGGATCACAGGATGTCGAAAACATTTCACTCGCTGCGCTACGTCAACTTCCGACTGTGGTTCGGCGCAAATATCATCGCGTCCACCGGTTCCTGGATGCAGAGAGTTGCTCAGGATTGGCTGGTTCTCACTGTTCTCACGTCCAACTCGGGGGTGCAGGTCGGCGTCGTCACCGCCCTGCAGTTCCTTCCCATGATTTTCCTTTCGCCGTGGGCCGGAGTACTTGCCGACCGAATGAATCGGCGCCACCTCCTCCAATTCACGCAGTTGGTCACGGGGTTGCTCGGATTGATCCTCGGTGTCCTCGTCCTGACGAATTCGGCGCAGCTATGGCACGTCTACGTTCTCGCATTCATCGGTGGCGTTGTCTCCGCGTTGGACTCTCCGGCTCGGCAGGCCTTTGTTTCCGAACTCGTCACAGTGACCGACCTCCCCAATGCCGTCGGCCTGAACTCAACGGCATTCAACACCGCGCGTATGATCGGGCCGGCGGTCTCCGGTCTTCTCATTCAATGGGTCGGCATCGGCTGGGTGTTGATCATCAACGCCGTGCTCTTCCTTGCTCCCGTCGTGGCCCTTGCTCTCATTCGCGAGGACGAGCTGGTTCCCCGCAGGAGAGTGCCGCGTCAAAAAGGCCAGATCCGTGAGGGAATACGCTACGTGCGTCACCGCCCCGACATCATCGTCATTCTTGTCACCGTTGCCGTGGTGTCCGCGTTGGGTATGAATTTTCAACTGACGTCGGCACTTATGGCGACCGAAGTCTTTGGGAAACAAGCCGGAGAGTACGGCATTCTCTCCTCGTTCATGGCGACCGGGGCGCTCGTTGGATCGCTCCTGGCCGCGCGACGTCGGCTCCCGCGTATGCGGATGATCATCATTGCCGCCGGACTGTATGGAATCGCGGAGATTTTTCTCGGCTTGTCGCCAACGTACTGGTCGTTCGCACTGCTGTGTCTGCCCACGGGCCTTGCGATGCTCACGATGATTACCGCCGCGAACGCAACGATCCAGATGACAACCGATGAGTCCATGCGAGGACGCGTCATGGCTCTCTACTCGATGATTTTCCTCGGTGTCACACCGATCGGCTCACCGCTTGTTGGGTGGATCGGTGAGACCTGGGGTGCGCGCTGGTCAATCCTCGTCGGAGGTATCGCTTCGGTGCTCGTGGCGATCGTCTGCGCGCTCTGGGCGAAGAAATACTGGGATCTTCACCTGCGTCTGTCGCGGTCGCGCCGTTCCGTCACCATTGAGGGGCCGGTTGAGAGGGCCCGAATCGTTGAGGAAAACACCGAGGGGCAGCGTCGTGCCCAGGTCAGCAACTAGCCCGGTGAGTAACTAGCTCAGGTCAGCAACTAGCCCGATCAACAGCTCACGGCCGGAGCCCGCAAACGCGACTCGTCCTCGTCAATGAGTTCCTGGTGAAAAACCCAAACTCTACAGGGCATGCTCGAGGACGAAATCAAGGCACCCAATAAGTGCATCAACGTCCTCAAGATCTGTTGCTGGCCACGTGCCGATGCGCAGCTGATTCCTCCCAACCCCGCGGTAGGCGTTAATGTCGACGATTCCCTGACGGCGCAGGTGAGAGGCAATCGCTTTCGCATCAACGACCTCATCGAATTCGATGGTGACGACGACGGGGGAACGCAACTCAGGAGCCTCAACAAATGGGTGAGCAACCGATGATGACTCAGCCCACGCATAGAGAAGATCTGAGGACTGACGAGCACGGCGTTCCATCGTCTCTAGACCGCCCTGGGCGAGCATCCACTGAATCTGCTGATCCATCATCACCAAGGTGGCGATCGCCGGAGTATTCAATGTTTGATTCTTGCGCGACTGTGCCACAGCTGATGACACGTTGAGGAACTTCGGGATCCATCGGTCGGTGGCCCCATTGAGTTCCTCCGCGCGTTGGAGAGCAGCTGGAGACAGGATCGCTACCCACAGGCCCCCATCGGAGCCGAAGACTTTCTGTGGGGAAAAGTAGTAGGCGTCGCTTTGTGACAGATCAACGCTCATCGCCCCGGCAATTGATGTGCCGTCAACAAGGGTGAGCGCGTCTGCGTTCCCGCATCGGTACACCGGTGAGACAACACCCGTTGACGTTTCGTGATGCGGATAGACGAAGGTGTCGGCGGGGGTGTCGGCCTCGTCCTCGTCTAGAGAAATACGCGCAAGCTGCCCGGCGGGTGCCTCGGTGACGATGGGGGCCACCAGATGCGGGGCCCGTCGGATTTCCTCGGCGAACTTTGCGCCGAACTCGCCGAAAACTGCGCAGTGGGCGCGACGGCGAATCAGCGAGGCCGCGGCCATATCCCAGAAAGCGGTGGCACCACCGTTGCCCAGAGCGACCTCGTACCCCGATGGCAGTGAGAAGAGGTCTGTAAGTCCCTGTCGAATGGAGTTGACGATGTTCTTCACGGGCTCTTGACGGTGTGACGTTCCCATGATGAGAGGCCGACGCAGAGCATCAATCTGCTCGGGACGAATGCGGGAAGGGCCGCATCCGAAACGTCCGTCGTGGGGGAGGAGTTCGGGAGGCAGCGGCGGCAAAGTGTTCATGAAGAAAATGTATCTCAGCATGTGCCAGAGCGAATTCCATGACACGACGGTGAAGATATTACGTCGGCGCAGATGCGTCAGTGGATCATTGAGGGCGCGCGGTTCGGGAGAAAACGTCCTGTGACCCACATGTGGGTTGAACTGGCCGTATCCTGGAAGGACCGGGTCAACTGGCCATCGGCAGCGCGCGGAAAGGATCGGTATCGTGGCGGAACTCATCGACACCACAGAGATGTACCTCAAGACCATCCTCGAAATGGAAGAGGACGGGGTGACGCCTCTGCGCGCCCGCATCGTTGAGCGACTGGGTCACTCGGGCCCAACTGTTTCGCAAACGGTGGCGCGTATGGAACGCTCAGGTCTCCTTCACGTGATGGGTGACCGGCGCCTGGAACTGACCGAGGAGGGGCGCGCACACGCCATCGAAGTTCTGCGTAAACACCGGCTCGCCGAAAGGCTTCTCCTCGATGTCATCGGCCTCGACTGGCATGAGGTCCATGAGGAAGCGTGCCGTTGGGAACACGTGATGTCCGATGACGTTGAAAAGCACCTTGAGGAGCTTTTGCAATCCCCTCAGACAGATCCCTACGGGAATGCGATTCCTGGCCGGGCGTGGGAAAAACGTGGGGAATCACTTGAGCTGACGGTGCGGAGTGACCAGCGTGGAACGATGAGGATCTCGCGCATTGGTGAGCCGATTCAGGCCGAGCCTTCTCTTCTGGAGTCCTTCCAAGCTGCGGGCATCATGCCTGGCTCACTGGTCGACATCTGCCCTGAGTCTCATTTTGTGACGCTTTCCTCAATTGACGAGGACGGGTGCTCGCTGGGGCAGGTTTCCCTTCCAAATGCCCTGATTCCGCACCTATTTGTTGAGCCGGTGACGTCCTGACATTCGTGCAATGCCGCGCGAAACGGTGAAAGTTTCGACAGATCGTTATCAATGCGTGACATTCGTGGGCTCTTGGGTATAGAGTTCATATCGATCAACGGGATCACACAGCTTTCCAAGCACCGAAGTTGGACATTGGAAACGCTGAAAAACACGTCCAACACGGGGGAACCAATTGCGATCCGTAAGGATCTAGGGGTGAAGTTCGAGTTCTCGAACCGGGTCTCCTACCCGAATCCGACAGCTGACCTCGTAGGTTCACCAAGGAGAAACAACGCACGTGACAACAGTCAGGCACGTCCCGCGCCACCGCATGGCGCGCCGTCCGATCACTCCGATCGCTGATCTGGCCGACACTCTTACTTCACTGAACGCCATCCGTCCGACCGCTTTTGCGTCAGCCACTGGCCTTGCACTGACAGCCGTTGTTGCTGGTACCGCGAACGCGGCACCGGTCAACGCTGCGCAGGAAAGCGCTCGCGCTGCTGACCTCACCTCCACGACGATTGCCGTTGGCAACGTCACCACGGTGGATGTTCCAGATATCGCCTGGACTGAGGACGAGATTTCCGCTACCGCTGAAGCTCCCGGTGCCGCAGCTCCGGCCGAGCAAGAGACCGCAGCTGACCGCTCCGAAGTGCGCGCCGAGATTGCCTCGGCCGCCGCTACGGAAGCGCGAGTCAACGCTGCCGGATCCGACATTGCGTCGATCGCTCTGGCTCTGACGGGTATTCCCTACGTGTACGGCGGTTCATCCCTCGCCGGCCTTGACTGCTCTGGTCTGGTTCAGTACGCCTACGCTCAGGCAGGAATCTCCGTTGCCCGTACCTCCGACGCAATCGCCGCAGGTGGCACGGTCGTGTCAACCCCGCAGCCCGGTGACGTTGTTGCCTACCCCGGTCACGTCGCGATCTACGTGGGTAACGGCATGATGGTGGAAGCCACCTATCCGGGGCAGCTGTCAACCGTTGCCGCTGTGCGTGGAGGCGGATACTTCGTTCGTTACTGATTCCGTTTTCCTTTCAGGGGTGTGCCCGCCGAACCTTGGTTCGGCGGGCACATGTGTGTCGGCAGTTTCGTGTTCCGAGGACAACAGTTAGGACAACCAAAGTTCTGTGGAATACTGATCCAGCGAGTTCAGCATTCACACTGAGGAGAACGTTCGTGAGTACACGCAACACTTCTGGCACCGCGCCGGGTTCTTCGAGAAAACGCCCGAAAACCCCTCTCCATCCGCGCGTCACCTCGGCGGTTGCCAGGAAAGACACCTATCTCCAGGTCGCCTACCGATGGAGTTCAGTGCTCGCAGCATCCTTAGCAGCGGTGTGGATCGGATCCGGGGTGGACACCGCACGTGGCGGAGGGGTCCTTGCTCCACAGTGGTGGGTGATGACATTCCTGTGGAGTGGTCTTGCCGCCGTAATGTCAGCCTGCGCGGTCTCGCACTCGCTGACAACACAGGCGCAAACGGAACGTGAATTTCGTCGACTGACTCAGGACGCGTGGTTTGCTCTGGGGCCAACTCGCCTGAAGGATCGCTCCGGACGAATGCTTGATCTTGCAACGAACGGAGCGATGCGTGCAGCCCGCTATCGTGGAGGTTTCCTTTCCGCCACTCTCGCTTCATTTTCATCGCCGATCATCGTCTGCCTCGTCATCGGTTTCGCTGTTTCCTGGGTGGCGGCTGGGCTCATGGTGCTTCTCGTTGTCGTTGGCCCATTGCTGATGGAGGTGTTCAACAAGTCCACACGTGCGGCGGGTCGGAGTTTCCGCGGGTCACAGACCTTTTTGCGCCAGTCCTTTCTTCAGGGGATCGGCGCTCTAGAATCGCTCATCTACGCGGGTGCCGGCAAAGCCTATGCGAAGGACCTCGCTCGCGAGAATGAAATCCACCGCAGAACAATCATGCGGCTACTTGCGGGAAACCAGTCGCTGATCTTCTTCATGGACATCATTTTTTCAATGGTGGCGGTGCTGCTCGCGACCTTCCTCGGTGCGAGCGGAGTCAACGCAGGAACCCTCACTCCGGGTCGCGCACTGTCCCTCCTGATTCTCACAATGATCCTGGTGGCTCCAGTCGACCTCATCGGTCAGTTCTTCTACATCGGCATCGGTGGCCGGGCAACGCAGAATCAACTCTCTGCGTTGGCACGCGAGGTAGACGCGGTCACCGAGGCTTCTCACCGGGCCAGGAGCACGTCGTCCTCGCCGATGCCTCTCAGTCAGCACAAGGGGGACGAGGACGAGGCCGAACCAGCCCTCTCATTCACCGACGTCACCGTTGGCTGGCCTAAGGGCCCCACCCTCATTGAACACGTAACCTGGCACGTGAACGCGGGGGAGAGGGTCGCGCTCATCGGTCCCTCAGGCATCGGAAAGTCCACTGTGTCAGCCGTCATTCAGGGCTACCTTGAACCCCGATCAGGTCAGGTGCGCGTCCTCGGCCATGATGTTGACTATGCCAGCGGCGCATCCATCCGCCGTGACCTGGCTGTCGTGGAGCAGCGCACCTACCTGTTTAACGGAAGCATCGCGGATAACCTGCGGATGGTAGCGCCTGACGCAGGCGACGACGAACTCATTGAAGCTCTCACACAGGCCAACCTTGCCGACGAGATTCGTTCCTTCCCCGACGGATTAAATACGCAGGTCGGCGACCACGGTGCCCGACTATCGGGTGGTCAGGCACAGCGCCTGGCAATCGCCAGGGCTTTCCTCAAACGCAGTCCGATCCTTCTCCTTGACGAACCGACATCCCAGGTGGACCTCACCGGTGAAGCGCTCATCGTGCAGGCCCTTGAGCGGATATCTCGTCAGCGAACAGTCCTCATGATTGCGCACCGACGCGCAGCCATTGACAACGTCGACCGCGTCCTCGTTGTTGGTGACAAGAAGGTGGAGGAACGTCAATGAGCACACCAGCTACCGGAATGGACACAACGGTGAGCGACGCACAGACATCGGCCACATCGGGTAAGCAGACGCAGACCTCAGGGCAACGGGGAATCATCGCATGGCTGCTCGCTCGCACAAAGGGCGTCCGACCAATGTGGACGCTGTCTGTGAGTTCCCGGGTGATCAATCAGCTGCTGATGGTCGCGATCCTCGTCATGGCAGCGGGTGCCTGTCTCGGCGCTCCGCTGGTCCCGGCGATGGCGTGGATTGCCGGTCTTTCACTGGTCAAAGCGGTTTTCCGCTACCTCGAACACTATGCCGGGCACTGGGTGGCCTTCACCATGCTCGCCTGGCTGCGCACCGAATTCTACGACGCGATCGTTCCGCAGGCTCCGGCCGTGGTCAAAGGCCACGCGGCCGCGGAACTCTCCGAACGCGCAACCCGCGACATCGACCGGATCGAAGTGTTCTTCGCTCACACGATCCCTCCGATGATTGCCGCGATCCTTGTCCCCACTGCGTCGATCACCTGGGTGGGCTTTCACCTCGGATGGTCCTACGCCCTCGTCATGGCTATTTCGGCTGTGTTCATGATCGCTGGTCCGGCACTTGGACGTCTCCTGTCATGGCAGGACAATCGGGATTTGGCGGCCACAAATGCGCAGATCGCCACGCACCTGGGAGATTCGATCCAGGGCTTGAGAGAAGTCCTCGGATTTGGAGCCGAAGAACAACGCCTCGCTCAGTGGGAACAAGCGGAAGCCCACGCCGAGACCATCCGCCGCCGCGTGCGTCGACGTGCAGCTGTGCGCGCCGCTTTCCTCATGGCAATCGAGCTGGCCACCCTTGCGGCGCTGGTCGGAGTTGTCGGTGCTGGTGATGTGCAGTCAGCGCTGCTGGCATGTGCGGCGTGGGTCGCCCTGTGGGCACCTCTACGCGGAGTCGACGATTTTGTTGACGGACTTGATGAAGCTCTCGCCTCAGCGGAAAGAGTGAGGGCAGCAATCGATGCGCCGCCGCAGGTCGTGGATGCCGTCGATGCATCGGCGCCAGAGGTTGATCCCACGGCCCCAACGGTGTCGGTGTCTCATGTGTCCTTCTCGTATGACGGTGCAACCGACGTGCTGTCCGACGTATCTTTTGAGATCACCGATGCAACGTGGACGTACATTGTTGGCGTGTCAGGCGGTGGCAAATCCACGGTGGCCGCGCTTCTTGCCCGAGGATGGGATCCTCGCGAAGGGAGAATCACCTACCGCGGAGTCGATATCCGACGCCTGCGCCTCGATGACCTGCGCTCGCGGGTGTCCCTCGTTGTTCAACGTCCCTCTCTTCTGTCAGCGTCGCTGCGTGGGAACCTCACTCTGAGTGCGCCGAACGCCACGGATGAGAGCCTGTGGGAGGCACTTGACCTGGTGAGTCTGGGGGAGTGGGCACGCAGTCACGCCGATGGGCTTGATCAGGCGATCACCCTTGACGGGTCCAACATTTCCGGCGGCCAAATTCAGCGTCTCGCAATTGCGCGTGCGCTCGTGGCCATGCCCGATGTCCTCATCCTTGACGAGGCAATGAGCCAGCTGGATGAAGCCACGGCGCGGGAGGTACGTTCGAGGATTCGTCTGGCGCGACCCGATCTGACGGTTGTGGAGATTTCCCACCAGGTTGATCGCATTGACGAGGACGCGCGTGTCCTCGTGATCGATGCCGGGCACCTGGTGGAAGAGGGACTGGCGTCGGATCTTTTGAGGAACGAGGACGGGTATCTTTCGCGTCTTGCACGTCGAGTCTGAGTCGTTCCGGGTGGGATTCCGCCTGCGGATGTCAGATGAGTTGCGGCCTGATCAGCGGCGTTGAATGCGCTGTCTTTTTTGGGGAGTGCCAAGTGCCGGCGTCGGCCTCGGAAACTGGACGTATGTCATGAAGAAAAATCGTCATTTTCGTCGCTGATGTTTCCGAAGCGCGTCAAAATGAGGCACAATATCAGTGACTCACATCACGAGGAGGTCGACATGGGTTCCAGCGAAGTAATCCTGGTCGGAGTAGACGGATCAACAGAAAGCATGGCTGCCGTTACCTGGGCAGCGGAGCGGGCAAAACGCATGAACGCCCGTCTTCATGTGCTGTGTACCTACGCCCTCGCGTCGTACTCAGCCGCAGCGCTCGACGGCGGATACGCTGTGCTTGACGACGAGGCTCTCAAACGCGGAGCACAGCAGGTCATTGACGATGCGATCTCAAAGGCCAAGGAATGTGGCGTATCGGATGTGTCCGGTTCAACCGAGCCCGGTGACCCGGCAGGCGTCCTCGTGGAAATGTCAGCAGAAGTTGATCTCATTGTTGTGGGGTCACGCGGTGGCGGCGGCTTTGCTGATCGGCTGCTCGGCACCGTCTCATCGGCTCTTCCATCCCACGCGAAATGTCCTGTTGTCGTGGTTCCCAAACACATCGAGGGGAAGAAATTCACCCCCATTGAGCGCGTGGTTGTCGGAGTGGATGGCTCCGATCAGGCCTCGTCAGCGCTGCGCGCATCAATCGATGAAGCGATCCTGTGGAATGCGAAACTCACCGCCGTTTCCGCTGTTCCGATAGCGGTTGGTGGATCGATGATGACCTGGGCTCCTTCGGAATCCGACCATTCAACGGTGCTGCGTGACGTGCGTAAGGGAATGGGAATCGCCATCGACTCAGCTCTCGATGGTCGCCGTTTCGACGTTGCACGTCACGCCCTGGACGGGTCCCCAGCCTCGCTGCTCATTGAGTTTTCCACCGCGGTTGACCTCGTTGTTGTGGGAACGCGAGGGCGTGGCGGTCTTGCCGGCGTGTTCCTCGGCTCAACATCGCAGAGTGTTCTCAGCCATTCGACGTGCCCCGTGATGGTGGTTCCCTCAGATCACCTGGGTCAGGTCGAGCAGGTGAAAGCTCCCGACTGGGGGCGTCGCTAATCTCAGTTTTCTTCACGAGGACGAGCGGGCGCGGCGTGGAATCTTCAGAGGTTCCCTGCCGTGCCCGTTTTTCTGGGTGCAAAGTGACCGAAGCGGACTGGTAGAATAGGCAACTGTGCTGGCCGCCCGCGTGGGGTTTTGCCAGCGGGCCCTCGTAGCTCAGGGGATAGAGCACCACTCTCCTAAAGTGGGTGTCGGACGTTCGAATCGTCTCGGGGGCACAACACGTGGCGAAGCCGCGGAGAAAAGCCACAAAATTGGCGCGGCGCGGCGCTGCCAACGAGCCGTAGGCCCCTAAGAACAGTACCGTTAGCGTGTGGCTTCCATATTCTCTCGACGTTCACACGGCTCGGACTCTCAGGGGGAAACATCCCCCGAACACAGTTCGCGCGACGAACAGCGCACGACTCAGCGCCCGCCCTTCCTGCCGACGTCCACGGTGACCTCCGGCAGCGAGGACACCCTGTCGCGGTGGAAAGATGAGCTCACGCAGGTCACCCGCATTGACGGTGAAAGAGCACCCCGACTCACCATCGGACAGGCACACCCGGGTGGACTCGCGAAGCTCTACGCCGGTCAGGAAACGGCGCTGTCGCTCCTGGTGCGCGAACCCGTCTCACATCGGCGCGCCCTCGAACGCGCTCGCCACATCATCGACCGAAGCCATGAACTCGCAGCACGCCACGGCGTTGGACCAATCCACCTGTCCATCGGTCACGCAACATGGATTCGCGACGGAGTCGAAGTGAAGTCGGCGGCTCTCCTGCGTCCCGCTCGCGTCACCATGAACGAGGACGACGCGACGATCACGATGCTTCCCGGAGGGGATCTCGATCCGCAACTCACGGAAGCATTCGCAGCTCAAGGAATCACCATTGACGCGGCAACTCTTGTTGCGCGAGCAACAACGGCACACGGATTTTCCTCATCGAATTACCTTGCTCAGCTCAGAGACGCCGGACGCGCACTCGACGGATTTGACCTGCGTGACGACCTTGTCATCGGGATTTTCGAGCACCCGGCAACCGGTTTACTGCGCGAACTCAACGATCCACGGATCCTCTTCTCATCCGAGATCGTCCGAGCACTAGCCGGCGACGAAGCATCCGCGGAACGTACCCGCCAGGAACTCCCACCGGCGAACCCGCAGGATCGTGACCCGTGGAAGGAACGTGGAGTCGGTGACCTGACTCCACGCCAACAAGACGTCATTGAAGCTGTTGCCCAAGGGCGGTCACTGCTCGTTGACGTGCCCGACGGAGCCGATGACACCTCTCTCGTCGCCGCAATCCTGGCCGACGTGGGGGCATCTGGTCGAACAGTGATCCACATCGGAGGCTCCCCTTCTCGCACAGCGCGGGCCTTTGATCGCCTGGAGAAACTCGGCGTCGGCGAAATGGTTGTTCGCGTGGACGGCGTAACGCCGAATGCGACAACGCTGGCGGAAAAGCTCCGCTACGCAATGCTCGACACCTCACCGGTTCTCGACCAGCAGGAGGTCGACGACCTGCGCTCGCGGCTGCGTGAGGTGCGTCAGACTCTGAGTTCGTACACAACCTACCTCCATCGTCCTTTCAAGCAATTCGGCGTGAGTGCCTTTGACGCGCTCCAAGTCCTCACGGACCTGACAAGCTCACGATCAGGTCCCTCAACGCGGGTGCGCCTACGCCAGGATGTTCTTTTTGACATTGCCCGCGACCGCGGTGAACATGCGCGAGATCTCCTGAGAAAGGCGGATGACCTGGGGATTTTCTCGCCGAAGACCCGCAGTGACGCCTGGACTGGCATCGTCATTAACTCAGCCGAACAGGTCACGGATGTCCTCTCCCGCGTTGTTCGCCTCTCCCAGGAATTACTCCCGCAGCTGCGCGTGCGCATGGGAACGGTGTCGGGTGAAGCGGGGATCACCGCGGCGACGACGCTTGTTGGCTGGGAAGAACAACTGGCGATGTTCTCCGGGGTTCGTGACGTCCTCGACGTGTTCAAGCCGCAGATTTTTGAGCGTTCCGCCGCCGACATGGTCATTGCAACGGCCTCGCGCCAGTGGCGTCGTGACCACGGCATTTCGATGAGTCGACGCGACCGCAACCGCCTCGTCAAGCAAGCAGAGGACTTCGTGCGTCCCGGGGTTCACGTGGAGGACCTGCACCGGGAACTTCTGTTGGTTCAGGAACGCCGCGACGTCTGGCAATCGCACACGAACGATGATGGGTGGCCAACGCTTCCGGGTCGTCTTGACGAGGTCGAGCACCTCACAGCAGAGGTCCGCGAGAATCTGCACCGTCTTGAGCCGATGTTTTCCACCGCCTACCCGCACCTCGACCAGATGAACGTCTCAGAGTTGGCGGCTCTCTTTGATCGTTTGGCCGGAGACGTTGACGGGGCGCATGAACTTCCCCTGAGGGTGAGCGTGCTCAAGGAACTCTCCCACATCGGCCTCGACCCGCTGGTTCAGGATCTGCGGGAACGCCACGTTCAAGGCGAAGCGATCGATGCGGAACTCGACCTGGCATGGTGGGCATCAATTCTTGGCCTGATGCTCGCGAGCGAACCGAAACTCGGCGGCGTCGACCCCGCATCCCTGGAGGAGGCACTTGCTCAGGGGCGCGAACTTGACGCCGCCCAGGTGGCGACTCTGGCACCGCAGGCAATTAGTCAACTGCGTCGGATACGTCAGCAGACGCTGGCCACCCGAGCCGATCAAGTGGGGTCCTTAAATTCTGTCATTGAGCGTGGTGCGTCCGACGGTGAGCTGCTGGCAAACCACCCGATCACCGCGCGCCTTGTCCCCGTGATCCTCACTGTTCCCACAGTTGTTCCACGGATCATCCGCGAGGGACACAAAGTAGATGTTCTCGTCCTCGATGAGATTGATCCGCTTCCTCTGGCGGAACTTGTTCCGCTGATCGCGAGGGCGCGGCAGGTCGTTGTCCTTGCGGACGTGGCGAATGCTCGCGAGAGCGGAGCGGTGCGTCGGCTCGCAGATGTTCTGCCGACAACCACAATGGACGTTGCTCCGTCACGCCTAAATGACCAAGTCGCTCTGCTTCTGGCACGTCACCGCATTGACCACCTGGGGGTTCCTGTCCCGTGGACCGCCGGTGAAGCGCCGGTCAATGCGGTGTGGGTTGATGGTAAGGGAATGCCGGCTCCCGGGGCTTCCGCCGTGGAATCAACGTCGGTTGAGATTGACGCCGTCGTTGAGCTTGTCACTCGTCACGCGATGGAGCAGCCCGAACGTTCCCTGGGGGTTGTTGCACTGAACGAGCGTCACGCGGAACGTATTCGTGCGGCTCTTGACAGGGTGCGCTCCAAAGAACCGGGATTGGTCAGCTTCTTTGATGCGGGAATAGCTGAGCCATTTGTCGTTGTGGGACCTCACGACGCTCAGGGGCTCAGTCGTGATCGCGTGATCATGACACTGGGATTTGCCAAAACTCCGCACGGCCGTGTGATTCATGACTTCGGAGTGTTTTCTTCCGACCGTGGTGTTGCGGTGATGGCGGATGTTCTTCGCGCTGTCCGAGGGGAACTCGTCCTCGTTTCTAGCCTCCGCGCCGGAGATATTGATCGGGAACGCCTACAGGTTGAGGGAGCGCAGATGCTCCTGGATCTTCTCGAAATCGCCGAGGGGCAGTCTGGTCAAGGACATGACTCGTGGCCGATTCTCGAGGCCGAGCCAGATCGTCTCCTCGTTGATCTCGCGGACCGTCTGTACCGCATGGGACTCGAAGTCGTGGCGAACGTCGGAATCCCCGGTGGAATGCGTATTCCCTTGGCCATTGGGCACCCGGAGGTGCCCGGCCGTCTCCTCGTCGCTGTTTTAACCGACGACGATGCCTACGTTGCTCAGCCGTCGCAGCGTCTGCGTGATCGAATGTGGCCGGCGATGTTTGAGCAGCAGGACTGGAAGGTGTACACGACGCTGTCAATGGCGGTGTTCATTGACCCCGCGAAGGAAGCGAACACAATTGTCCAGCTGGTGTTGGATGCCGTGGATGAAGTCAATGGCAGGTCAGACGAGGTGCTCCTCGTTCCCGGTGACGCCTCAGATCAGATCGATGCGCCGCTACGAGCCGACGCCGCTGTCGTGGAGTCAAATGCCGTCTCGCAGCGTGATCTTGACGAGCGTGTGGAGACAACAAGTCAGGCCCGTCAGCGTGATGATCAGCGAACATCTGAGTTTGCAGCAATCAACGTGGTGAAAACTCCGTTGCGTGCGGAACGTCCCGCGATTGCCCAGGGCCTTCCTCTGGCGGCATATTCGGATGATCAACTTGATGAGATGGCCGCGTGGGTTCGGTCCGACGGCCTTGTTCGCTCCGATGAAGAAACAGTTGAAGAACTGCGGATTGCCCTCGGACTTAAACGCCGAGGATTCCAGTCCGACGCTGTGTTGGGAAATGTTGTCAGGCGTACGAAACCGCAGGCCCCTCATATTGGTGAAGAGGGGGTTCGTGCTGGCTCCACGACGCAGGACACGTCGGGTTCTTCGTCGACGAGTGACTCTTCTTCTGGCAAGAGTGACGTGAAGACGAGTATTGCGGGGGACGAGGACGAGCGCCGATGACACCTCAGCGGTTGTCTGAATCTGTTCCCACGAAGCGTCGGCGACGGGCAGTGTCCTTCGTTTCCCCGGTGGATGAAGAACTATTACGCAAGGGATTGCAGCCTTCCTGGGAGGATCGTGTCTCTGCCGGTGATCGTCGGCCGGGGTCTTTTGCGGATTCACCGGATATTGGTGACGGTGCGAACGACGCCCGGCTTTTGGAGAATGTTCCGCCGCATTCGCAGGCTCGAGCGTAGGTCCCTGATGTTGCGTTGCCGCCACGTGTGCGGGGGTAAACGCCGCGGATGCTGGTCGATAGTATCGATACCCTGCCGTTGTTCTGTGCGTGCGGATCACGTCGTCCTCGACTCGTTGTCTCTCGATGGGGTTCGGGATTGAGAGTAGAATTGGGGTATCTGGGAGAAGGAGGTCGGTCATGGCTCAGTCCGCCGTCATCGCTGACGTCGCGAAGAGCGATGCCAAGGAGCGGATCGCGTTCGCCGACGCTGCACTTGCCCTTGCTGGTCACGAGGTGACTGACCCTGTCGTGCGTGACCTCATGGGCCGTCTTGCCCGTGATGAGATGACAGGAGACGAGGCCGTGGCAGCCCTGCGCCGCCACATTCAGGGCTGATGGCTCGCAGGCACGTCTTTCGTACCTGGGATGACTATTTCATTCCAGGGACATCTGTGCTGCGCAATAAGTTCATCCAGCCTGGTAAGCCGTATGGAGAAACCGATCCGATCAAGCTGCGACGTCTCGAAGAGGGTGCAGCTGCGTTCCGGATCGAAGAACTGGCCAAGCATCCGATCGAAGGCCGATTCGACTACGAGCACATGAAGGCCATCCACCGCTACATCTTCCACGACGTGTACGAATGGGCGGGAGAGGAACGGGTGGGACCAATGACGTTCATGGTTAAGACGGGCCCGGATGTCGTGAACTTCCCGCCGTCGGACCCCCGGGCTCCGCAAGACGTTCCCTACCGGTATTACCCGGCTGGTCCCGAGCTTGGCAGAGCTGCCGAGGAACAGTACCGGCGGCTTGCGGCTAAGGATCTGTTACGGGGGATGGGGCGTGACTCTTTTGCGGCTGAGCTGGCGGAGGTGTGGGGAGAACTCAACGTCATCCACAGTTTCCGTGAGGGCAACACTCGCAGCCAGTTCGTGTTCTTCTCCCAGCTGGCCGAGCAAGCCGGCTGGAGGCTGGAATCCTCTTACTTTGCACCGGGAACGACGGGACGTGAGGAGTTCGTGGCCGCACGTTTCTACAGCCAGGCGACGGGAAGCAACGACCGTTTGGTGCAGGTACTGTCTCGGGTGATCGTGCCGGTGACCACGGTCGGATACGCGTGCGATTAAACCCCATCGTGTAAACCCCATCGTGATCGTGAAAACACTGTGGCCCCGTGCTCGAAAGCACGAGGCCACGTACGTGTTGCCGCTGAGTCTTAGCTATCGGAGTTTCGGGTGACCAGCGAGTCGCGGATTTCCTGGAGCAGCTTGACTTCATCGGAGACCTGGGCAGGCCCCTCATCTGCTGGCTTCTTCTTCATGTCGTTGAGCTTGTTCATTGGAACAACGAGGAAGAAGTACAGGGCGAATGCGATGAGGAGGAAGTTCACCAGCGCAGTGATGATGGCACCGGGCTGAACAAGGGCATCGCCGATGTGGAACTCAAGGAAGTTATCGAAGTTCGGCTTGCCGATCAGGCCGCCGATGAGAGGGTTGATGACCTTTTCAACGAGTGCGGTGACGACGCCGGTGAAGGCAGCGCCGATGATCATACCGACAGCGAGGTCGATGGCGTTGCCGCGGGAAATAAAATCCTTAAAGCCTTGGATCATGAGTGACTCCTAGTTGTCTATTGATGGAGGTCGAGTATCCGTGGAGCGGAGAGTGAGGCCAAGGGTGCCTGTCCGTGCGTGTCCGAGGATTGTTCCCTGGTCTTGACTGTTCACCACGAGATCGACCTGGATCGGTTGTGCCGTATCCCATTGGGATGCGTCACCGTCCTTCATAGAGACTATGCGTACTTTGCCGGCCAGCAAAAATGCAGAACAGCTAGGGTCGTCACAGTTTTCTGGGATCGCCCAGACATCAACGAAGTCTCCGGGAGCTATGTCGGGCAGGTGAATCCGTTCGAGGACAACGGAAATCTGTGCGTGGTCGCGTGAAAGTTCGCGCCCAAGAACTGACCCGCTGACCAGGGATTCTGTGATGATTGTCCCCTGTGTGATTGCGGGCCCATCCCATACGTCGGGGAGCTGATCGCGGGTTAACGCATCCGCCGGGGCTGCGTTGGGTGGAACCGTGACGTGGGTTGTTGCCGCTGGGGAGAGTCGATCACCGGTTTTCAGATTGCGTGTTGCCACGACAACACTGGTTCCCGGACTTGTTGGGCGCAGGAACCAGATCACGGTGGCAACGACGAGTGCGGCAGCGATCCCGATGAGAATTTTGCGTATCACGGGCCATGCGGTGAAGAACTCCATGTCGCCAAGGATGACTCCGGTGAGGTTTCCTGTCAGCCGCACTACGCGTTGCTGTGGATGGAGCCGAGCGTTGGCCGATCCTGGTGATAGGAACGCATGTGGAGAGTTCTTGTGGACAGAATCAGTGGGGGATCGGGGCCTGTGGATGACGGCTGTCATGCCGATTAAAGATCAGCGCACGCGATGGTGTGATCACCCCATCAACGGGGAGATCATGTGGTTGGCGAGGCAGAGTTCCGGCGTCGAAAAACTCCTCGTCAAACACCGCGGCAACGATGGGAACTGTGGGGGTGGCAAATTGGAGGGCTCTGTCGTACCAGCCCCCGCCCTGACCAAGTCGGGTGCCGGATCGATCAACAGCGAGTGCGGGAACAAGGATGATGTCCGCTTGTGCGAGTGCGTCGGGCCCTTCGTGTGGTTCCTTCGGCTGGGCGGGCCCCGTCAGAGGCGTCTCCAAAGGAGAGCCCGGGGTGTGGAATCCCCACGTGGGTTCGGTGTACCGTCCGATGTCATTGACGAGGACGGGCAAGATCGAGCGGGCACTGGCATCGATGATCGCGGAAACATCAGGCTCTTGGATCGTTGGAACGTAGAGCGCAGGCAGTGAGGGGTGTGGAAGAGCGAGAAGATTCACGAGCCGTTCCCAGGAGCGTGCGAATGCGTGTGCCTGAGAAACCTCGCGATGATGTGCGCTATCTGCGCGTGCCGACCGGATCCGGCGGCGCCACTGGTGTTTTAAGGATGAGAGTTCATCGGTGGGATGCGCGCCGGATGAGGCGCGCTCGTCCTCGTTCATGAAACCTTCGTTCATGAAACCCTTGGGGAGAGAAGAAGCTGATTCGTGGTGACCCGTCACGTCACCGAGTATTCCAGGAGTTCATCGCGTATTCCATCAGGTGTTCGCAGGTCTGCCCAACGGATGTTTTCCGTGGACATGGAATGTGCGACGTGACCGGGCGCGGATTGACACCTCCGGGCACCCCTTTCGCGCACGTGAGACGGCGTGTTGGGAGTCCAGGCTGCGTCCGGGATGAAGTGGCCGCCCAGCGATGCCGGGACGCCGATGCACAGGACTGAGTGAGCTTCGCGTCAAATGTAGGGGTGCTCGGCTAATGTGGATGACATGACGAACACTCCTTGCCCCGTGATCCATGCCGTTGTGCCCGCAGCCGGTCGTGGCACGCGGTTCCTTCCGATCACGAAGTCGGTTCCCAAAGAGATGCTGCCGATTGTTGATCGTCCGTCCATTGAATACATCGTCAGGGAAGCCACAGACGCAGGAATCTCCGACGTGCTTTTTGTGACGCGCGCAGGCAAGAACGCGATCGAGGACTATTTCGACGACGAACCCGGCTTAGAAGCGGACTTGGAACGGGCAGGTAAAGCGCAAGCGCTTGAACAGGTTCGCCTCCATCGCGGTCTTGCTCGCGTTCATTCGGTTCGTCAAGGGCATCCGCTGGGCTTAGGACATGCGATTTTCCAGGCGAAACAGCATGTGGGAGACCATCCTTTCGCCGTGCTCCTTCCCGACGACCTCATGGAACCGGGGTCGCGCTTGCTCTCGCAGATGATCCAGGTGCGGCAGGCTCTGGGCGGCAGCGTCGTTGCCCTCCTCAAGGTCACTGCGCAGCAGGCAACGGCCTATGCGTCAACAGCGGTCGAAGTGATTGATGTTCCGCACGGTGTCGACGTTGAACCTGGCAAACTCATGCGAATCACCGACGTCGTGGAGAAACCGCCGATTGACCAGGTGAAGTCGGAATACGCGGTTGTTGGTCGCTACGTCCTCGACCCCGCGGTATTTGATGCTCTGGAAAACCTCGGTCCCGGGGCCGGCGGAGAAATTCAACTCACCGACGGTTATGCCCAGATGATTGATACCGATCCTGCCCAAGGTGGAGGCCTTTACGGTGTGGTCATCGATGAACGGCGTTTCGATACGGGTGACAAACTGGGTTACCTCGCTGCAAATGTCGAACTCGCCCTTGAAGACCCGACACTGGGCCCCACATTCCGGTCATTCCTCGAAGAGAAACTCGGGAAGTAAACATCATGCGTTCTGTTGCTGACTTTTACCAAGACTGTATTGCTGCTGTCGGACAGCAGCCACCCCTCGAAGTTCAACTTGCCGATGCCGTGTCGTGCGTCCTCGCCGAAGATGTCCAGGCTCCGTTCGACCTCCCCGTTGCCGATCTCGCGGCGCTTGACGGGTACGCCGTGCGTTCCCAGGATCTTGCCGGAGCCCGCCCGGATGCACCGGTGTCGCTGTCCGTCACTGAGGAGATCCGCGCCGGAGATGTCAACCCAGCAGCCCTCATCGCCGGGACAGCGATCCGCATTGCGTCGGGAGCTCCCGTTCCGACGGGTGCTGACGCTGTTGTCGCTCTCGACTTCACCGATCACGGGATCTCCACAGTCGCCGTGCGAACACAACCGGCAGTGGGAGAAAACATTCGGCGTAAAGCAGAGGACGTTGCCGAAGGCCATATCGTGCTGCGCAAGGGAACACGTGTGGGTGCTCGACAGGTGGCTCTGCTGGCAGGAGTGGGACGCTCACACGTCCTCGTTCATCCACGTCCGCGCGTCGTCATCCTCTCGATCGGTGACGAAGTCGTTGAACCCGGACGCCCCGCACGTCCCGGCACAGTATTCGACGCTAACGGGCATGCGCTGTCAACGGCGATTGCCGACGCCGGAGCGCAGACCTTCCGTGTTGCCGCCGTGCCAGACGAAAGGAATCGTCTGCGTGAAACCATCGAGGATCAGCTGGTTCGTGCCGATCTCATCCTGACAACCGGGGGAATCTCCTACGGCTCAGGCGACACCGTTCGCGAAGTGCTCGGCGCACTCGGAACCGTGCGTTTCGATAACGTCGCTGCCTGGCCTGGGCACATCCTCGGAGTTGGGTACGTCGGTGGTGACCGTGAAGGGGAGGAGGGCACGCCGATCTTCTGTCTCCCGGGTGACCCTGTGTCCGCTCAGGTGTGCTTCGAGGTATTTGTCCGTCCGGCTCTGCGGCATATGCAGGGATGGACGGTGCTCAACCGACCGAGCGTTCGTGCAGCCGTCGATCGGTCGTGGTACTCGCCTCGTGGTCGCCGTGAGTTTGTTCGTGTGCGGCTCGTGGGTGATCCAAAGGTGGGGTATCAGGCGCGCGTCATGGGTGCTCCTGCGTCGCTTCTCCTGTCGGCTCTGGCGGATTCTAATGCGCTCGCGGTTGTTCCCGAGGAGACGACGAACGTTCGGGCAGGGGATCTTCTCCAATGCTTAGTTCTGGATTAGCGTCTCCTGGATCGGTGCCTTCGTGGGGGTGGCGTCCTCGTCCTCGGATCTGGGGGCGCCCCTATTCTCAGTGGGAGTATGTTGTCACTGAGCCGGCGGAACGCGGCTTTATTCAGCCGGCATTTATGGTGCCTCCGAGCGGGTCGTGGGATCCCCAATCCTTGACGATCCGTCCCTTGGTCGGGCGTGAGCATGCGCGCCTCGACGATGTCCGTCGATCTGATCGGGAATGGTTGGGACCGTGGGAGGCAACGCTACCGCAGGGGTCGCCGGAAATAATCCCGACGATCGCCCAGTATCAGCGTGCGTCGGATCGTCAGCAACGTCGCGGCTCACTCCTGGTCATGGGGATTTTCGCCGATGACGCAATCATCGGCCAATACACGGTGTCGAATGTTGTACGCGGGTCGATGTCGCAGGGACTCATGGGCTACTGGGTGCTCTCAGATTGGGCTGGCCGCGGGGTCGGGTCGCTCGGTGCGGCAATCGTCATTGACGCCGTCATTGGCGAGGCCGGGCTCCATCGGCTCGAAGTGTGTGTGCGCCCAGAAAATGCCCGTTCTCTTGCGCTGTGCCGCAAGCTCGGTTTGTACGAGGAGGGTGTGCGTCCTCGGTACATGAACATCGGGGGACAGTGGGCCGATCACGTGGCATTTTCGATTGACTCGGAGTCCTACCCGGATGGGGGATTGGTGCGGTCTGTGTGGGGGCGCAGTATCGACGAATAGGTCGTGCTGCGTGAGCGACGTGTTGCTGTGTGGTTAGTGCAGATCAGCGCCTTGTTGAGCTGGGTCACGAGTGCCTGGTGTTACAGATGTGACTACTGGTGAAATTGGGACAACGTTGCGGCGATCTCGTCCGTCAACACGCGAAACAAACACCGAATTGAGCATCCTTAAACCCGTACTGTTGATTCGTGGAGTATGGGGGACTGATCATCATCGCGGCATTCGTCGTGATTCTGACGGCAATGCCGCAACTTGTTGCACGTCGAGAAGCGATCACTCAATCACGAGAAAGTGACCGATTCTCCAGCCGTCTCAGGCTCCTGAAAACGACAGCCGATGCAGCGCACGACTGCGACCAAGCAGGGGGGCCACTGCTTGGTCAGAAACGCACGGTCGTGCAGAGTGGAGATGTCATGGACAGCGTCGAAAACCAGCGACCCAACATCCGGGTTGATCGCGTGAACAACCAGCACGTGCGAGACGTTGCACGCCTGCGCGCGAAACGCGCCGCCCGAATCGCCAACGAAACCGCCGCTGCGCGCCGACGCATGGTGACCTCCGGTGCGCTTGCCATCGTCACACTGCTGGTCTTTATCGTTGCGGTCACAACGCCTCTGAGCTGGGCATGGTCACTTGTTCCCGCGGGAATTCTCGCAGGATCTCTTGTCGCCTCGCGTTACGCCGCCATCCGCTCTGAGAAAACCAACAGGGAAGAGATTGAGACACTTCTTGAACTGCGCGACAAACTCTCTCGCGGGTCAGGTGCGCGCTCGTCCTCGTCCCCAGAAACCCTGACTCCTCGCGTGGTTGAGGGCACCTCCGAGAGGGCCGAGGACGAGGTCCACTCACCGGAAACCCTACGTGACGAGGACGTGGACACCTTTGAGGCCTCGGACGTATCCGCGAATGAGGAAGGTGAGGCGGAGCTGACACTCTCGGCTGAGGATGTATCCTCGACGGCCAACGTTTCCCGCGTTGAAGACACCGATGAGCAGGGGCCCGCTCCCGAAGCAACCGTTGAGCGTCGCGGCTGGACCGTGTCGAACATTCCAGCACCGATGTACGCCATGCGTGGGCGAATCTCCGCGCGCACTGTCCATTCGGATACCGACCTGCGCGGCATCCCGCGAGTTGAAGCCTCAACACCGGCGCGACCCGTTGAAGCCAGCACCCCTGCGACGGTGCGGTCAACGGAGCAAGTGGTTGCTGATCAGGAAGTTGTTCTTGATCTTGACGCGGTTTTGGAATCTCGACGCGCGCAGTAAACACCGTCAACGCGGTCTGATCGCCGTGAACTGACGGTGTAGTGGTGGCGGTTCGTTCGTTGGTCCTGGCTGCCGAACTGTGTGGGTGTTGCCTGTTCCACGATTTCGATTTCGCCTTTGATGGGCTAAGAGTGGTAAGCTCTTACCCGTCCTTGGGGCTATGGCGCAGTTGGTAGCGCGTCTCGTTCGCAATGAGAAGGTCGGGGGTTCGAATCCCCCTAGCTCCACAAGTTCCTGCTGGTGTTGATACAACTTCGCGCCAGCAGGTTTTGTTTTGTCAAAGTGCGCCAAATTTTGGGTTAGCGGACTTTTCGTGTTGGTTTTTGGGTTGTTTTTCGTTGGTATGGCGGGGGAAAGTCGGTGTTGAAGTTGGTGGTTTCCAACTTGCGTCGCGGACATTTTGTGTTGGTCGGTGGGTGTGTTTTGGTTGTGGTTGCAGTGAATAGTTGGCGTTGAAGTTGTTTTTTCTGATCGTTGAGGAATGAATATTCCTCGATGTGAAGTTTGTGGTCTTGTGATGACGCGGTATGGGTACACGTCTCGTGGAACTCAACGGTGGAGGTGTCGCGCGTGCGGCGTGTCACGGGTGGGGCGCATTGATAACACCGCGAAGCTTCTTGAGCGGTTTTTGAAGTGGCTGACATCGGGTGAACTTCAAAAGAACATGCCAGGGGCGGGACGAACGTTTAGGCGTAAGAACGAACGCTTGTGGCAGTTATGGCCTTTTTGTCCCGTCGTTGACGAAGTCCACCCAGTCGTCTTCGTTGATGGCCTGCATTTGGGCCGTCAAGCGGTCGTGTTGATTGCCTGCACCAACGAACACGTGCTGGGCTGGTATGTGGCTCGTAGTGAGAACTCCAGGGCGTGGGGTGCGCTTATGAGCCGCATCGCCCCACCCGATGTGGTTGTCACTGACGGCAGTGGTGGTTTTGAGAAAGCTCGCCGCCAACATTGGCCCGACACTAGTGTCCAACGATGTGTCTTTCATGTATTCATGAACCTGACCACAGCCACCACACGCCATCCACGCCTACCAGCCTCTCAAGAGCTTCGCCAGCTCGCCCTAGCGCTGTTGAAAGCTAAAACACCCCAATCGGCACGCCAATGGATCCGCGACTACATGGACTGGCTTCGCCGCTGGGAGGCATTCCTTGCCCAACGCACCGCAACCCCCAATGGAACCCTCGAATACACCCATGCGCGCCTGGTTAAAGCCCGAAACTCCACCAACAAAATCCTCGCAGACAAACGCTTATTCACCTTCCTTGACGACGAATGGGACATCACCATGCCATCAACCAATAACCGCATCGAAGGAGCCATCAACGCACCCCTACGCCAAATGCTGCGCGATCACAGAGGCATGAGCCTAACCCGACGCATCAAAGCGATCTTCTGGTGGTGCTACATGCACAGCCCAAACCCGCTACCACCAGCACAACTCCTCAAAACCTTCCCCACTGACAGCGACATCGAAAACACCTACCACCACGCCACCCAACACCACCAAACCGCCACATCAATCCCCCAATGGGGCGACGCAATCGTCTGGGCAGAAATCCACCACACCACCCCATACACAAATCGATGGGACTAAAGCCCCAACACAACAATTGAAACCTAAACTACCAACACATTTTGTCCGCTAACCCCAAATTTTGGCCTATAGCCCTCCTATTAGCCCCAAATTTTTGCGGGTTAATAGACGAAATATGGGTCTAATGCTCGAAGTATTCAGGGCTCGGGTAGGTAGCCTTGGATAGACGTAACCCCGGCGATTCAGCCGAAGCTGGTGATCGTTCCGGGGTCTTCGATTGCCATTTTACCGTAGGAGGTGGATGTGTCAATGACGGGTTGGAATAGTGCGCATGTGGTGCATCTGCTTTCTGAAGACCGCATGGGCACGTACATCACCGCTGCTGACGGTGACCTTGGGCTTATATGACAGATCCCGTAGTCGTGTCTTCGTGCGCGTCAGCCTGGAGTCTGCGCACTTTGAGTAGTGGAACATGCTTTATCCTGCCCGATGGATCCTACTGTATCCCACTCAAACTCCAATGCGTATCCCTCCGACTAGAAGTCAGGTAGGGCGGTGTGGAGAAGTTCTTGCGTGCTGGCGAGGACATCTTCCCAGGTGATGTCTTGTGCCCAGTTGTAGCGTCGGCTGTACTGGTTCCATAGCTCACGCATGCTTGTGCTGGCTGAGATGGAGTTCATGATGCCTGGGACTTGGCGGACTAGTGGCATGCTGTTGCGGGTTTCCATTGTGGCTAGGAAAGCTGCCTGTAGTTCGGTGGGATCGAGGTGGGTGCCAAACGTGTGGGTGAGGGCGTAGAGATCGTAGAAATCGCGCATTCGAGTATTGAACGTTGCGCGCGACAAGACAGTTTGGAGTTTCTCGGCGATGATCGTTGCCGTGGGGTAGACCAGCATGGGGATCGGTTCAGCAAACATTGCTTCAAGCGAGGTTGTCACTGCTGCGGGAGTGATGGTATGTCCGGTAGAGATGTCGATTTTGACTGGTGTGGTGGTGCCGTCGAATATGGCGTTAAGGTGGGCTCGAATACCGGGATAGTCGGCTTCTTCCATGATTTCCTCAAGTCGTACCAGCACAAAGGAGACGCTGTCTCCGGTGTCAATGCTGAGAGTCTCGTCGATAAATTCCTGGACGCCGCTGAGGTTGAGTGGCAGGTCGTACATGGTGGTATCGATGTCCATTGTGGTGCGCAGGTTGACTCCGACGAGGTAGGAGATCAACATACCTCCCTTGAGGATAAACCGATCCTGGTAAGTAGAGCGAGAAACTCGATCCAAGAATCGTTCCATCATGTAGATCCGCAACAATACGCGTGGATCAATTCCGCGTTCACGTGCGATGTCTTTGATTCGTCCTTTGAGTTGGGCTGCGCTGGTGATGGTCATAGCAAAACTTTCAGATACTGAGTGACCAGTCCGCTCATCCCCAACTTCTCGGCATATGAGGAGAGTAATCCAAGCTGCTTGTCGCTTCGGCGCACATAACTTTGCAGTGCGCTAGTGAGGACTTGCGGATCGATGCTAGAACGGGATCGTAAGACATCACAGATGGTGCGCTCAAGGTTGTAACACGGCACTGTGTGTCCGTCGGGCGTGGTCGCGTCGGTTTTGCCCATGTCGAGCAAGTCAGGCTTGATATAGAACGCCTGCACTCCTGTCTCGCGTAGCGTGGAGGCGTTATAGCCCGATGGGACTGTGACTGATAGTGATGCCGGTTCCCGGTCGGTGAGTGAGTGGACAAGTAACGCACTATGGTGGGAAAAAACTGCTCGTGGCCAGCGCAGCGAGGTCAGCCACATCTCATCGTGCCATCCATTGGGATCGGCATAAACGCCCTTTGAGAGGCGGTCCAATCCACGTCTGCGGACGAACGTATAGACCGTTGGTGCGCTAATGCCCAGCTTGATAGCGGCAGACACACGTAACACGCCATCGTTGGCTTGTACAAGTTTTTCCAAGGCATTTTGGGGCATCACACCATCACCTCCTTTACTTTCATGCTTATTTTAGCATCGAACTACGCATGAAAGAAAAGTTTGGGTGGGGTATAAACCAAGCTTGCGCTCGCCTGAACTCGTTTGGCCCCCACTCCATAGGCAGCTGCATCCAGCCTGCCTCTAGATGTGTCCGCTATGTCCCCTGCATTATTCGCTGATGCTAAAGACCTATTTTGTGCTCGTTGTGATTCATTGTGAGCATCTATTTTCCTTGACTTGTGTGGGTTATGGCTGGCCAGGGTGCTCCGCGCTCGCTTCGGCGAATCGCACTCTCAATGAACGTTACAAGTACCCTCGTGGCACTCGCCTTGCAATGATCCTGCAGGCACCTCTCGTTCGATAGTGGTGGTTCCCCTTTTTTGGGTCAATTCCCAAAAGTGAATGTGAACGTTTTGTTTGTGGGGGTGGTAACTCTGTGCGATGCGCCGGTGCCGTGACAATCTGTCTGAAGTTCCACACCTAACTGGTGTCGGTCTATGTAGTCAATGAACGACTGGATCGATGTGGGATGCAACCCTCCGGAAGACTAGTGAGTTGGAGCACAGTTTGCAGACAAAGGTTACTTTTTAAGCGACACTGTGTGAATGAGGCCACAAGGTCTCAGGTTTCAAGGAGGAAACATGAGAAGAAGATTTGCAATCATCGTTGGATTAGCTGTCGCGGCTCCCCTCACTCTTCTGGGAGGACTATCTTCTGTGGAAGTGGCCAATGCTGACGCAGGAACCTCGTATACCCGAACTGTTGTGGAAACGGCCAGCATAGACGAGCGTGCCGAAGCTTTGGGACTGAGTCTTACTGATGGTGTTGTGCCAACTGCCAGTCAAAGTTATGCCCTCCAGCTCCCTTATTCGCTTGCTGCTAGCCAAGGAGGGGCGCATCTGGATCTGTCTCAGTGGAAGGGGTACACGTTTGCTTTAGATGACGCGACTCAATCACTTTACATTTCCAACGCTGACAGGGAACTGGTTGGAGTCGTTACTGAATTTTACGGTATAACCAGCACCGGTGAGGTGCGGCCAGCCAAAGCAGGTCTGGATGATCATATTCTTCGGTTGATGAGCTCATCGCCTGAGGTGACCCACTACAGAATCGATTACTTTGATGCAACAGCACCGGACTCCGTGGCTGGCGTGGGACAGTGGAGGGCAAGTCTGATTAGGGTTCCCTCGAATTACGTATATGACCCCAAGCGTGGGGCACTTCATGACTATTGCACAAGTTCACCAGACGAGTTTCCGAACCCCTCCGGTCCTAACGCTGACTTCCGCGGCCCGTGCGCTATTCATGATATGTGCTATGAACGTAAGGGGTGCGCGTCTCGGTCTTGTGATGCTTCACTGCTTCTCAACTTGCGGAACAACTGCATGGTCACGTATTCAAAAGGTGCGACACAGGCATCTTGTCTGGCGACTGCTGGCGTATATTACGGCGTGGTGACAGCGGTTCACGTATTCAACTCTTGCGCATGAAATGTGGATGATCTAAATGAAAATACGTTATTTACCTGCAATCTCCTCGTTGGTGCTTGTCGCCATATTTGCTGTGCTCTGGTTCTATGCATTGCACACCACTAGCGGAGCTCCGACCTGGGCACAATGGCTCATCGCGCTACTCATTTTCAGTGTGTCGCTTGTGGGAATTGGTGCGGCCCTGAAGACGGGGAGTGGCCTGGCAGCAAAGCTTGCATACGTGATCGGTGCGCTCCTCGTCGTATTCGGTGCCGGCTCGTTCTATGTACTCACCGCCCTCTCGACGATTAATGTCTTTGGAGGACTAGCCATTCTTGGGGGATTGGTCGTTGCTCTTGTTGCTTCGGTGATTATCGCCATGCGGGATCGCACTGAAGGGTGATAGGCCGTGGTTGTGTGAGCAACAAAGGTGTCCGCCTTTACCGCACTCAATGCGATAAAGGCGGATATCGCTGTCTAGTTCCATTTGTCGGCTAGAGGAGCGCTTGCTCGCATCGGCTTCTACAGGATGACTGTTGGAACGGGCCTGTCCTCTGTATTGTTGACACTTTATCTAGTGGGTCTGCGGGCCTGTGAGGCAGCTCAATCGCTTGTCCAACTGGTGCAACCACAGGATGCGAGGGTATTGTTATATACCGACTAACCGTCCAGTAGGTTCAGTTCGCAGAGTTTGTAATGAAATTGGAGTGCTGCGACATGAGTTCCATCGCTTCTGATCAGGTGTCGTCAATCTACATTGATGAATCCGGCAGCCGTAACAGTAGCGGCGGTTTCTTTGTTGTCGGTTTCGTCAAGGTCCGTAATCCTGGATCGCTTTCGCGCGAAATCCGAGCACTTCGACAGTGGCACAAGTACTACAACGAGATCAAGTTTTCTTCCATCACTGGAGAGAATATCCAGTTCTATTTCGATCTCGTTGAGGTGATCGCAGCAGTGGACATTAGAGTTGGAGGGTCCGTCTATGACTCTGTCTCTGGTTTCTCCGATGACGTACCCACCTGGGAGCAACAAGCGAGAATGGCTGAGCTTCTCGTTAAAGGGAACACTAACCGAGGTGAATTGGTCAACGTGTTCTTAGACCTCGTTTAGACTCCTCAAGGGAAAACCATTGCAGAGCTCGTCCGTAACCGCGTCAATCGTAGATTTGGAACCCGGGCGGTTGTTGAAGCATATGATGTCGATTCGCGTGCTATGGATCTGGTGCAGGTTGCGGATATCGTCGCCGGTTCCATTGCCTACGCCCGTAGGAACAGTGTCCCAATCCCTGAAGGGAAAAAGCTCTCGCCGAAGAGGCGTGTTTCTGCCCGTTTCCGCAGGGCTCTTGAACTCGACTCTTTCGACGATGTTCGAGCAGGAAAAGTTAACATCTTGACCATACGAGGCCAGAAAAATGACCCTATGCCAGTTGATGCTCACAGCATTTCTGTGAATAATGAGACTTGCTGACGGCCTTGGTCTGAATTGCCAGCACCCGTCAGTCAGGCTACAAGTTGTAGACCTGCAAAGCATCGAGGTTAGGGTGCGTACATACTCCCGGAAAGCCGTTCGACTCTGAGTCGGGCGGCTTTCCTTCGTTCATCCGCCTTATAAGCCCAAGCTTTGGGGGTTAGCGGACTTTTCGTGTTGGTTTTTGGGTTGTTTTTCGTTGGTATGGCGGGGGAAAGTCGGTGTTGAAGTTGGTGGTTTCCAACTTGCGTCGCGGACATTTTGTGTTGGTCGGTGGGTGTGTTTTGGTTGTGGTTGCAGTGAATAGTTGGCGTTGAAGTTGTTTTTTCTGATCGTTGAGGAATGAATATTCCTCGATGTGAAGTTTGTGGTCTTGTGATGACGCGGTATGGGTACACGTCTCGTGGAACTCAACGGTGGAGGTGTCGCGCGTGCGGCGTGTCACGGGTGGGGCGCATTGATAACACCGCGAAGCTTCTTGAGCGGTTTTTGAAGTGGCTGACATCGGGTGAACTTCAAAAGAACATGCCAGGGGCGGGACGAACGTTTAGGCGTAAGAACGAACGCTTGTGGCAGTTATGGCCTTTTTGTCCCGTCGTTGACGAAGTCCACCCAGTCGTCTTCGTTGATGGCCTGCATTTGGGCCGTCAAGCGGTCGTGTTGATTGCCTGCACCAACGAACACGTGCTGGGCTGGTATGTGGCTCGTAGTGAGAACTCCAGGGCGTGGGGTGCGCTTATGAGCCGCATCGCCCCACCCGATGTGGTTGTCACTGACGGCAGTGGTGGTTTTGAGAAAGCTCGCCGCCAACATTGGCCCGACACTAGTGTCCAACGATGTGTCTTTCATGTATTCATGAACCTGACCACAGCCACCACACGCCATCCACGCCTACCAGCCTCTCAAGAGCTTCGCCAGCTCGCCCTAGCGCTGTTGAAAGCTAAAACACCCCAATCGGCACGCCAATGGATCCGCGACTACATGGACTGGCTTCGCCGCTGGGAGGCATTCCTTGCCCAACGCACCGCAACCCCCAATGGAACCCTCGAATACACCCATGCGCGCCTGGTTAAAGCCCGAAACTCCACCAACAAAATCCTCGCAGACAAACGCTTATTCACCTTCCTTGACGACGAATGGGACATCACCATGCCATCAACCAATAACCGCATCGAAGGAGCCATCAACGCACCCCTACGCCAAATGCTGCGCGATCACAGAGGCATGAGCCTAACCCGACGCATCAAAGCGATCTTCTGGTGGTGCTACATGCACAGCCCAAACCCGCTACCACCAGCACAACTCCTCAAAACCTTCCCCACTGACAGCGACATCGAAAACACCTACCACCACGCCACCCAACACCACCAAACCGCCACATCAATCCCCCAATGGGGCGACGCAATCGTCTGGGCAGAAATCCACCACACCACCCCATACACAAATCGATGGGACTAAAGCCCCAACACAACAATTGAAACCTAAACTACCAACACATTTTGTCCGCTAACCCAGCTTTGGCGTCTAGGCCAGCTTCTGGCAATGCAATGGCTCGGATCCTGGGGGCGACGATGGTCTGTCGATGATTCGTCGCACGAGGTCGCACACGTATTTATTGTGCGCGGTTTATTGCCTGCGGCGCGGGCGGACAAGTGAGAAAAGTGAACCGACAGCGTTCGCGACTATTCCGAGGACGCTATAAATGATGCCGTAGATCAGAGCGGAGTCGTTGAAAAATAGAAACATCGGGAGTAGGAAACAGATCAGTGGGGCGAGTGCCCAGAGGAAGCTCCATCCCTCTTTCATGCCATCCCACGCGGCTACGTCGATGGTGATGAGCGGCAGGATGAGGAACAGAATCGCCAGCCAGGAAGACTTCGCTCCATCCCAGGTACCTGTGGGGTGGGTGATGCTGAGGGTGCGGGTGATGCCAAGGAGTATCGCGGGCAGTATCAGATATGCGGCGAAGAGTACAGCGATGCGTATCCATGTTGACTTCGTCGCCCATCGCATGTGGCCAATGGTCGCACAGAAAGGGCGCACAATCAGGGGAATGGTGCGCAATCAGGGAAATAAGGTGCTCCCGACCGAGATTGAGTCCCTCAGACTCAATCTCCGGTTGCGGCTCTGACCAGACCAACTACACTGAAAGACGTAGGTAAGCCCGGATCGTTACGGAAGACAGAAGCGACCGCCACAGGTGGTGCTCAATCACGAAGATGGGGGAGTGTCAGCGTGGGTGCAACGTCTTCCGGACGAAACAGATAGGAGATCCACATGGCTGAGTACTCACAGGTTGTCAATAAGGCGCTACAGCAGGCGCTCGTCGACCTCACGGACCTTTCACTGCTGGGCAAGCAGGCACACTGGAACATTGAGGGCTCCCGATTCCGTTCCCTCCACCTCGCGCTGGACGAGATCATCGACCAGGTGCGTCTCGACGCGGACGAGGTTGCTGAACGTATGGCTGCTCTCGACATGATCCCTGATGCGCGCTCCGCCACGGTCGCGTCGCAGTCGGGAGTCAAGCAATTCGACGGGACCAAATTGAAGGTCGACGAGGTCTACAGCCAATTCCAAGAAATGCTCATGGGTGTTTCTGATCGCATCAAGGCCACTCTCGATGAGGTTGACGAGGTCGATCACCTCTCCAACGACCTGCTCATCGGCATCGCCGCCGGTCTGGAAAAGCAGGCGTGGATGCTGCGAATGGCTGCTCAGGGAGACTGAGTTCTTGTCGTCGTTCTCGACGTGACGATTGGGGTGTCGCTGTGGCGGCACCCCAATTGCGTTGCCGGATTCACAGATGATCGTTCACGTCGACGTCATCCCGCGGGACTGTTGCCGATGGGGTGGCTGCACAAGCTGGAATCTGTTCAGATGCCCCGCCAAAGCATCGGCCGACAGTGGCTAAGTGGGCGCGTGTGGACGATAATCAACGTATGGCGCTTTCAGATCTTTCCGCATCCACGCAGGACTACTTAAAGGCCGTGGCGTCCCTTGCCGAATGGTCTGATGAGCCTGTGACCCCGAAGAAAATTGCTGAGCGAACGGGCCTGAAGTTGTCGTCCGTATCGGACGCGATCCGTAAGTTATCCGGCCAGGGTCTCGTCAACCATGCGCCCTATGGTGCCGTTGCGCTCACCGACGAGGGACGCATGTACGCCTTGGCGATGATTCGTCGCCACCGCCTCCTTGAGACATTCCTTGTGACGACTCTGGGGTATTCGTGGGATGAGGTTCACGAAGAAGCCGAGAACCTTGAACACGCGGTCTCGGACCTCCTCGTCGAACGCATTGATGATCTCCTCAATCACCCGACACGGGATCCTCACGGTGATGTCATTCCGCGAGCCGACGGATCCGTTGACGAGGCCGCCGAGAATGCCTCTCCTCTTTCCCTGGTCACTCCCGGTGGGGACTTCATTGTCGAACGCATCGACGATTCCAGTGCAGAACTCCTGAAGTTCCTTCAAGAACACGGGGTCACAGTTGGTGAGCGTCTGACTGTTGGCGAGAGTGAACCTTTTTCCGATGCGATGACGGTAACGGTATGTACCTCGGGTCAAACGTTGTCGCTGGGGGTGTCGGCAACGGCGCGCGTGTTCGTCAGTCCCGCGGGGGCGGTCACCTCCGCCTGAGAGTGCCGAGGTGATTGACGAGGACGAGCTCGCCCTCGCCAATGATGATGACGACGCCGGGCCGGCGATGTCGCATGGGGAGGGGAAAACCGACTAAACTGTGAGCGCCCCAATAGCTCAGTCGGTTAGAGCAGCGGACTCATAATCCGTCGGTCGCCGGTTCAAGCCCGGCTTGGGGCACCACAAGAAAACGGCCTGGAATCAACGAAAAGATGGCCTGTGTCGCTTCGCGTGAGTGGCGGGTGAGTATCGAGAGCAAGCTGGAGAGCACTCAGCGGCCTGATTGCGTGAAGATGAAGCCTGTCCGGTTCATGCCAGCGGCGACAGGGTACGTGCATGTGTGCCAGCGTCCGCTCACAGTGGCTCGCCCACAGATGCTCGTGATGGATGACATCTCAGAGGTCAGTGAAACCTAACACAAAAGACATATGGTATTGATGCGGTCGCAGAGTATGCCTAAGATGGCTAGTTGCGCCTTATTGTGTCCGAGGTGCACCGTACCCACCCGCAACAACAGGCGCTAAGCGGGGGAGGCCGGTAGCAGTTAATGGGCCGTGGGCGTAAGCGCAAGAACCTTGCAGGGAAGGATCCCCTTTGGCTGCCAGTAGCACTGCCAACCAGCCCAGGAACCGTATCTCATTCGCTAAGCTCCGCGAACCGCTTCAGGCTCCAAACCTTTTGGGCCTTCAGATTGAGAGCTTCGATTGGCTGCTGGGCAACGACGCGTGGAAAGCACGAGTCGAAGCCGCGAAAGCTCAGGGACGCACTGACGTTCCCGACGTCTCCGGTCTGGAAGAGATTTTCGATGAGATCTCGCCGATTAAGGATGTCGCAGAGACGATGTCGCTGTCGTTCCGCGACCACCGCCTCGAAAAGCCGAAGTATTCGATTGATGAAGCGAAGGCGAAGGATTACACGTACTCAGCTCCGATGTACGTGACCGCCGAGTTCCTCAACGAGTCCTCCGGAGAAATCAAGTCGCAGACCGTCTTCATGGGTGACTTCCCCCTGATGACCCCGCGCGGAACATTCATCATCAACGGCACCGAACGTGTTGTTGTTTCTCAGCTTGTCCGCTCTCCGGGCGTGTACTTCGAGCGTGTATCTGACCGTTCCTCCGACAAGGACGTGTTCGGCGCGAAGATCATTCCGTCTCGTGGCGCGTGGCTGGAGTTCGAGATCGATAAGCGTGACGCCGTGGGCGTGCGTATTGACCGCAAGCGTAAGCAGTCGGTCACGCACTTCCTCAAGGCCATTGGCATGTCCGAGGCCGAGATCCGCGAATCTTTCGCCGACTACCCGGTTGTGCTTGAAACTCTGGAGAAAGACACAGTCCAGACCCAGGAAGAGGCGCTGCTCGACATCTACCGCAAGCTTCGCCCAGGTGAACCTGCGAACGTTGACGCCGCTCAGACGCTGCTCAACAACTTCTATTTCGAGTCGAAGCGCTACGACCTGGCGAAGGTTGGTCGTTACAAGATCAACAAGAAGCTGGCTCTTGACGCGGAACCGACTGCGTCAACCCTGTCCCTCGAAGACATCGTTGCAACAGTGAAGTACCTTGCGGCCCTTCATCAGGGAGAAAAGACCTTCGCTGGCGTGCGTCATGGCGAAAACGTTGAGGTCCGCGTCGAATCTGACGATATCGACCACTTCGGTAACCGCCGTATCCGCGCGGTTGGCGAGTTGATTCAGGCACAGGTCCGCACCGGTCTGGCTCGTATGGAACGCACGGTTCGCGAACGCATGGGCACGCAGCAGGCGGAGTCGATCACCCCGCAGTCGCTGATTAACGTCCGTCCCGTTGTGGCCGCGATCAAGGAGTTCTTCGGAACATCCCAGCTGTCGCAGTTCATGGACCAGAACAACCCGCTGGCTGGCCTCACACACAAGCGTCGTCTCTCGGCGCTGGGCCCCGGCGGTCTGTCCCGTGACCGCGCAGGCATGGAGGTCCGTGACGTTCACCCGTCGCACTACGGACGTATGTGCCCGATTGAATCCCCTGAAGGCCCGAACATTGGTCTGATTGGTTCGCTGGCCACCTTCGCACGCATTAACCCCTTCGGTTTTGTTGAGACGCCGTACCGTACCGTTGAAAACGGGCGCGTCACGGACGAGGTTGCCTACCTCACCGCCGACGACGAGATCGCTCACTTCATCGCGCAGGCATCCTCTCCTCTCAACGAGGACGGAACCTTCGCTGAAGATCACGTCCTGTGCCGTGTGGCCGGCGAAGACCCGATGCTCATTGCGCGCGACCGCGTGGACTACATGGACGTGTCTGCACGTCAGATGGTGTCCGTTGCCGCGGCGTTCATTCCTTTCCTTGAGCACGACGACGCAAACCGCGCTCTCATGGGCGCGAACATGCAGCGTCAGGCCGTTCCGCTGCTGACAACGCAGGCGCCGCTCGTTGGCACCGGCATGGAACGTCGCGCCGCGGAGGACTCCGGTGAAATGGTGCTCGCCGCTCACGCGGGTGTCGTTTCCGAGGTGAGCGCCGACCTCGTCATCGTGTCAACTGACGAGGGCGGACGCGATACCTACAAGCTGGAGAAGTTCGAGCGTTCCAACCCGGGTAACTGCACGAACCAGCGTGTCATCGTCAACGAAGGCGATCGTGTTGAGGTTGGAACCGTCCTCGCCGATGGTCCTGCCACGGACAATGGCGAAGTCGCCCTCGGGAAGAACCTCCTCGTTGCCTACATGTCGTGGGAGGGCCTCAACTACGAGGACGCGATCATCCTGTCGCGTCGCGTGGTCGAGGAAGACATCCTCACCTCGATCCACATCGAGGAATACGAGGTCGATGCCCGCGAAACCAAACTTGGTGAAGAGGAAATCACCCGTGACATTCCGAACGTCTCGGAGGAATCCCTTGCTGACCTTGACGAACGCGGCATCATCCGCATCGGCGCTGAGGTCACAGCCGGAGACATCCTCGTGGGTAAGGTCACGCCCAAGGGCGAGACCGAACTGACGTCGGAGGAACGTCTTCTGCGTGCGATCTTCGGTGAGAAGGCCCGCGAGGTACGTGACACGTCCCTGCGTGTTCCTCACGGTGAAGAAGGCATCGTCATCGGCGTGCGCGAGTTCAATGACGAGGAAGACGAGCTCAATCCCGGTGTCCGCCAGACCGTTCGCGTCTACGTCGCTCAGCGACGCAAGATCACCATTGGTGACAAGATGGCGGGCCGTCACGGAAACAAGGGTGTTGTCTCGAAGATCCTTCCCGTTGAAGACATGCCCTTCCTTGAAGATGGAACTCCGGTTGATATCATCCTCAACCCGCTGGGTGTTCCCGGCCGTATGAACGTCGGCCAGGTGCTTGAGTATCACCTCGGGTGGCTCGCCCACCAGGGATGGGACGCAACCAAGGCCGTGGAAGCGGGAGAATCGTGGACCCGTCACCTGCCGGCTGACGGCGTTGTTGCGGATCCTGAGTCGCTTGTTGCCACGCCCGTTTTCGACGGTCTTGAGGCCGAAGAGCTTCAGGGCCTGCTGCGTCACGTCAACCCGGACCGTGATGGTCGTCAGTTGACGAACGAGGAAGGTAAGGCGCGTCTGTTTGACGGGCGTTCCGGTGAACCCTTCCCGTATCCGATCGCCGTGGGTTACACGTACATGCTCAAACTCCACCACCTGGTGGACGACAAGATTCACGCACGTTCCACCGGCCCGTACTCGATGATTACGCAGCAGCCGCTGGGTGGTAAAGCCCAGTTCGGTGGCCAGCGTTTCGGTGAGATGGAGGTGTGGGCCCTCGAAGCCTATGGCGCGGCCTACGCTTTGCAGGAACTGCTGACTATCAAGTCCGACGACACGACCGGCCGCGTCAAGGTATACGAGGCGATCGTCAAGGGCGAGGACATTCCCGAGCCCGGTATTCCCGAGTCCTTCCGAGTGCTCATTCAGGAAATGCGCTCGCTGTGTCTGAACGTCGAGGCTCTCGACGCAGCCGGCAACGCCATTGACCTGCGTGATCAGGATGAGGACTTCAATGCACGTGAGGATCTCGGCATCACTCTTGATGCCCGTCCGAATGCTGCCGCGACTATCGACGCGATCTGATTAGGGAGAAAAGACTTTGCTGGACGCCAAGACGTTCGACAGCTTGAAAATCACCCTGGCTACGGGCGAGGACATTGCCTCGTGGTCCCACGGTGAAGTCAAGAAGCCAGAAACCATTAACTACCGCACGCTCAAGCCCGAGCGCGACGGTCTATTCGGCGAGCAGATCTTCGGCCCCACGCGCGACTGGGAGTGCGCGTGCGGCAAGTACAAGAGGGTTCGTTACAAGGGCATCATCTGTGAGAAGTGTGGTGTTGAGGTCACGCGGTCCAAGGTGCGTCGTGAACGCATGGGACATATTGACCTTGCCGCCCCCGTCACGCACATTTGGTATTTCAAGGGTGTGCCGTCCCGCCTCGGGTACGTGCTCAACCTCGCGCCGAAGGACCTGGAGAAGGTCATCTACTTCGCCGCGTACATGATTACCGAGGTCGATGACAAGGGCCGCCAGGAAGACCTCATGGATCTTCGCAACGAACTTGAAGTTCGCCAGTCGCAGCTGGAAAACCAGCGTGACGTTGCGATCAACGAGTTCGCAGAAGACCTGGAGAAGAGGCTGGCCCAGATGGAGCAGGAAGGCTCCACAGCGGCTGAGCGTGAACGCGCCCGCAAGAACGGCGAGCGTGACATGCAGAAGATCCGCAAGCGCTTCGATGACGACATCAAGTTCATGGAAGATGTATGGGATCGATTCAAGAACCTCAAAGTTGGTGACCTTGAGGGCGATGAACGACTCTACCGTGCGATGGTGGCAAACTACGGCACCTATTTCAAGGGTGACATGGGCGCTGCCGCAATTCAGAAGCGCTTGGAGACTTTCGACTTGCAGAGCGAAGTTGAGGCTCTGCGTCAGACGATCGCTAACGACTCGGGTCCACGTAAGGCCCGCGCGATCAAGCGCCTGAAAGTCATCAACGCCTTTGTTCACACCGGGAACTCCCCGGCGTCGATGGTGCTGACGAATATCCCGGTTATTCCGCCAGATCTTCGTCCGATGGTCCAGCTGGACGGCGGTCGCTTCGCTACCTCCGACCTGAATGACCTGTACCGTCGAGTGATTAACCGCAACACCCGCCTCAAGCGCCTGCTTGAGCTGGGCGCACCGGAGATCATCGTCAACAACGAGAAGCGCATGCTTCAGGAATCCGTGGATGCTCTCTTCGACAACGGTCGTCGTGGACGTCCCGTTGCCGGACCGGGTAACCGTCCCCTGAAGTCGATTTCGGACATGCTCAAGGGCAAGCAGGGGCGTTTCCGTCAGAACCTCCTGGGTAAGCGCGTTGACTACTCCGGTCGTTCCGTTATCGTCGTTGGCCCTCAGCTCAAACTCCATCAGTGTGGTCTGCCCAAGCAGATGGCCCTTGAGCTGTTCAAGCCGTTCGTCATGAAGCGCCTCGTTGAGAAGAACTACGCGCAGAACGTCAAGGCAGCTAAGCGCAAGGTTGAGCGTCAGCGCCCCGAGGTGTGGGACGTCCTCGACGATGTCATCCGCGAGCACCCGGTGCTGCTTAACCGCGCACCCACGCTGCACCGCCTGGGTATTCAGGCCTTCGAGCCTCAGCTCATTGAGGGCAAGGCGATCCAGCTGCACCCGCTGGCCTGTGGCGCGTTCAACGCTGACTTCGATGGCGACCAGATGGCCGTTCACCTTCCGCTTGGCGCGGAAGCGCAGGCTGAGGCCCGTATCCTCATGCTGTCGACGAACAACATCCTCAAGCCGTCCGACGGTCGCCCCGTGGCGATGCCGTCGCAGGACATGATCATTGGCCTGTTCCACCTGACGTCGACCCCGGATCCGTCCGTCGCGGTCGCCACAGATGAGCAGGGCAATGCGATTGTTCCGGAGTTCTCCTCCGCGGCTGAGGCCCGCATGGCCTTCGACAAGGGCGACTTGGACCTCAATGCAACGGCTCGGATTCGTTTCACCGACATCGTGCCGCCCACGAATTGGCAGGCCCCGGAAGGATGGTCCGAGGGTGACGACATCGTCCTCGAAACATCTCTGGGACGCGCCATTTTCAACGAGCAGCTTCCCGTTGATTTCCCGTTTGTTAACGAGGTTGTGGGCAAGAAGCAGCTGGGAGCGATCGTCAACGCCCTGACGCAGCGCTACCCGAACGTTCTTGTTGCCGAGTCCCTTGACGCGCTGAAGTCCGCGGGCTTCTACTGGTCAACGTGGTCAGGCATCACCATTGCGTTCTCTGACATTGAGCAGTCGCCGCGTAAGGAAGAGATCCTCGCGCGTTACGAGGTGAAAGCCGCTGAGATTCAGGAGCAGTTCGAGACGGGTATCATCCTTGAGGAAACCCGTTACGAAGAGCTGGTCAAGCTGTGGCTTGAATGCACCGAAGAAGTTGCGAACGACATGCGGTCCAACTTCACCGAGCGCAACACCGTCTACCGCATGGTGTCCTCGGGTGCTCGTGGTAACTGGTCGCAGGTTCAGCAGATCGCCGGTATGCGTGGTCTGGTGTCTGACCCGAAGCAGAAGCTCATTGAGCGTCCGATCAAGGCGAACTACCGCGAGGGCCTGACGGTTCTTGAATACTTCATTGCGACGCACGGCGCTCGTAAGGGTCTGGCTGATACGGCTTTGCGTACCGCGGAGTCGGGCTACCTCACCCGTCGTCTGGTTGACGTTTCACAGGATGTCATCGTCCGCGAGGCCGACTGTGGAACCCGTCAGGGTGTGAAGATCCAGATCGCCGAGAAGAACGAGTTCGGCGAGTGGGAAGCGTTGGAGACCATCGACACGACTGCCTACGCGCGTAACCTCGCACGTGATGCGGTGAACGAGGACGGAGAGGTCGTCATGACGGCGGGCTCCGACCTCGGAGATGAGCAGCTTGAGCAGCTGGTCAAAGCCGGTGTTGGTGAGATCACCGTGCGTTCGGTCCTCACCTGTGAGTCCCAGGTGGGCACATGTGCTGCCTGCTATGGCCGCTCCCTGGCGACCGGCAAGCAGGTTGACATTGGCGAGGCCGTCGGCATTATCGCCGCTCAGTCGATTGGCGAGCCCGGCACGCAGCTGACGATGCGGACCTTCCACACCGGTGGTGCTGCCTCGGCAGCTGACATCACGCAGGGTCTGCCGCGTGTGCAGGAACTCTTCGAGGCGCGTTCGCCCAAGACCGAAGCGAAGATGAACGAGGCCGCCGGCCGCGTCCACATCGACGATGAGGATCCTGCGGCGCGTCGCGTTGTCATCACCCGTGATGACGGCAAGGAAGACCTGGTCATCGAGGTGTCGCGTCGTCAGAAGCTTCTCGTGTCCGAGGGCGAGCACATCGACGCGGGCACTCCGCTGACTGAGGGCCAGCTTGATCCGAAGGAAATCCTGCGGATCATGGGTCGTAACGTCGCTCAGAAGCAGCTGGTGGATGAGGTGCAGAAGGTCTACCGCGACCAGGGCGTCGGTATTCACTCCAAGCACATCGAGGTTATTGTTCGCCAGATGCTGCGTCGCGTGACGATCCTCGAACCGGGTGACACCACGTTCATGCCGGGTGAGCTTGTTGACCGCATGGCGTACCTGACGCAGAACCGTAAGGTTGCCGCCGAGGGCGGACAGCCGGCCTCGGGTCGTCAGATGCTCATGGGTATCACGAAGGCGTCGCTTGCAACGGACTCGTGGCTGTCGGCTGCATCCTTCCAGGAGACAACGAAGGTTCTGACCGAGGCCGCGATGAACGGTAAGTCTGATTCGCTCGTTGGGCTCAAGGAGAACGTCATTCTCGGTAAGCTCATCCCGGCTGGTACGGGTCTGCTGCGTTACAATCAGGTTGTCGTTGAGCCGACACCTGAGGCGCTGGCGAACTCGAACTACTCCGAGATCGACTTCCAGGACGGCGAGGTGTCGGAGGACTTCCTCGACGCCCTCGGCTCCATCGACTTCGGGATGACCTTCCACGAGTAAGCGTCCACTGAACGCATCAGCAAGCTGAATGCTCAGCCTGCTGAAGACGTCATCGGGTGCGCGTGCTGCACAAGGCAGCACGCGCACCCTTTTGTTATGTCCCGGTAGACCGGAGAGCATGTCGTTTCCCGTATCTTGAATGGGTTGGCAGCACGATGTGTGGGGTCACGAGCGCCGAAGCGATGTGAGTGTGCAGTTTACGTACGGGAAAGGACAGAACACCGAAAACGCGTCCATGTCTGAATGATGCGGTGTTGGGATAGCACGTGAGATACCTCAGCAGCTGAGAACGCCGATGTTCCTGAATGAGGGGAGCGGCGTAACGAAGCGCCGAGGTAAATCACCGCATGTCCCATCGACGCGACTCAAGGAAAGGTGAGCCAGAATGCTCGCGATCAACTGGGAGGACGTCATTCGACTGCTGGATTCGCTCAAGACCCAGCTCGTTGTTATCGGCATCGTCCTCGCCCTCGCTATCATCATCACCATCGCTGTCTTCAAGATGAAGACCCGCACACGTAAATTCGTCCGTTCGACAACATGGATCGCCGCACTCCTTGCCGTCATCGTTGCTGTGATGACCATGCTCTATGGCGGGTTGAAGACCCCTCTTGATCTCGCATCCGGCAGTGGAGCGCTCACGCAGGAAACAATGGATGAGGTCAAGAGCCTCAACGAAGCGATGTCCGACGAAGGAATGGTTCTCCTCAAGAATCAGAACGGCACTCTTCCCCTGAGTAAAGGCAGTGCACTCAACACCTTTGGATGGGCATCGACTAACCCCGTGTACGGTGGTACGGGATCCGGTTCAATGCGCACTGATGTCCAGCTTGCATCACTGCTCACTGGCCTGGAAAATGCGGGATTCAGCGTGAACAACGACCTGGTGAACTTCTACACCGACTACGCGGCGGAGCGGCCGGTCGCCGGAATGTTCTCGGATACGGATATCTCTCTTCCCGAGCCCCCTGCCGATTCCTACACCGATGAACTCCTGAACTCGGTCCGTGATTTTTCAGATACCGCTATTGTGACGATTTCTCGCAGCGGCGGCGAAGGCTATGACTTCCCCTCGGATATGAACGCGACTGTTGCCGCGAAGAATCAATACCAATACAAAGAGAACTCCAAGGACTACAAGGACTTCGCCGATGGCCAGGGCTATCTGTCTCTCACTCAGTCTGAGAAGGACATGATTGAGGTTGCGAAAGCCAACTCTGACAAGGTCGTTGTCCTCTACAACGGTGGAAACGTTTTTGAGCTTGACGAACTAGCGAAAGATCCCGAGATTGATGCGATCCTTTGGACGGTCTTGCCCGGTCAGGTCGGTTTCAACTCGTTGGGACGGATCCTCAACGGTGATGTCAACCCCTCTGCGAAGACTCCAGATACCTTTGTGAAGGACCTGAATAACACGCCAACATCGAAGAATTTTGGCGTGTTCACATACACGAACATGGATGAGCACGTCTACGAGATGCAGTGGTCTGGGGATACCTACCATCCGACCTTCTCGAACTACGTTGAAGGTATCTATGTGGGCTACCGCTTCTGGGAGACAGCTGCCGAAGAGGGCCTCATCAATTACGACGAATGGGTGACGTACCCCTTTGGTTACGGTTTGTCCTACACGACGTTCCAGCAGACGATGTCTGCTCCCGTCCTCGATCCTGCCACGGGTGAAATCACCGTCGACGTCACCGTGACGAACACGGGAAGCGCTGCCGGTAAAGATGTTGTCCAGCTCTACTCGAACCCGCCTTACACCAACGGTGGGATTGAAAAGGCTTCAGCGAACCTTGTCGCCTACGACAAGACTCAGATTCTTGACCCCGGAGCTTCGCAGACGCTGACGCTGACACTTAACCGCGAGGATCTGGCCTCGTATGACTACGCAAATGCCAAAGCCTATGTGCTGGAGGCCGGAGACTACGGCCTTTCGATTCGGGCAAACTCTCACGAGATTCTCCAGGAACAGACACTCAACATTCCTGCAACGATCACATACTCCGCACAGACAACGCACAACGGGGATAAGACAGCAGCAACGAACCGTTTCGACTATGCGCGAGGCGACTTCACCCTGCTGTCGCGTGCTGATGGCTTCGCCAACTTTGACGAGGCAACGGCAGCTCCGACGAACTTTGAGCTGTCCGATGAGCGTAAAGCGCAGTTTGTGGATAACACGAACTACGATCCCGCAGAACATAACGATGAGGCTGACGAAATGCCGACAACCGGAGCCAAGAATGGCATCGAGCTTGCCGACATGTACGGATTGGACTATGACGATCCCAAGTGGGAGCAGCTGCTTGACCAGTTGAGTGTTAACGACATGGATCAACTCATCGCTAACGGTGGATATCAAACCCCCGCGGTCTCGTCCATTGCAAAGGTTCAGAACGTTGACGTTGATGGTCCCGCGGCTCTGAATAATAACTTCACTGGGGTCGGGTCTATCGGTATGGCCGCCAGTGTCTCCCTTGCAGCGAGCTTCAACACGGATCTGGCTACCCAGTATGGTGAGATGATCGCGAAGATGGGCAAGGAGATGCAAGTTTCGGGTTGGTATGCACCAGCCGTCAATACGCATCGCTCCGCCTATGCGGGACGTAACTTCGAGTACTACTCGGAGGATCCTTTCCTCACCGGAGAGACCGCGGCGCATCAGGCTGCTGCGGTTCAGGCCGAGGGCATTTACGTGTTCATGAAACACTTTGCTCTCAATGATCAGGAAACGTACCGCATGTCGAAGCTGACGACGTGGGCGGATGAGCAGACGATGCGTGAAATCTACCTCAAGCCCTTTGAGTCCCTGGTGAAAGATGGCGGAGCAACCGCTGTCATGAGTGCCTATAACTTCATCGGACCGGTCTACGCGGGCGCAACGCCGGGGCTTCTTCAGGGAGTTCTGCGTGATGAGTGGGGATTCCAAGGCATGGTTCTCACGGACTACTTCGCTGACTTCGGATATCAGAATGCCGATCAGATCATCCGTGCTGGTGGCGACACAATGCTCGCTTCGTTGAACCTTGATTCCAACCACGTTCACGACCGTAGTGCGACATCGGTGATCGCCATGCGCACAGCCGCACACAATATCCTCTACACAACGGCGAACTCATGGATCTACGCCGACGGGACACCCGCTTCACCGATGCTCCCGTGGGAGTGGATCGCGTGGGGTGTGGCTCTTCTTCTGACAGCCGGCGCCGTTGTGCTCTTCGTCGTTGCCTTGCGTCGTTTCATCGCGCGGGGCAGAGACGAGGTTACGGTGACGGTGGAGCCTACTGACACTGCGACGGGGGAGACTCCTTCAGATTCCGATGAGGATGCTTCACATCCGACGTCCATCACTGAATGAACGTGTCACGAGGAGACATCCTCACCGCGTCAACACAAACGATGGCGTCGCTGAATGACCCGAGTGAAACCGGGGACGGATACTCGGAGCTTTAGCGGATCGGCATGACGTCGTACGGGGTGGGCTCGAACATTTCAGAGTTCGAGCCCACCCCCGATGCGTCCTCGTTAATGATCACTAAGAAAACCTATGTTTTCGTTGCTTAAGGTGAGGCACAGGAGTAGCTGTGCGTGGCAGACTGTGCCCCCGAAAATGCAGATTATTGAGCTCTGTAGGAATCCGATCCGACGATGGGTTGAATACCAGTGGAACTCACTCGGTTTCACACAAGGTTCACAGTCGATCCACAGTCGAGGATGACAGCGCGAGCGGAAGCAAACGCATGTGTGAAATCAAGGGAATTTCATCCGTGATCTGAGCGAGAAATCCCTATGTTTCTCGGCCCCAGGACATGGCCATCCACACCGTATCGGTGCCCCGACCTGAGAGGTATTTCCACATGCTCTCCATCAACTGGGATGACGTTGCAAAGCTCGTCGAATCGATCAAGTTCCAGCTGATCGCCATTGGCGTGATCCTCCTTGTGGCGCTCCTTGTCACGATCGCGGTCAGGAAACTGTCCGTACCCAAGCGCAAACTCACTCGCGCAACCACGTGGGTTGCCGCACTCGTCGCCGTCGCAGTTGCCTTTGTCTCTATGCTCTACGGCGGCTTTAAGACTGTTCTTGACCTAGCTTCCGGCTCGGGCGTACTGACGGACGAAACGAAAGCCAGTGTTGAAAAGCTCGGCAACGAAATATCTGATGAAGGCATGGTTCTGCTGAAGAACTCAGAGGACACCCTGCCGCTTGCTGCGGACTCGAAGGTCAACGTCTGGGGATGGGCCTCAACGAACCCGATTTACGGTGGAACTGGCTCAGGCTCTCTTAACCCTGACAATCCGACGACCTCGCTGATTGACGGCCTGCACAATGCCGGTTTTCAGACTAATGATGAACTGACGAAGTTCTACATGGACTTCCGGGAAGACCGCCCCGAAATCGGGATGTTCCAGGCTGACTGGTCCCTGCCTGAGCCCACGAAAGACATGTATTCCGATTCGTTGATTTCCAACGTCACGTCATACTCTGACACGGCGATTGTCACGATCGCGCGCTCCGGTGGTGAAGGCTTCGACTTGCCGCAGGATGTGAACAAGGAAGTGAAGGAGAATGGCGCATTCTCCTACACGAATAACTCCAAGGAATACGCGGACTTTGAGGATGGTCAGGGCTACCTTGAGCTGACCCGCCCTGAAAAGGACATGATTGAGCTAGCGAAGTCGGCCTCTGACAAGGTCGTCGTCGTGGTCAATGCTGCGAACGCCTTCCAGCTCGGCGAGCTCAATGACGATCCGGAGATTGATGCGATTGTCTGGGCGATCCCCGGCGGACAAGTCGGTTTCAACGCTCTTGGGCGCATTCTTGATGGTGAGGTCAACCCGTCGGCGAAGACTCCGGATACTTTCGCGCGCACGATCAAGAACTCGCCTGCGGCGAAGAACTTCGGCAACTTCGGTTACACGAACATGAAGGAATACGGTCAGGATGACCCGTTCTCCGACAACACGACCTACCCCTCGTTTGTCAACTACGTTGAGGGAATCTACGTGGGCTACCGCTGGTATGAGACCGCTGCTGAGGAAGGCGTCATCAACTATGACGACGAGGTGGTCTACCCCTTTGGTTACGGCTTGAGCTACACGACATTCGAGCAGAAGATGGGGAACATCACCCGCGCCGATGGAAAGATTTCTTTTGACGTCACCGTGACGAACACTGGTGATGTCGCAGGAAAGGACGTTGTTCAGGCGTATTACTCAGCCCCATACACAAATGGCGGTATTGAAAAGGCATCCGTCAACCTCGCTGACTATGCCAAGACATCTCTCCTGGAACCCGGTGCCTCCGAGACGGTGACGATCTCCTTTAACGAGGACGAGATGGCCTCCTACGATTCGGTCAATGCCAAGGCATATGTGCTTGAGGCCGGTGACTACACGGTGTCGATTCGTGAAAATTCACATACGGAAATTGATTCGTCTGTTGTCACTGTCGACGAAACCGTCGTCTACAACTCCGAGGACATGTCCCATGCGGGTGACCGTGTTCCCGCGACGAACCAGTTTGATCAGGCAGCCGGCGACGTCACCTACCTGTCACGCGCCAATGGTTTTGCCAACCGTGATCAGGCGACCGCTGCTCCGACGAACTTTGAGATGTCGAAAGCTCACCAGGACGCATTCGTTGCGAACTCCAACTACAAGGCGGAGAAATTCAACGATGAGGCCGATGAGATGCCGACGACCGGAGCGAAGAACGGTCTCGTCCTCGGTGACATGTACGGATTGGACTACGACGATCCCAAGTGGGAGCAACTGCTTGACCAGCTGAGCGTTGACGACATGGATTCACTGGTCGCCAACGGCGGCTATGGCTCCGTCGCAGTGAAGTCCGTGGGGAAGGTTCGCGTCTCCGATGTCGACGGTCCGGCCTCGCTCAACAACAACTTCACCGGCGTGGGATCCATCGGTCTGCCTGCCGCTGTGTCTGTTGCTGCGACCTTTAACAAGGAGATCGCGAAGGACTTCGGTGAGGCCATTGGCACGATGGCTCACGACATGGATGTTGCCGGATGGTACGCCCCCGCAACGAACACGCATCGCTACGCATACGCAGGCCGTAACTTCGAGTATTTCTCCGAGGATCCGATGCTTGCCGGTACACAGGTTGCTCAAGAAATCCAAGGTGCAGCTGAGCACGGCGTCTACGCGTTCGTTAAGCACTTCGCGCTCAACGATCAGGAGACGAACCGTACGCACATGCTTGCGACCTGGGCAAATGAGCAGTCGATTCGTGAAATCTACCTGCGTCCTTTCGAGATTGGCATCAAGGAGGGTGGCGCCCACGGCGTCATGACCGCGTTCAACTACATCGGCACGGTGTACGCCGGTGCTCTCCCCGAGCTTCAGCAGAATGTTCTGCGAGGTGAGTGGGGCTTCCAAGGGATGACGCTGACGGACTACTTCGCCGGTTACGGCTACCAGAACATGGATCAGCTGACCCGTAACGGTGGCGACATGGCCCTGGCAACCCTGGACCTGGGAGTTAACCACGTCAAGGACCGCAGTGCGACCGGTGTGAAGGCTCTGCGCACTTCCGCTCACAACATCCTCTACACGGTGGCGAACTCATGGATCTACGAGGATGGGCAGCCGAAGGTTGAGCGTGCGGCCTGGGAGTACATCGCCTGGGGTGGTCTTGCGCTCATCGTCCTCGTTGCTCTCGGGCTTGAGGTCCTCGCGATCAAGCGTTACCGGATTCGTCGAGCTGAGTCCACGGTTTCCGTGGAGCCGGCAGCGGATCCCGAAGAATCGGGTTTGGCTGATTCCTCGTCACGCGTCGAGGAATAAACCTCCGAGAATGCCGCTCGTGACCTGTTCACGCATGACGTGATCGGTGCGGTGATTCCATGCCGGCGGGCAAGCGCAGAAGCTGCGGCTTCCGTGTTTGCCCGCCGGCTCTTTATTTGCTTATCTGAGGGGAACCGGCGGACCGGTCAGCGGAACAGACCGGGGGAGAGGCGCCTCGTCCTCGTTCATTAGAATTGACGAGGACGAGCGGTGTTTGCTGAATCTGGGGAAGGAAATGCGCTGCAACTCACGTCGTAGGCTTTTGACCGCCCCAATGCTCACCGCGTAACCTGGAGGACGGTTCCCGTGACAAGCGGGATCTTCAACGTCGGCTCACATGCTGACGGCCGATTGAGCGACTGCTGAACATTCACCAGATCGTTATCGGTAGCGGACTCCTTCCGTCGGAGTTCCGGGCGTGATTCTCTGGCCACTTCGGTGGCTATCATGACGCACCGGCCCCTGATGGACCGCAGTGTGTCCGCGGGGGATCCACAGTCGCGGATGACTGACCTACCAGGGCTCCACACCATCAGGTGAGGAGCCGACGACGGAAAGAACTGGAGATCCGGTGCCTACCATTCAACAGCTCGTTCGCAAGGGACGCAGCTCCAAGCGCGCGAAGGTGAAGACCCCTGCGCTCAAGGGCTCACCCCAGCGTCGCGGCGTGTGCACGCGTGTGTACACAACCACTCCGAAGAAGCCGAACTCAGCCCTCCGTAAGGTTGCTCGTGTGCGCCTTTCGTCCGGCATTGAGGTTACGGCGTACATTCCCGGTGAAGGCCACAACCTGCAGGAGCACTCGATCGTGCTCGTTCGTGGTGGTCGTGTGAAAGACCTCCCCGGTGTCCGCTACCGTATCGTTCGCGGTTCACTTGATACTCAGGGCGTGCGCGGTCGCCAGCAGGCCCGCTCTCGCTACGGCGCGAAGAAGGAGAAGAAGTAATGCCTCGTAAGGGCCCGGCTCCCAAGCGCCCCCTCGTTGATGATCCGGTGTACGGCTCCAAGGTCGTTACCCAGCTTGTCAACCGTGTTCTCCTCGACGGCAAGAAGACCGTCGCCGAACGCATCGTCTACGGCGCACTCGAAACGGTCCGCGAACGCACCGAGCAGGAGCCCGTCTCCGTGCTCAAGCGCGCGCTGGACAACATCCGCCCCGCGCTGGAGGTTCGTTCCCGCCGAGTCGGTGGCGCAACCTACCAGGTTCCCGTTGAGGTTCGTCCCGCTCGTGCGACGACGCTTGCTCTGCGCTGGCTCGTTGACTTCTCTCGTCAGCGTCGTGAGAAGACGATGACCGAGCGCCTCGCGAACGAGATCCTCGATGCGTCCAATGGTCTTGGCGCCGCTGTCAAGCGTCGCGAGGACATGCACAAGATGGCCGAGTCGAACCGCGCGTTCGCTCACTACCGCTGGTAAGGCACCGGGTGGCGAGGGCGACTATTCGCCCTCTTCACCTGGATGTTCCCGGCATCCTCACCCATAAACTTCGAACGAAGGAACCACACTCGTGGCACAAGAGGTGCTCACGGATCTCAACAAGGTCCGCAACATTGGCATCATGGCTCACATCGATGCCGGCAAGACAACCGTGACGGAACGTATCCTGTTCTACACGGGTATTAACTACAAGCTCGGCGAAACCCACGACGGCGCATCAACGACCGACTGGATGGAGCAGGAGAAGGAACGCGGCATCACGATTACGTCTGCTGCCGTGACGTCCTTCTGGAAGGGCAACCAGATCAACATCATCGATACCCCCGGACACGTTGACTTCACCGTTGAGGTTGAGCGCTCACTGCGCGTCCTCGACGGCGCTGTCGCAGTGTTCGACGGTAAAGAAGGTGTTGAGCCGCAGTCCGAAACCGTGTGGCGTCAGGCCGATAAGTACGGCGTTCCGCGTATCTGCTTCATCAACAAGATGGACAAGATGGGCGCCGACTTCTTCTTCTCGGTGTCCACCATCAAGGATCGCCTCCACGCAACCCCGATCGTCATGCAGGTGCCGATGGGTGCCGAAAATGACTTCGTTGGCAACATTGACCTGCTGACGATGGAAGCCCTGACCTACCCGGCCAAGGACGACAAAGGACAGCCGACCCTCGGCTCCCTCGTTGTTCGCGGACCGATCCCCGAGGAATACCAGGCTCAGGCCGAGGAATACCGCGAGGCCCTCATCGAGGCCGCCGCCGAGGGTTCTGACGAACTGACCGAGGCCTACCTTGAGAACGGTGAACTCACCATCGACCAGATCAAGGAAGGCATCCGTGCTCTGACGGTTTCCGGTCAGGCGTTCCCCGTTTACTGCGGTACCGCCCTGCGGAACATGGGTGTTCAGCCCGTGCTCGATGCGGTTGTTGACTTCCTGCCGACCCCGCTCGACATCGGTGATGTCAAGGGCTTCCTGCCCGGTTCAGATACCGAAGAAGAAACCGAGACTCGTAAGCCTGATGAGAACGAGCCGCTGTCGGCCCTTGCCTTCAAGATCGCCGCGCACCCGTTCTACGGCAAGCTGACATTCGTCCGCGTGTACTCCGGCAAGATGGAGTCGGGCGCCCAGGTTCTCAACTCCACCAAGGGCAAGAAAGAGCGTATCGGGAAGATCTTCCAGATGCACTCCAACAAGGAGAACCCGGTTGATGCTGCCCACGCGGGTCACATCTACGCGGTTATCGGCCTCAAGGACACGACGACAGGTGACACCCTGTGTGCACAGGACAAGCCGATCGTCCTCGAATCCATGACCTTCCCCAAGCCTGTGATCCAGGTTGCGGTTGAGCCGAAGTCAAAGGCTGACCAGGAGAAGATGGGCGTCGCGATCCAGAAGCTGGCCGAAGAGGACCCAACCTTCACCGTTGAGCTGGATCCGGAAACCGGCCAGACGATCATCGGTGGTATGGGTGAGCTTCACCTCGACATCATCGTTGACCGTATGCGTCGCGAGTTCAAGGTTGAGGCGAACGTCGGCGCTCCGATGGTTGCCTACCGTGAGACCATCCGCAAGACGGTTGACAAGTACGAGTACACCCACAAGAAGCAGACCGGTGGTTCCGGTCAGTTCGCGCGCGTCATCATCGCGCTCGAGCCGATTCCCGCCGACTCTGAGGAAGAGTACGAATTCGAGGACAAGGTCACCGGTGGCCGCGTTCCTCGCGAGTACATTCCGTCTGTCAACGCGGGTATTCAAGACGCCATGCAGTCCGGTGTTCTTGCCGGCTACCCGATGGTTGACATCAAGGCGACGCTGCTTGACGGCGCCTACCACGAGGTTGACTCTTCGGAAATGGCGTTCAAGGTTGCCGGGTCGATGGCCTTCCGCGAGGCCGCGAAGAAGGCAAGCCCCGTTCTCCTCGAGCCGATCATGGCCGTTGAGGTTCGTACTCCCGAAGAGTACATGGGTGATGTCATTGGCGATCTGAACTCCCGTCGTGGTTCAATTTCTTCGATGGATGAGCAGCACGGTGTCCGCGTTGTCAAGGCGCAGGTGCCGCTGTCAGAAATGTTCGGTTACGTCGGCGACCTGCGTTCCAAGACGCAGGGCCGCGCGGTTTACTCAATGGAGTTCGACTCCTACGCTGAGGTTCCGCGCAACGTTGCCGACGAAATCGTTGGAAAGTCTCGGGGCGCTTGAGTCCCACCGGGGTTGGCTCGCTGAGTCTGTTCCGCAGCTCAGACTACGGCGATGAAGCGAGCCGCCTCACACCAATAAAATCCCTGTAGGTCTCAGGCCCTAGTGGGTGTTAGAGTGACACCTAGCCAAAGGCTGAGAAATCTACCCGAGTCCAGGAGGACACAAGTGGCGAAGGCCAAATTCGAGCGCACCAAGCCGCACGTCAACATCGGCACGATCGGTCACGTTGACCACGGCAAGACGACGCTTACCGCTGCAATTACCAAGGTGCTGCACGACAAGTACCCCGAGCTGAACGACTACACGCCGTTCGACCAGGTCGACAACGCTCCTGAGGAGCGCGACCGCGGTATCACCATTAACGTTTCTCACGTTGAGTACCAGACCGAGCAGCGTCACTACGCACACGTTGACGCCCCCGGTCACGCTGACTACGTGAAGAACATGATCACCGGTGCTGCTCAGATGGACGGCGCGATCCTCGTTGTCGCCGCCACCGACGGCCCGATGGCGCAGACCCGCGAGCACGTTCTGCTTGCTCGCCAGGTTGGCGTTCCGACGATCCTCATTGCCCTCAACAAGTCCGACATGGTCGACGATGAGGAAATGCTGGAGCTCGTTGAGGAAGAATGCCGCGACCTGCTCGAGTCCCAGGGCTTCGATCGTGAAGCTCCGATCATTCAGGTTTCCGCTCTCAAGGCTCTTGAGGGTGACCCCGAGTGGACCAAGAAGGTCGAAGAGCTCATGGACGCTGTGGACGAGTTCGTCCCGACCCCCGAGCGCGACATGGACAAGCCGTTCCTCATGCCGATCGAGGACGTCTTCACCATCACCGGTCGTGGCACCGTTGTCACCGGCCGTGTTGAGCGTGGCAAGCTCGCCATCAACTCCGAGGTCGAGATCCTCGGTATCCGCGAGCCTCAGAAGACCACCGTCACCGGTATCGAGATGTTCCACAAGTCGATGGACGAAGCATGGGCAGGCGAGAACTGTGGTCTGCTGCTGCGCGGCACCAAGCGTGACGAAGTTGAGCGCGGCCAGGTTGTGGCTGTCCCCGGTTCGATCACTCCTCACACGGAGTTCACCGGCCAGGTCTACATCCTCAAGAAGGACGAGGGTGGCCGTCACAACCCGTTCTTCTCGAACTACCGTCCGCAGTTCTACTTCCGTACAACCGACGTGACCGGCGTCATCACCCTCCCCGAGGGCACCGACATGGTCATGCCTGGCGACACCACGGAAATCTCCGTCGAGCTCATCCAGCCGATCGCTATGGAGCCGGGCCTCGGTTTCGCTATCCGTGAGGGTGGCCGCACCGTTGGTTCCGGTCGTGTGACCGAAATCTCCAAGTGATCCGGTAGGGTCTCAGACCCGCTGATCTCACACATGAGGGACCCCAGTCTTCGGACTGGGGTCCCTTTGTGTTTGCCTGACATTCGATGCTTGAGAGCCGCCGGCGTAGCAATGAATTTTTGCAGTGTGACGTTTTTGGCTTGAAATAGGCTCATAAGGCTGCTTTTTCGCCGTTTGTGTCGCAATGAATCTATTCGTTGTGACGTAGTCGGCCACCACAGTGGGTGCTGGCTGAATACACGTGACCTCGCCTGGGAGTCTTAAGCAAGGCGATAAAAGCACAGTGACGCACCGAATAAGGCGAGTCTCACATCCACAGGATTTTGCGACACGCCCGAGCGCGGGGTAGTGTATTTACCCGGTGCTACAAAGGGAATCAACGCCTCAGTGGTGATGAACCCGGTAGCAAGAGATCCAGATCGGCCTGTTGGACGATTCACACGCTCAATGTGAGTGACGCACTTGTCTGAGTGCGTATGAATCTGGAAGACTGGCACGGTTGCCTCGCGCACGCGAGGCATTGTTATCCGGTCACCCGACCGGTTGACACGGGCATTCCGCCCAAGATCTTTAGACAAGACAACGGTCCGCCTCCCGACAGACGGGGGAACCGCGAATAGGTGAGCCAAACGGCACATGACGTAGCGGGGACCGGTGACGAATCTGTACGAGAAGAGGTAAGACGGCATGGCGGGACAGAAGATCCGCATCCGGCTCAAGTCGTATGACCACGAGGTCATCGATAGCTCCGCGCGCAAGATCGTGGACACCGTGCAGCGTGCGGGCGCCACAGTCGTGGGCCCGGTGCCGCTGCCGACCGAAAAGAACGTGTTTGTCGTCATTCGGTCGCCCCACAAGTACAAGGACAGCCGCGAGCACTTTGAAATGCGCACTCACAAGCGGCTTATCGACATCATCGACCCGACGCCCAAGGCCGTCGACTCGCTCATGCGTCTCGATCTGCCGGCGGACGTCAACATCGAGATCAAGCTCTGAGGACTTCTGCAATGACAACTGACAATAAGCAGCACGCTGGCGCGCCTGTTAAGGCGCTGCTCGGCCGCAAGCTCGGCATGACCCAGGTGTGGGATGCCGAAGGCCGCCTCGTGCCCCTCACTGTCGTGCAGGTCGGCACCAACGTTGTGACGCAGCTGCGCACAGAAGAGACTGACGGCTACACCGCTGTTCAGATCGGTTTCGAAGAAATCGATGCGCGCAAGGTCACCAAGCCCCTCGCGGGCCATTTCGCAAAGGCTGGCGTCGCGCCTCGCCGTCACCTCACTGAGGTTCGCACCTCCGCGGCTGACTCTTTCGAGCTCGGCCAGGAACTCAATGCGGACATCTTCGAGGCCGGTCAGAGTGTTGACGTTTCCGGCAACACCAAGGGCAAGGGCTTCGCCGGCGTCATGAAGCGTCACGGCTTCGCCGGCGTTTCCGCCTCCCACGGTGCACACCGCAACCACCGCAAGCCCGGCTCTATCGGCGCCTGCGCGACCCCCGGTCGCATCTTCAAGGGCCTGCGTATGGCTGGTCGCATGGGTAACGTGCGCCGGACCGTTCAGAACCTCAAGGTCCAGGCCGTCGACACCGAGAAAGGCCTGCTGCTCATCAGCGGCGCCATCCCGGGTCCCAAGAACGGCGTGGTCCTCGTTCGCTCCTCAGTGAAGGGTGCGTGATCATGTCTGACGTTCGTACCGTCGACGTTGTCGATATCGCCGGTCAGAAGACAGCTTCGGTTGAGCTGCCCGCCGAGATTTTCGACGTTCCAACCAACATTCCGCTGATGCACCAGGTTGTTGTCGCTCAGCTTGCTGCGGCACGCCAGGGCACGCACGCAACTAAGACGCGCGGCATGGTGTCCGGTGGTGGCAAGAAGCCGTTCCGCCAGAAGGGCACCGGTAACGCTCGTCAGGGCTCGATCCGTGCGCCGCACTTCACCGGCGGTGGCGTTGTCCACGGCCCGCAGCCGCGTTCCTACGATCAGCGCACCCCGAAGAAGATGAAGCAGGGCGCTCTGCGTTCGGCTCTGTCTGATCGTGCCCGCGCCGATCGTATTCACGTCGTGACCCAGCTCATCGAAGGCGAAAAGCCGTCGACCAAGGCTGCTCTCGCGTCGCTCAAGGCCATCGTCGATGACCGCCAGGTCCTCGTCGTTATCGATCGCAACGATGAGCTCACCGCTCTGAGCTTGCGTAACGTCCCCGAGGTTCACGTCCTGTGGGCGGACCAGCTGAACACGTACGACGTCCTCGACGCCGACGACGTGATCTTCACGCAGGCTGCCTTTGAGGCCTTCCTCGGCACCAAGGAGGAGACCAAGTGAGCACGATCGAAGCGGAAAAGAATCCGCGCGACATCATCCTCAAGCCTGTGGTGACGGAAAAGTCCTCGGTCCTCATGGATCAGGGCAAGTACACCTTCGAGGTTGATCCCCGAGCGAACAAGACCGAGATCAAGATCGCGATTGAGCGCATCTTCGGTGTCAAGGTCGGTTCCATTGCCACCCAGAACCGCAAGGGTAAGACCTACCGCACGCGTGACGGGCTGGGCAAGCGTAAAGACGTTAAGCGAGCCATTGTCACGCTCCGTGAGGGCTCCATCGATATCTTCGGCGATCAGGCCTGAGACCCGGAGGGATAGACAGACATGGGAATCCGTAAATACAAGCCCACGACTCCGGGTCGTCGCTTCTCGTCGGTCTCCGACTTTGTCGAGATCACGCGCAGCGAACCTGAGAAGTCTCTGCTGCGGCCGCTGCACAAGACCGGTGGACGCAACTCCAATGGTCGCGTGACGTCGCGTCATCGCGGTGGCGGTCACAAGCGTCAGTACCGCGTCATTGACTTCCGTCGTCACGACAAGGATGGCGTTCCCGCGGTCGTCGCTCACATTGAGTACGACCCGAACCGCACCGCTCGTATTGCTCTCCTGCACTACGCCGATGGTGCCAAGCGCTACATCCTCGCCCCGGCGGGCCTCAAGCAGGGTGACCGCATCGAAGCTGGCGTTGGCGCCGACATCAAGCCGGGCAACTCGCTCCAGCTGCGCAACATCCCCCTGGGTACCGTTGTGCACGCCGTTGAGCTTAAGCCCGGTGGCGGCGCGAAGATTGCGCGCTCCGCGGGATCCTCGGTCCAGCTCGTTGCGAAGGAAGGCGCTTACGCGCAGCTGCGTATGCCCTCCGGCGAAATCCGCAACGTGGAAGTTACCTGCCGTGCAACCATCGGTGAAGTTGGCAACGCTGAGCAGTCCAACATCAACTGGGGTAAGGCTGGCCGCATGCGGTGGAAGGGCAAGCGCCCCCACGTTCGTGGCGTCGTCATGAACCCGGTTGACCACCCGCACGGTGGTGGTGAAGGCCGTACCTCCGGTGGCCGTCATCCTGTCAGCCCCTGGGGTAAGCCCGAGGGTCGTACCCGTCGTCCGAATAGGCCGAGCGATCGCCTGATCGTTCGCCGTCGTAAGACCGGCAAGAACCGCTAAGTAGGAGTCGATAAATATGCCACGTAGTTTGAAGAAGGGCCCGTTCGTCGACGACCACCTGCTCAAGAAGGTCGACGCCGCTAACGAGTCGGGTTCGAAGAACGTCATTAAAACTTGGTCGCGCCGCTCGGTCATCACCCCGGATTTCCTGGGCCTGACCATTGCCGTGCACGACGGTCGTAAGCATGTCCCCGTCTTCGTCACTGAGTCGATGGTGGGCCACAAGCTCGGTGAGTTCGCTCCAACGCGTACTTTCCGTAGCCACGACAAGGACGATCGAAAGGGACGTCGGCGCTGAGCCGGCTCCTACGGAAGAAGAGGCAGATTTCATGGAAGCCAAGGCGCAGGCGCGTTACGTTCGCGTCACGCCTCAGAAAGCACGTCGAGTCGTGAACGAAGTTCGCGGAAAGGCTGCTCTCGAGGCCGCCGACATTCTGCGGTTCGCCCCGCAGGCCGTCGCCACCGATGTCCGCAAGGTGCTGCTCAGTGCCGTGGCCAACTCGAAGGTCAAGGCTGAGCTAGCCGGAGAAACCTTCAACGAGGCAGATCTCCAGGTTCTGGAAGCCTACGTTGATGAAGGTCCCACAATGAAGCGGTTCCGCCCTCGGGCCCAGGGCCGTGCGGGACGTATCCTCAAGCGGTCCAGCCACATCACCATCGTTGTGGGCACGAAGGAAGACAAGAAGAAGGGAGACCACTGAGATGGGCCAGAAGGTTAACCCCACTGGGTTCCGTCTGGGAATCACCACTGACCACCGGTCTCGCTGGTTCTCCGACTCCACCACCAAGGGTCAGCGCTACTCGGATTACGTTGCCGAGGACGTCGCGATCCGTAAGACACTGGTCGATAGCCTCGAGCGCGCAGGCATCGCGAAGGTTGACATTGAGCGTACCCGTGACCGTGTGCGCGTCGACCTGCACACCGCTCGCCCCGGTATCGTCATCGGTCGCCGTGGAGCTGAGGCAGATCGTCTTCGTCAGAGCCTTGAGAAGCTCACCGGCAAGCAGGTGCAGCTCAACATTCTCGAGGTGAAGAACCCCGACATTAACGCCCAGCTCGTTGCTCAGGGCATCGCCGAGCAGCTCGCCGCCCGCGTGTCATTTAGGCGCGCGATGCGTAAGGGCATTCAGTCCGCACAGCGTGCGGGAGCCAAGGGCATTCGTGTCCAGGTCTCCGGTCGTTTGGGCGGCGCCGAAATGAGCCGTTCCGAGTTCTACCGCGAGGGTCGCGTGCCGTTGCACACGCTCCGCGCGAACATCGACTACGGATTCCACGAGGCACGCACGACCTTTGGTCGCATTGGCGTCAAGGTCTGGATCTACAAGGGTGACATCACCGAGCGTGAGTTCGCTCGCCAGCAGGCCGAGCAGGCCAACCGAGGCGGACGCCGCGGGGATCGCCGTGGCGGACCTCGTCGAGGCGGACGCAACACCCAAGACAATACCCAGCAGCAGACCAAGGCTCAGGCCGAGGCACCCGCTGCTGCCGAGACCGGATCGGAGGCCTGAGCCCCAATGCTCATTCCCCGTCGGACAAAGTACCGTAAGCAGCACCGTCCCCACCGCACAGGCAATGCCAGCGGCGGCACCGAACTGGCGTTCGGCGATTTCGGAATTCAGGCTCTCGAAGGCGCGTACATCACGAACCGTCAGATCGAGGCCGCTCGTATCGCCGTGACACGTCACATCAAGCGTGGCGGCAAGGTGTGGATCAACATCTTCCCGGACCGCCCGCTGACCAAGAAGCCCGCCGAAACCCGTATGGGTTCCGGTAAGGGTGCTCCCGAGTGGTGGGTTGCCCCCGTCAAGCCGGGACGAATCCTGTTCGAGCTGGGTGGTGTCGATGAGGCACTCGCTCGCGAGGCTCTGCGCCGCGCCCAGCACAAGCTCCCAATGAAGACCCGCTTCGTGGTCCGAGAGGGTGGTGACATCTGATGGCCGACAAGGGTCTGACCGCCGCCGACCTCGATGCCATGGACGACGCCCAGCTGTCCAAAGAACTCGAGAAGGCAAAAGCCGAGCTATTCAACCTGCGTTTCGCGCAGGCCGTCGGTAGCCTCGAAGATCACGGACGCATGAAGACCGTGCGTCGTAACATTGCCCGGATCTACACGATTGCGCGCGAACGGGAGCTTGGCTACCGCACCGCCCCGAGCACTGAGGAGTGACCGAGATGGCTGAAACAACCCAGCGCAATGAGCGCAAGGTCCGTCGTGGCTACGTTGTCAGCGACAAGATGGACAAGACAATTGTCGTTCAGATTGAGGACCGTGTGAAGCACGCTCTCTACGGCAAGGTTATGCGCAAGAACAAGAAGGTCAAGGTTCACGATGAGGCCAATGAGGCCGCCATCGGCGATCTCGTCCGCATCATGGAGACCCGCCCGCTGTCAGCGACGAAGCGCTGGCGTCTGGTGGAGATCCTCGAAAAGGCGAAGTGATCTTCGCCCCTCAGACCAAAATCCGTTCGGCAAGGCTCGGCTGGACTGACCTTAGGGTGAGTCCAGCAGAGAACCGGCTCGACGACAGGAGTCAAAAGAAATGATTCAGCAGGAGTCGCGACTGAAGGTCGCCGATAACACTGGTGCTAAGGAAATCCTCACCATCCGTGTTCTCGGTGGCTCGGGTCGACGCTACGCGGGCGTTGGCGACACGATCGTCGCCACCGTCAAGGATGCGATCCCCGGCGGCAACGTTAAGAAGGGCGAGGTCGTCAAGGCCGTCGTCGTCCGTACGCGCAAAGAATCCCGCCGCGCTGACGGTTCCTACATTCGCTTCGATGAGAACGCGGCCGTCATCATCAACTCGAACGGCGAGCCGCGTGGCACGCGTATCTTCGGCCCGGTTGGCCGCGAGCTGCGCGACAAGAAGTTCATGCGTATCGTCTCCCTCGCACCGGAGGTGATCTGATCATGGCAGCCAAGATCCGTAAAGGTGATCTTGTTGAGGTCGTTCGTGGACGTACCTCGGATGAGAAGGCACTGGAGAAGCGCAATGCCCGTCGCCTCGAGGAAGGCCTTGAGCCCCTCAAGCCCGGCGACAAGGGCAAGCAGGGACGCGTCATCAAGGTGTTCCCGGCCGAGCAGAAGGTGCTTGTCGAGGGCGTGAACCTCAAGACACGTCACGTGCGTCAGGGCCAGACCCAGGGATCCACCGGCGGCATCGAGACGATCGAAGCACCGATCTCGCTGTCAAAGGTTGCTCTGGTTGATCCTGAGACCAAGCAGCGCGTCCGCGTTGGTTTCCGTGAGGACACCGTTGAACGCGACGGCCGTACCCGTACGGTTCGCGTCCGCGTGACCCGCGGTGGTGCTAAGCGCGGTATCGAGCAGGGCAAGGAGATCTGACAATGGCCCCTCGTCTCAAAGAAAAGTACGTTTCAGAGATTCGTTCCGCGCTGCGTGAAGAGTTCAAGCACGAGAACATCATGCAGGTTGGTGGACTGACGAAGATCGTCGTCAACATGGGTGTTGGAGAAGCTGCGCGCGACTCCAAAGCTCTTGAAGGTGCGATCCGCGATCTCACCGCGATCACCGGCCAGAAGCCGATGACCACGAAGGCGAAGAAGTCCATCGCGCAGTTCAAGCTGCGTGAGGGCCAGCCGATCGGCGCTCATGTGACGCTGCGCGGTGACCGCATGTGGGAGTTCCTCGACCGTTTACTCTCGACGGCTCTTCCGCGTATTCGTGACTTCCGTGGCCTGTCCCCGAAGCAATTCGATGGACACGGAAACTACACCTTCGGTCTGACGGAACAGTCAATGTTCCACGAGATCGACCAGGACTCGATTGACCGAGTGCGCGGCATGGACATCACGATCGTCACCTCGGCCTCGACCGATGAAGAGGGGCGTGCGCTTCTGCGCCACCTCGGCTTCCCCTTCAAGGAGGACTGATCATGGCGAAGACGTCTCTGAAGATCAAAGCCGCTCGTCAGCCGAAGTTCGGCGTGCGCGGCTACACCCGGTGCAACCGTTGCGGTCGTCCGCGTTCGGTGTACCGCAAGTTCGGACTGTGCCGCGTGTGCCTTCGCGAGCTCGCCCTGCGTGGCGAACTCCCCGGAGTCACTAAGAGCAGCTGGTAATACTGACGTCGCAGGTCCCGGTGCGCCGGAGAAACCGCGACGAGGAAGGGGAATGAAACCCCATGACAATGACCGATCCCATCGCAGACATGCTGACGCGTCTGCGCAATGCGAATCGTGCGCACCACGATACGGTGTCGATGCCGTATTCGAAGCTGAAGAACGCGATCGCCGAGATCCTCGTCGAAGAAGGCTACATTGCCTCCATTTCCGTCGAGGACGCACGTGTTGGCAAGACGCTGACGCTGACACTCAAGTACGGCTCACACCGTGAAGCCGCCATCGAGGGTCTTGAACGCGTTTCTAAGCCGGGTCTGCGCGTGTATGCCAAATCCACCAACCTGCCCAAGGTCCGCGGCGGCCTGGGCGTGGCCATTCTGTCCACGTCCTCCGGTCTGCTCACCGACCGTCAGGCAGCCGATAAAGGTGTAGGCGGGGAAGTCCTCGCTTACGTCTGGTGATGAGGAGGCTGAATAATGTCGCGAATTGGTAAGAATCCGATCGCTGTCCCCGGAAACGTTGAGGTGTCCATCAACGGCTCTGACGTCAAGGTCAAGGGCCCCAAGGGCGAACTTCACCACGTGATTGCCGCTCCGATCACCGCTAAGGTTGAGGACGGCCAGATCCTGGTTGAGCGTCCCAACGACGAACGCGATTCTCGCGCTCTGCATGGCCTCACCCGTACCCTCATCGCCAACATGATCATTGGCGTGACAGAGGGATACAAGAAGCAGCTGGAAATTACCGGTACCGGTTACCGCGTTGTTGCCAAGGGCAAGGGCATTGAACTGTCCCTCGGTTTCTCGCACACCGTCCCGGTTGAGGCTCCCGAAGGTATCGAGTTCTCCGTTGAATCTCAGACGCTGTTTACCGTGTCGGGTATCGACAAGCAGCTCGTCGGTGAGACCGCAGCTCGCATCCGCAAGCTGAAGAAGCCTGAACCCTACAAGGGCAAGGGTATCCACTACGTGGGCGAGACGATCCGTCGCAAGGTCGGAAAGGCTGGTAAGTGATGGCTTACTCGATCAAGGGCAAAGGCAAGGTTGTTGCGCGCAAGCGTCGCCACCAGCGCCTCCGCAAGAAGATTCAGGGCACGGCCGAACGGCCCCGCCTGGTCGTCACTCGTTCCAACCGTCACATGGTTGCTCAGGTGATCGACGACACCGTCGGTCACACCCTGGTGTCTGCTTCCGACATGGAAGAGGCACTGGCTTCGCAGGCCGGCACCAAGGTGGAGAAGGCCCGCAAGGTTGGCGCGCTCGTTGCCGAGCGTGCGAAGGACGCCGGCATTTCGTCGGTCGTCTTTGACCGTGGTGGAAACAAGTACTCCGGCCGCGTCGCGGCTGTCGCCGAAGCCGCCCGTGAGGGCGGACTCGAGCTGTGAACGAGCCTCAAGGAAAGCGAGAATACTGATGGCTGCACAGCAGCGAGACAGGAACGGCCAGGGAGGCGCGGGCGACGGCGAACAGCGCCGCGACCGCCGCTCCGGTCGCGGTAACGACCGCGATAACCGCCGTGGCAATAACGAAAAGAACGAATACATCGAGCGCGTCGTGACGATCAACCGCGTGTCGAAGGTTGTGAAGGGTGGACGTCGTTTCTCCTTCACGGCACTCGTCGTGGTTGGTGACGGTGAGGGCACCGTCGGTGTCGGCTACGGAAAGGCCAAGGAAGTTCCCCAGGCTATTTCCAAGGGTGTCGAGGAGGCCAAGAAGAATTTCTTCCGCGTCCCGATGATCCGCCGCACGATCACGCACCTGGTCGAGGGCCGCGACGCCGCTGGCGTTGTGCTCCTGCGTCCTGCCGCTCCCGGTACCGGTGTTATCGCCGGTGGTCCGGTGCGTGCGGTGCTCGAGGCTGCGGGTGTCCACGACGTGCTGAGCAAGTCGCTGGGCTCCTCAAACGCGATCAACATCGTTCACGCAACCGTGGACGCCCTCAAGCAGCTCGAACAGCCCGAGGCTGTTGCGGCTCGCCGTGGACTTCCGCTCGAACGCGTTGCGCCGGCTTCGATGCTGCGCGCTCGCGCTGAGGGTGAAGCCGACAAGCGTGCCAAGGCTGAAAAGGCTGAGGCTGACAAGGCAGCAGCGGGGGTGGCTGAGTGATGGCGAATCTCAAGATCACACAGGTCAAGTCCACAATTGGCGCCAAGCAGAACATGAAGGAGACCCTTCGTACGCTTGGTCTGCGCAAAATTGGTCAGAGTGTCGTTCGCGAGGACACCGACGTCGTTCGCGGCGCGGTCCGTACCGTGCGTCACCTTGTGACAGTTGAGGAGGTCGACTGACAATGGCGGACTCCAAGAAGACCCAGCAGGGCGAAAAGGTTCAGATCACCAAGCTGCACCACCTTCGTCCCGCGCCAGGAGCTAAGACCGCGAAGACCCGCGTTGGTCGCGGTGAAGGCTCTAAGGGTAAGACCGCGGGCCGTGGAACTAAGGGCACGAAGGCCCGCTACCAGGTTCCCGCTCGATTCGAGGGCGGCCAGATGCCGATTCACATGCGTCTGCCGAAGCTTCGTGGATTCAAGAACCCCTTCCGCGTCGAATACCAGGTTGTCAACGTGGGCAAGCTCCAGGAGCTTTACCCCGAGGGCGGCAAGGTGACGGTTGAGGATCTTGTTGCCAAGCGCGCAGTGCGCGACGGTAAGCCGGTGAAGATTCTCGGAACCGGCGAGATCTCCGTCAAGGTCGAGGTCGAGGTTGATTCCTGGTCCTCATCCGCCGAGGCGAAGATCACCGCAGCCGGAGGAACCGTTTCGGCTCGCTGACGTCACTGTTGGGGGTGGTTCGACGAGTCGAACCACCCCCAACAGCATGCGAGGATATGCCGCTGATTTGCCCACGATGCTCCGGCCCAAGGTCGCGCATCTACAGGCCAGGGTGCGCGCTCGTCCTCGTACCTGACATCAGTCACGAGGAAAACCTGGCACGACCTGCGAAGGTGATCCCGAAGGGGACCGGTCTCGTGTGGTCACGTGCTGCTTTACTCGCCCGCAGTTGTGTGCGTAGGTTGTGCATGATTGTGGACGCACCTCGCATCCTGCCATGATTTCGCGGTAGGCTTGCACAGTCTGTCCGGCTCAGCCGGTATGCTCATCATCCAAGGAGGAAGCCTTGCTCGGTGCATTCGCCCAGGCGTTCCGTACTCCCGACCTACGTCGGAAGCTCCTGTTCACTTTGTTCATCATGGCGATTTTCCGCCTGGGGTCCTACATCCCGTCTCCGGGAGTTGACTCGGTTGCGGTCCAGAAGTGTCTGGCCGTGGAGCAGCAGGCTTCGCTGCTCGACCTGGTGAACCTGTTCTCGGGTGGTGCGCTTCTTCAGCTGTCGATCTTCGCCCTGGGCATCATGCCCTACATCACGGCCTCGATCATCATCCAGCTGCTGCGCGTTGTCATCCCGCGTTTTGATGACCTCCACAAAGAGGGGCAAACCGGACAGGCAAAACTCACGCAATACACGAGGTATCTCACGCTCTTCCTTGGAGCACTTCAGGCAACAACAACGATCGCACTTGCGCGTTCGGGCCGGATGTTCCCCTCGTGTAAAGAATCCATCATGTCTGATGATTCCGTGGGCATGTACGTGGTCATGGTCATCGTCATGATGGCGGGAACCGGCGTCATCATGTGGTTCGGCGAACTCATCACCGAGCGCGGCATCGGCAACGGCATGTCCCTGTTGATCTTCACGTCAATTGCGGCGCGTATGCCTTCTCAGCTTCTGTCGATCGGACAGGGCGACAAGTGGGGCGCGGTTGTGGCAATTCTCCTCATGCTTCTCGCGGTGGCAGCGGCCGTTGTCTTCGTTGAACAGGCGCAGCGCCGTATTCCTGTGCAGTACGCGAAGCGGATGATTGGTCGACGCCAATACGGAGGGACCACAACGTACATTCCGCTGAAGATCAATATGTCGGGCGTTATCCCGGTGATCTTCGCGACCTCGATCCTCGCGATGCCGGCGATGATTGCCCAGTTCGGTAAGCAGGAGGCTGGCTGGGTCCAGTGGATCAGCGCTCACTTCACGCACACCAACTGGTTCTACCTGACGCTTTACGCCCTCCTCACTCTGTTCTTCGCCTTCTTCTACACGGCGATCACCTTCAACCCTGACGAGGTTGCAGACAATATGAAGCGCTACGGTGGCTTCATTCCCGGATACCGCGCCGGTAAGCCGACGGCCAATTTCCTGCGCTACGTCATTAACCGCATCACCACAGCCGGTGCCCTGTACCTCGTGGTCATTGCCCTGATTCCGTCGTTGATGATTATTCCGCTCAAGCTCTCCAGCGGCCAGATGCCTTTCGGTGGAACAACGCTCCTGATTATCGTTGGTGTTGGTCTCCAGACGGTCAAGGAAATTAACACTCAGCTTCAGCAGCATCACTACGAGGGGTTCCTCCAATGATGTCGATTGTTCTTCTCGGTCCTCCCGGAGCCGGTAAGGGCACCCAAGCCGCACGCATTGCCGAATACCTCAATATCCCCGCGGTTTCGACGGGTGAGATTTTCCGCGCGAACATTGCCGCGGGCACAGAGATCGGCAAGAAAGCTCAGTCCTACATGGATCGCGGCGAGTTCGTTCCCGATTCCGTTGTCAATGCGATGGTTGAGGCGCGCCTCGAAGCCCCGGATGTCCAGGGAGGGTTCCTTCTCGACGGATACCCGCGCACCGTTGAGCAGGCGCAGGTGCTTCGGGATATCACGGCGAAACTTGGTCGCCCCGTGGACCTCGTCCTCGAAATTCAGGTTGACGAGGACGAGGTGGTGTCCCGCATGCTCAAGCGTGCGCAGGAGCAGCATCGAGCCGATGACACGGAACCGGTGATCCGTCATCGCATGGAGGTTTACCACGAGCAGACGGTGCCGGTGGCGACGTACTACGTTGATCAGGACCTGCTTGAGGTCGTGGATGGTTCGGGCTCGATTGACGATGTGTGGGCGCGGATCGTTGAGATTCTTGATCGGATGGTCGGGCCTCGGGCCTGATCCTTTGTGATCTTCGTTGGGGCGTGCGCCGTTGATGGTGTACGCCCCTAAAATTTCACGTATCGCGGCATTCGATCGTCGCGCAATGTGTTGGGAAGTGATGGGCTGTGCCACGTATTGAGTTGAAGACCCGCCGACAGGTCGCCTGGATGCGCGAGGCCGGCCTCGTTGTTGCACAGATACACCGTGCGCTGCGGGAGGCTGCGGTTGAGGGCGTGACGACCCGCGAGCTTGATGCGGTGAGTGCCGAAGCCATTCGTGCTGGGGGAGCGCACTCAAACTTCCTCAACTACTACGGCTATCCGGCAACGGTCTGCATCTCAGTGAATGACGTTGTTGTTCACGGTATCCCCGGCGACTACCGGCTCCAGGCCGGCGACATTGTCAGCTTCGACTGCGGGGCATGGGTTGAGCGTTCCGGACTTCAGTGGCACGGCGACGCCGCTTTTTCGATCATCGTGGGCGAACCGTGGATCGACGACGCGGCGTTTGCTGCGGGGGAGCGGAGCGCTGACTACGGTGACGATGCGGCGTCGTCCTCGTTGCCCGCGATGGTGAAACGCCGTCAGCTCAACGACGTCACGCGCGAAAGCCTGTGGGCGGCGTTAGCTGCTCTTGCATCGGGCCGTCGAGTCTTCGCGGTCGGCGATGCTGTGGAGAATGTCGTTGCCGAGGCCACGGTGACCTTCGGATGGGAACCGGGGATCATTGAGGAGTACACGGGACACGGCATCGGGACCGCGATGCATCAGGAGCCGGACGTGGTGAACTTCCGGGCACGAGGGTTGTCACCGAAGCTCCGTCCAGGCATGGTGCTCGCGGTTGAGCCGATGCTCGTCGGGGGATCGATTGTTACGGACACGGATGCTGATGAGTGGACGGTCCGCACGCGTGACGGACAGGACGCCGCCCACTGGGAACACACCGTCGCGATCCTTGAGGACGGCATCAGTGTGCTGACGGCCCCGGATTTCGGGGCAGCGGGTTTGGCTCCCTACGGTGTGACGCCGGTAGTTGTTGAAGGCTGAAACGCGTTCGATGGAATCGTGTTGTGGTTGATTCCGGATCTCAGCTGTGAAGCGACGAATGTGTTGTTGACGTCGTGCTATCAATGCTCTCCCGACTGCGGTACCAGCGGTATCCAAGGTATGCGGTGCGTACCGCGTATACCACTGCGCCGAGCACAAAGATGAAGTTGAGGCCTCGCGCGGTGAATGCCATGAGCGTAATGAAGATCGTCGTGCTGAGCGTCCACAGCGTCTCTTCGCCAACTGAAGGCGTATCTTTTATGGACATGATGTTGCACCCACGGGTGAGAACGCCAGCAGGAGACCGCACACAATTCCACAGCATCGTCGTGTCGTGTGACCCATTCTGAACTCCTTTGTTCGGGATCGACTGACTACAGTTTTATAGTAATCGCTCTGGGTGAGGATTTTTCTCGTATGAGCGAATAGATTGACCGAGAAACTGGGGGTGCGAAGAGAGGGTTTGTCGAGGGATGACAGTTGCACCAGAGAGGTGGCGCGGTTCGCACCCTGTCTTCAGTTGCGCCGCCGTCGAAGCGATGACGCGCGAGGTGAGCGAAAATACAGCGCCTGAACTTTCAAGTCGCCACGCCGATCACGTAGACTGGCTCGTCGGGCGTATCTGTACCTTGTGCGGAAACTCCCGCGGTCCTGACGGGCCGTATCTTATCCAAGACATGTAGAGGACAGACGGAGGACATGGCGAAAAAAGACGGCGTCATCGAAATGGAAGGAACAGTCGTTGAGGCTCTGCCGAATGCGATGTTCCGTGTGGAACTCAAGAATGGTCATGTTGTGCTTGGCCATATTGCTGGCAAGATGCGTCAGCACTACATTCGCATTCTTCCCGAGGACCGAGTTGTCGTCGAGCTGAGCCCTTACGACCTTTCCCGAGGCCGTATCGTCTACCGCTACAAGTGACCAACCGACACTGACCGCCTACGGGCGGTGGAGGTAAACACCATGAAGGTCAAGCCGAGTGTCAAGAAGATCTGTGACAAATGCAAGGTGATTCGTCGCCACGGCAACGTCATGGTCATCTGTGACAACCCCAGGCACAAGCAGCGTCAGGGCTGATCCCCGGGCATCTGCTTGAATGCGACCCCGGGCCAACATGGCCCGACAGCATCACTCCCATAACCACATACCCCACGAACCCCATTCAATTCGTGACATGCAGTGAGGCCAAGAGCACTGAAGACGCAACGAAAATGCGTCCACCGGTTGCGCTGGCAGACAGTGCAGAACACGCACAGGGGACGAGGACGAGTGGTCACCCCCGGTTCGGAGGCCGGGGCCGGGTGCTCACCCGGGTGGAGCGATGACGACCTCCGAGGAAAAACTGGAGCAACAGAAAATGGCACGTATTGCCGGCGTTGACCTTCCGCGCGAAAAGCGGATGGAGATTGCGCTTACCTACATTTACGGTGTGGGCCACACCCGCGCCGTCGAGACTCTCGAAGCGACGGGCGTCAGCCCGGATGTGCGCGTCAAAGACGCCACCGAGGAAGACCTCGTCAAGCTTCGTGAATACATCGATGCGAACTTCAAGGTCGAGGGTGACCTTCGCCGTGAGGTTCAGGCCGATATTCGACGCAAGATCGAGATCGGTTCCTACCAGGGCCTTCGTCACCGTCGTGGCCTGCCGGTCCACGGTCAGCGGACCAAGACAAACGCTCGTACCCGTAAGGGCCCCAAGCGCACCGTTGCAGGAAAGAAGAAGGCCAAGTAAGGCCAAGGGTCACTGACCCTGAGGACTGGAACGTTACGGAAAAACTCAGCGTTCGTCCTCGTCCACGACTACAAAGGAACTGATAGACATCATGGCTGCTGCAAAGACCTCACGGTCCGGTGCCGCTCGCAAGCCGCGCCGCAAAGTCTCGAAGAACGTCACGCATGGACATGCGTACATCAAGTCGACGTTCAACAACACCATCGTTTCCCTGACCGACACCACCGGCGCTGTTATCGCGTGGGCATCGTCAGGTCAGGTGGGCTTCAAGGGCTCGCGTAAGTCCACTCCCTTCGCCGCGCAGCTTGCGGCTGAGGCTGCGGCTCGTCGCGCCCAGGAGCACGGCATGAAGAAGGTTGACGTTTTTGTGAAAGGCCCCGGCTCCGGCCGTGAGACCGCGATCCGTTCGCTCCAGGCTGCCGGCCTGGAAGTCGGGTCGATTCAGGACGTCACCCCCCAGGCTCACAACGGCGCTCGTCCTCCCAAGCGTCGTCGCGTCTGACCTTTTCGCATCGAGACGCCCATGAGCGGCACCTCCGATCATCGGCTGGGCCACTTGAGCCCAGATGCTCGGCACACACTGCTGAGCGTGACGAACCGATCGGTGGGGCACGCGAACGAGCGTCCTCACGTCTGAGCCCTCCACGCCTGTGGAGCCTCAATCCCCCTGTCTCGCGCTTCACGCGGGATTCCAACCCCGACGTCATATGGCGGGCGTCGGTAAGAAAGGACTAAGACGTGCTCATTGCAGAGCGACCCATCCTGACTGAAGAAAAGGTCAGCGACCTGCGCTCCCGCTTCACCCTGGAGCCCCTCGAACCCGGGTTCGGATACACGCTGGGTAACTCCCTGCGCCGTACCCTGCTGTCGTCAATTCCCGGCGCCGCGGTGACCTCTATCCGCATCGAAGGTGTTCCCCACGAGTTCCGGACGATTGACGGCGTGAAGGAAGATGTCGCTGAGATCATCCTCGCGATCAAGCAGATCGTTCTGTCCTCCGAGAACGACGAACCCGTGGTCATGTACCTGCGTAAGGCAGGCCCGGGTGAGGTGGTTGCCGGAGACATCACGCCTCCGGCCGGCGTGGAGATCCACAACCCGGATCTGCACCTGGCCACTCTCAACGAGAAAGGCAAGCTGGAGATCGAACTGACTGTTGAGCGTGGCCGCGGCTACGTGTCGGCAGCTCAGAACAAGGATCCGCAGGCGGAAATTTCACGTATTCCGATTGATTCGATTTACTCTCCCGTCGTCAAGGTGACGTACAAGGTTGAGGCAACGCGTGTTGAGCAGCGCACCGACTTTGACCGTCTCGTGATCGACGTTGAGACGAAACCGGCAATCACCCCGCGTGACGCGCTGGCATCGGCGGGCAAGACCCTCGTTGAACTCTTCGGACTCATGCGTGAGCTCAACGAGGAAGCCGAAGGCATCGAGGTTGGCCCGTCCACGACGGACGAGACTCTCGCTGCCGATCTTGCGCTGCCGATTGAGAGCCTGAACCTCCAGTCGCGTTCCTACAACGCCCTGCGTCGCCGCGGCATTCTCACTGTTGGCGAGCTTGTTGCCCATTCGGAAGCGGACCTGCTTGACATCCGTAACTTCGGCACGAAGTCGATCGAGGAAATCAAGGAAGCCCTCGCTGCTCTTGGTATGACGCTGAAGGATTCGATCATGCCGAACTTCGGTGACGGCGATTCCGGTTCGATCTTCAGTGACGACCAGTCCATCTGACCCATTGCGTCCGATGGACGCATCCACCCCGTAGGAGATAATCATGCCCACTCCAAAGAAGGGCGCACGCCTGGGCGGTAGCCCGGCCCACCAGAAGCTCATCCTGTCGAACCTGGCTGTGAGCCTCATTGAGAACCGCGCGCTGACGACGACCGAAGCGAAGGCGAAGCTGCTTCAGCCTTACTTCGAGAAGCTCGTGACGAAGGCCAAGCGCGGTGACATTCACTCTCGCCGTATCGTCGCGAAGAAGATCCACTCGAAGGACGCTGTCTACATGCTCTTCGACGAGATCGTTCCCGCGATGGATTCCGAGCGTCAGGGCGGCTACACCCGCCTGATCCGCGTCGGTAACCGTAAGGGCGACAATGCTCCCCTGATGCGCATTGAGCTCGTCATGGAGAAGGTCGAGAAGAAGGCCGTTGTGGCGGCTGCTGAGAAGACGGCGAAGGCCGCTTCGAGCAAGGTTGAGGCTGAGGAGGTCGCCGAAGAGACGACCGAGGTTGAAGAAGCCACCGCTGACGCCGAAGAGGCCACCACAGAGGCTGAAGAAGCTACCGCCGAGGCCGCCGCGGACGCGGATGAGGCCGAAGAGGCCGCTGAAGCTGACGAGAAGTGAGCTCAAGCGTCGCTGATCGTTGCGAAGCCTCCTAAGTTTTAGGGGAAGCAGCGCGACATCACCGGTACGTTGTCCTCGTGTCTGAGGGGACGAGGACGGGGCCGGCAACCGTGAAAGGTTGCCGGCCCTTCGGTTTTCTTTAGGACACGCGACTACGCTTGTCCCCATGACCGAGCAACTGACTTTGGCTGTCGACTGCGGTGGCGGCGGGATCAAGGCATCCGTTGTTGATGACCGGGGAACGATGATCGCACCGGCGAGGCGTACTCCGACGCCCTATCCGCTTCCCCCTGAGCTTCTCGTCTCCACGGTCGCTGATCTTGCTGCCCAACTCCCTCAGGCCACGCGTGTGACAATGGGGATGCCCGGAATGATCCGCCACGGCATCGTCATTGACACACCGCACTATGTGACGAAAGAGGGGCCGCGATCGAAGGTGATCCCAGCCCTCGTTGATCAGTGGCGTCACTTCGATATGCGTCGGGCGATCACGGATCGTCTCGGTCTGCCCACGAAAGTACTCAACGACGCCGAGGTTGCGGGTGCCGGTGTCATCGTTGGCACCGGCCTTGAAATGATTATCACGCTGGGCACGGGACTGGGAAACGCCGTCTTTGACGGCGGCGTCCTCGCCCCCCACGTTGAGGTGTCACAGGGATTCGTCCGGTGGGGACTGACCTTCGACGACTACATCGGAGAGCATGAACGCCTCCGCTTGGGGGATGTTCACTGGTCGCGGCGGGTACGTCGGATCGTTGACTCACTGCGCCGCATGTACATGTGGGATCGCCTTTACCTCGGAGGTGGCAACTCACGTCGCATCACGCCGACGGCGCGCACGAAACTCGGCGGTGAGGTCATCATTGTGCCCAACGACGCTGGAATCATCGGGGGAGTGCGCGCGTGGGAACTGTAGACCTGGGAACTGTAGACCGAGGAAGCGAAACTGCTCCGGCAACGGTTGCGGACAGATCCACGCAGTCGTCCATTTCCCCGGTGGATTCACTGATCCGCCTGCGCATAGACCTGGGGTATGACGGCACAGACTTCCACGGATGGGCAGCTCAACCGGGCCTGCGGACGGTTCAAGGAGAGCTCGAAGACGCGCTGGCAACGATTGTGCGTACTCGGGTCGATGTGGTTGTTGCTGGTCGAACCGACGCCGGGGTGCACGCTCGCCACCAGGTTGTTCATGTGGATGTTCCCGCCGATGCTTTGGCGGCCTTGGCTCCTCGTGATGGCTCTGAGCCCTCACCCACGTCGGCATGTCGCGGGCTCGTGCGCCGGGTCAACGGGCTTCTGTCACGAGGACGAGGTCGCTTCGCCCGGGCCCACGACCTGCGCGAACCCAAAGGAACCACGGATGTTCGTGTGATGAGCGCTGAGGTTGTTGATCCGAGCTTCGATGCGCGTTTTTCAGCGCTGTCGCGTTCCTATGAATATCGGATCGTCGATGGACACGGCGATGTGCTGCTGCGACGCAATCACCTGTGGGTTGACGGTGTGCTGGACGTTGAGGCAATGAATAGTGCCGCTTGGGGATTGCTGGGCGAGCATGATTTCCTTGGTTTTTGTCGTCCGCGTGAAGGTGCAACGACGATCCGAACACTGCGCCGACTGTCTTTTGAGCGAGATCCGCGCGATCCCTCGGTGATCCGCGTGAGTGTTCAAGCCGATGCCTTTTGTCATTCGATGGTGCGTTCACTTGTGGGGGCCATGCTGCTTGTTGGGTCGGGCAAGCGTGGGGTGGAGTGGCCCTCGCAGATTCTTGCGGCACGTTCGCGTCAGGAAGCGGCACCGATTGCTCCGGCGCACGGGCTGACGCTGATGCGTGTGGAGTATCCCCCTGAGGATCAGTGGGGGAGTCGTGCCCAGGCTGCCCGACGGCGACGTGACTGCTGTGGCGAGGACGACTGACGGAGTTCATCTGCGCGGTGTCAGAAGAATACTGTTGACGACATCGTGTGCTCCTGACAGCCTGACGAATGACGACGTGTCGTGAGTGATCGACCACAAAGGCCGCTGTGCTTTGACCCGTACATGACGCATGGATAAAATGGCAGACGCTGTGCGTTAGCAGCCCCGCGGTGTTTCCCACTCGCTGCGGAGACGCTCGCTGATGCCTCGCGCGAAACGTATGAATCGCGAGTGCCCTTCCGCAACAGGAGGCGGCGCTCCATGACCGACAGAATTGAAGGTTACGCCCGTGCGCACCTATTCACCCAAGCCTGGGGACGCAGACAAGAAGTGGTACGTCATTGACGCCACCGACGTCGTCCTCGGACGCCTTGCAGCACAAGTTGCTGCGATCCTTCGTGGGAAGCACAAGCCGACGTTCGCCCCTCACATGGACATGGGCGACAATGTCATCATTATCAACGCGGAAAAGGTCGTCCTGACCGGTAAGAAGCTTGAGCAGAAGTTCGCCTACCGTCACTCCGGCCGTCCCGGTGGTCTCACCGCCACGCCGTACCGCGAACTCATGGAGAAAGCTCCGGAGCGCGCCGTTGAGAAGGCAATCCGCGGAATGCTTCCCCACAACAGCCTCGGCCGCAAGCAGTTCAAGAAGCTGCACGTGTACGTCGGTGCTGAGCATCCCCACGCCGGCCAGTCGCCGGTTCCCTACGAAATCACCCAGGTTGCTCAGTGAGCTTCGGCTCCAAGCACCTTTGAAAAGCATTGAGGAGAACCGTGGCTGAGACCACCGAATCCATTGAAATCGAGCTGGACGAAGAAAACGTCCCCAGCTCGTACACGTCCGAAACTGAGACCGCTCCCCAGGGTGCGGGTCAGTCCATCACCGCGCCCGGCGCGGGCCTTGGCCGCCGTAAAGAGGCCGTTGCCCGTGTCCGCCTGGTTCCCGGAACCGGCAAGTGGACAATCAACGGCCGCGAACTCGAGGATTACTTCCCGAACAAGCTGCACCAGCAGCTCGTGAAGTCGCCTTTCGTTCTGCTTGACCTTGACGGCCGCTTCGACGTCATCGCCCGCATCAACGGCGGCGGCATCTCCGGTCAGGCCGGCGCGCTGCGCCTGGGAATTTCCCGCGCCCTCAACGAGATCGACCGCGACGCGAACCGTCCTGCTCTGAAGAAGGCCGGGTTCCTCACGCGTGACGCTCGTGCGATCGAACGCAAGAAGGCAGGCCTCAAGAAGGCCCGTAAGGCGCCTCAGTACTCGAAGCGCTGATCGAACTCGCAGTTTTCGTTGCCTTTGCCCGGTGCCCCGTTCTCGTCGATGATTGACGAGGACGGGGCACCGTGCTGTACGACAGCGTGAAGAAACACATGTGTGAAGAAAACGCTCAGTGTCGCAAGTTCGCAGGCTCCCCAAACGGGTAGCCTAGGAGGCAGTTGACGCAGCGCAACTCGTCCTCGTCACTGATGGAATGTGATGAGAAGGTGACGTTCACCGGGAACGATTCACAGGATCACAAGGAGAAACTATGCCCAGGATGTTCGGCACGGACGGTGTGCGTGGACTGGCAAATGCTGACCTGACAGCAACGCTTGCACTCAACCTTGGAGAAGCGGCTGCCAGACGCGTCGTTGACGCCCACACGGATGAAGGGCGTAAACCGCGTGCGATCATCGGTCGTGATACCCGAATCTCCGGTGAGTTCCTCGATCATGCACTTGCCGCAGGCTTGGCTTCCGCCGGCATGGATGTCACGCGCATCGGTGTTGTCACCACGCCAACGGTGGCCCACCTGACGGCCTCAACGCAGGACGTTGACCTGGGCGTCATGATCTCCGCATCCCACAACCCCATGCCCGACAACGGCATCAAATTCTTCGCCAGCGGCGGCTACAAGCTCCCCGACGCAGTCGAGGACGACATCGAATCCCTCGTTGGCCAGGACTGGGATCGTCCCACCGGTGCAGCCGTTGGCGAGGTCACCGAGGAACCGACGTGGGCGGAAAAGTCCTACATCAACCACCTCGTTGAGTCCGTGGGCACCGACCTTTCCGGTCTACGCATCGCCGTTGACTGCGCCAACGGTGGCGCCTGCGCATTCGGACCGGAGGCTCTGCAAGCGTTGGGCGCTGAAACCGTTGTCATTAACGCTGAAGCTGACGGGCGCAACATTAACCTCAACTGCGGGTCCACACACCCCGAGGAACTGCAAGAAACCGTTGTTGCTTCCGGAGCAGACTTCGGTGTTGCCTACGACGGGGATGCGGACCGTTGCCTCGCTGTTGACCACAACGGCACCCTCATTGACGGTGACAAAATCATGGGAGCGCTTGCCCTTGACGCCCGCGATCGCGGCGCACTTCCTCACGACACTCTGGTTGTTACCGTCATGTCGAATCTCGGTTTGATTCTTGCCATGCGTGAGGCCGGCATCCAGACCGTGCAAACAGCCGTTGGGGATCGTTATGTCCTTGAGGAAATGCTTCGCGGGGGATATGCGCTCGGCGGGGAACAATCCGGTCATATCATTGCCCACGACCATGCAACCACGGGGGATGGAATCCTCTCATCCCTGCTCATCGCCCGCATGGTCAAAGAATCCGGACGCAACCTGGCGGAACTGACAGACTTCATCAAACGACTCCCGCAGACCTTGATCAATGTCGGTGGCGTTGATCGCTATGCCGCTGCTCAGAACGCGGCTGTTGCCGACGCGGTTGCCGCAGCCGAGGCCGAACTGGGAGACACGGGACGAGTTCTACTGCGTCCCTCCGGTACGGAGCCCCTCGTTCGCGTCATGGTTGAAGCGGCAACTCAGGATCAGGCTGATGCTGTGGCAGCGCGCCTGGCCGACGTCGTCAAGGAGAACCTCGCGATTTAACGCGAACGCTCCGCGCTGGGGCGGCCACCCACCCGTCTGCGGGCGCGTCAGTGAGGCTATTCCTTACGCAAGTAGAGGGATTCGACGCGATGATCCTCACCCTTGGTGAAGATCATCGTTGCCCTCTCACGTGTCGGCAGAATGTTCTCCCTGAGGTTAGGCAGGTTAATCGCCGCCCAAATCATCCGGGCTGTTGACTCTGCCTCGACGTCCGTTAATCCTGCGTAGGTGCGGAAGAATGAGTCCTCACGTGAGAACGCTGTCTGGCGGAGCTTGAGGAAACGATCAACATACCACTGCTCAATGTGGGCTTCGTCGGCATCCACGTAGATTGAGAAATCAAAGTAATCGGACACAGCAGTCGAAATGGTCCCCGGGAGTGTTCGGGGAGGTTGAAGGACGTTGACGCCCTCGACAATGAGAATATCGGGGCGACGTACGTGGTGAAACACCCCGGGAACCACATCGTAGAGAACGTGAGAGTACGTGGGAACGGGGACGTCCTCGTTCCCGGCCTTGACGCGGGCAAGGAAATGGATGAGTTCCTGACGGTCATAGGACTCGGGGAAACCCTTGCGCGCAAGGATTCCCTTGTCCTCAAGCACGCTGTTGGGATAGAGGAACCCGTCCGTTGTCACCAGATCCACGCGCGGAGTCGACTGCCATCGATCAAGCAGCAGCTGGAGAAGACGCGCAACCGTAGACTTGCCCACAGCCACGGACCCGGCGATCCCGATGATGAAAGGAACACGCTCATGAGGGGACTCACCGAGGAAAGCGTGGCGCTCGCGGGCGGTGCGGCGGGCTCCTTCGATGTAGACCTGAAGCAGCGCGGACAAAGGACGGTAAATCGCATCGACCTCGCTCATGTCAATGGGATCACCCAGCGAGGCAATCCGGTCGATGTCATCCTGGGTGAGCGGCAGGGGAGTTTTTGCCCCAAGCCGGTCCCACGCTGATCTCTCGAAGAGCGTGTACGGGCTGAGTAGTTCATCTCCAGCGTCAACGGTCACGATCTTATTGTGGCGTATCGGGTGGCAGCTCGTGAAATTCTCTGTGAGTGAAGCGACACGCCTGACGCAGTGAGAAATAATCGTGTCACCGGCTGAAGGGTGTGCTGAAATAGACCCCATGTGTGGAATTGTTGGACATGTGGGCTGTATCGGGGCTCAGCGTTCTCGTGAAGTTGTCATGGGGGGCCTGGCTCGCCTGGAATACCGCGGATACGATTCGGCGGGTATTGCGTTGGCGAATGACAACGGAATCGACGTCATCCGTGCCGTCGGTAAACTGGTCAACCTCCAGGACGCCATCGATGCGGGTCACCCCGAGGATGCGCTCGCGGGTATCGGACACACCCGGTGGGCAACGCACGGTCGTCCGACCGTGGCAAATGCGCATCCCCATTCCACCCCGGACGGGCGTTTCTCCCTGGTGCATAACGGGATCATTGAAAATGCAGATGCCCTGCGCGCCCAGCTTCAGGCCAGCGGTCGCGAGTTTTCCTCTCAGACTGACACCGAAGTCGTTGTTCATCTCATTCAGGAGGCCTACGACTGCGCCGAGACTCCTCAATGGGACGGCACAATCGACGGCGCCGATGAACACACTCACAGTGTGGGGGCGCGTCTCATCGCTGCAATGCGTCAGGTGACGGCCCGTCTTGAGGGCACATTCACTCTGCTGGTCGTGACCTCGGACTGCCCCAACATCATCGTTGCTGCTCGCCGTTCCTCACCGCTGGTCATCGGCCTGGGTGAAAACGAGAACTTCCTCGGGTCTGACGTCCTCGCTTTCGTTGAACACACGTCCCGCGCCGTTGAGATCGATCAGGACCAGATCGTTGCCGTCACCGCGCGGGGTGTCACTGTCCTCGATCAGAGCGGACAGCGCGTGCCCCTGAAAGAGTACGAGGTCGACTTCACGTCCGATCGTGCAACAAAGGGCGGCTGGCCCACCTTCATGGACAAGGAGATTAACGAGCAGCCCGAGGGCGTGGCCAATACCCTCGCCGATCGTCTCGACTCCCATTCGCGCCTCGCCCTCGACGAACTACGCATTTCCGAGGACGTCCTACGCAGCGTCGACAAGATCGTCATGATTGGCTGCGGAACCGCCTCATACGCCGGTCAGGTGGCGCGTTACGCGATTGAACACTGGTGCCGCATCCCCGTGGAGGTCGAACTCTCCAGCGAGTTCCGTTACCGCGACCCCGTGGTCACAGAAAAAACCCTGGTTGTCGCAATCTCCCAATCGGGTGAAACAATGGACACGATCATGGCGATCCGTCATGCTCGTGAGCAGGGAGCGAAAGTCGTTGCCATCGTCAACACCCCGGGGTCAACGATTTCTCGCGAGTCCGACGCTGTGCTCCTCACCCACGCCGGCCCGGAGATTGCCGTCGCTTCGACGAAGGCATTCACCGCGCAGGTCACCGCCTGCTTCATTCTTGGCCTGTTCCTCTCTCAGGTTCGTGGCAATAAGTTCGCCGACGAGGTCGCGGACTACATGGAGAAGCTCGGCGAGGTTCCCGGGAAAATTCAGCAGATCCTTGACCAGGGTGAAACGGTGCGTCAGTTCGCACGGACGATGGTTGATGCGACCTCGGTCATTTACCTGGGCCGTCACGTCGGATTCCCCGTTGCCCTCGAAGGCGCACTGAAACTTAAAGAAATCTGCTATATCCACGCCGAAGGATTTGCCGCTGGCGAACTCAAGCACGGACCTATTGCTCTGGTGGACGAAGGTCAGCCTGTGATCATCATCGTGCCGACGCCGCGTCGCCCTGAGCTGCACAACAAGGTCCTGGCAAACATTCAGGAAGTGCGTGCTCGCGGAGCACGGACAATCGTCGTGGCGGAAGAGGGAGACTCCTCGGTGGATGAATTCGCTGAAATTGTCTTCCGAGTTCCCCAGGTTCCCACGCTCTACGCTCCGCTCCTGGCCGTCGTGCCACTCCAGATTTTTGCCTGCGAACTGGCGACCGCGAAAGGCTTGGATGTGGATCAGCCGCGTAACCTGGCCAAGTCTGTGACGGTCGAGTGAGCGCGACTGCGCCGACAGCTCTGGATTATTTCCTCGCTGTCCTTCCGTCCATCCTGTTTGGACTTCAGACAACATTCATTGGGAAAATCCAGGCGTCGGACCGCCAACGCATCCTCGGAGTGGTGTCCGGTGGCCTGTTGACCGCCGCTGCGATCACGCCGTTCCTTCACGTGAACTGGAATCTGCGTGACGTCGCCGTGGCGTTGATTTCCGGACTATTTCTCGGCTGGGGCCTGTGTGAACAGCTCACATGCTTTGCCGTGCTCGGGGTTTCACGAACCATCCCCATCACCACGGGTGGGCAGCTGGGGTTGATGTCCCTGGCCGGGATCCTTCTCTTTGGTGAGTGGCGAAACGGGTTATCCCTCCCCGTTGGAGTTCTTTCGATTATCTTGCTGAGCGCGGGTATCTGGCTGGTGTCTCGCACCGAGGCCGGTTCCCAAGCGTCCGACCTTGACTGGGGGCGAGGCACTCGGCTGCTCATCACGTCAACGATTGGCCTGGTTGCTTACGTTCTCATTGGACGTTGGTTCGGCGTCGAGGGCGCGGCCATCCTCCTGCCCCAGGCAATCGGCTACACGTCATACTGCTTCGGCTACTTCGGGCTTCACGCACTGCGTTCTCCCGTGGGATCCACGGCGCGTGAGCCCCTGAAAATTCGGAACTTTAACACCCTCACACTCATGAGCGTCGGCATCATCTGGTGCATCGCCGTGGTCCTGCTTCAGGTTGGCTCAGCGCGGGTCGGTGTTGCCTCCGGCTTCACACTCACCCAGCTCGGCATCCTCATTTCGACACCTCTGGGCATCTGGTGGCTCGGAGAAACTCGCACCAAGCGTGAGCTCCTGTGGACTGCGGGCGGCGTTGTCTGTGTGCTCATCGGAGCCGTCCTCGCCGGTGTTGCGAAAGGGATCGACGCTGCCGGGTAATTGCCGAGGGTCCCGGATGGTTTCTTTCCTTGGGTGATGCCAGCGCTTTCCTCAGGTCCTCTTGCTCAGTACAGGTCAGATGCTATTGGCATGACTGTGGGGAGATATACTGAGATGGAGCCGCAAGCTTGCTGAATATCTGTGTGCGCTTGGAGGTCGTCACACTCGGCGGTGACAGAATGAAGGAGTGTCATGGCAGTGAACTACGTGTCGCCAGATATCTTCGAGAGGGCCCTAGCTCAAACACCAGAGGGACACTACCTGACGCTCACTGCGGGAGTTTACCGGGTGTCCGGTGGTGTCGTTGATCTCCAAGGGAGAGGTCTATACGGTGTTGGTCCCGCAACTGTGCTGCAATTTGCGGTTCGGCAAAGTCACGGTCAGGGTGAGTTAAGGAACCTGACGCTTGACGTGTTTAATGATAATGCTGTGACGTTACGCGGAGGGAATATGCTCCTCCTCAATGTGGCAATTGCCCACAAGAGTGAGGAGGCGTACCCGGCGATTTATGCGGAGAATTCGACGCTGTCCCTTGATGCCGTCACCGTGTCAACGAATCAGAACGCGATGGCGTTGGAACAGGCCACGGCATCTGTCGTGAAGTCTTCGTTGGGGCCCGTGAGCATCAGTAAGAGTTCGGATGTGACCTTCGTTGACAGCTCTCTGTCAATTCTCACGGCCTCGGGTGGGAGCCGAGTTCGTGGACACGGCAGGATAGACTTTACTGTTCTGCCAGGTAAGCGCATGATCGTGGCCGAAAGCGGTGCTGATATCTACTGCCACACCATCGTCGTGCAGGGTGGTGAGGTAGTTGAGTGCTTCTGTCGAGATTCCACGCTGATCATTCACGAGTTATCCAGTGATGCAACGGTGCGTCCCTCTGTGTGGTGGGAAAACAGTGAAGTTCGTGTTCCTGATGCTGTGATGGTAGAAAAGGCCCAGGGGCAACGAGTACCAAAGACCTGGAACATTACTCCGGACATGGATTTCTTTTCGCCCGCATACTTCCCGTTGATGGGGAAAGATGACGTATTCCGCCTATCGCCAGGTGACTATTATCTGTCGGACGGCAATTTTCTCATCGCTCCACCTAATTGCACCATCGAGGGAGTCGGAAGCTCAGACGAAGTAACCCTGAATTTTTCAATCACAGTGTCGGAGGGGAAGAAAGCGACCCTTCGGTGCCTATCGCTGTATGGGTCCGAAGATTGTTGTGCTCTGACGGTCGATTCCGGGAACCTTGTGCTGGATAACGTTTCGATTGGTTTGGATAGTTATGGGGAAAACTATCATTCAATCTTGCTACAAAACTCCAGTGATGCCACGATTCGCGATTCCACGATTATCCCGGACACTACCCTCAGAGGAGGAGGGATTCTCAGCATTGACGAAACCTCCTGTGTAACAGCAACAAATAGTGCTCTGGCATGGGTGTTGAATGCTGGCCGCGCCACGTTCACAGATAGTTCCATAGTGCACTTGGAAGCTGTTGGTAGCGGTCGGGTGACAGCCGATGGAATAACAACCTTCATTCCCAACAGTGCAAACAGTGCTGAAATGGTCATCACTGATGATGCGCAGGCAATTATCGACCACATCGAGGCAGAAGTTGAGAACTTTACTGTCGTCGCTCAGGGAGGCTTCACACGCATCAATGGTGGCGATCTGCCCGGCCCGGTGATCCTGCGACACAATGAAGAAGCATCGGTGGACATCCGCCTGGAGTATGTCCTCGAAGGACAGCAGACATCAAGCGTGGTTGCCCAGGAAGTCGAAACTGAGGGGGTGGGCACGTGGGAGGACAGTGCCCAGCCAGCAGATCAGCCAGTGCTGGGAGCCTCGCCAATTGACAGCGACCCGATGGAGGTTCTGAATAACCTCACGGGCTTGGCCTCTGTGAAGAAACAGATCAGCAATTTCATTGCAGTGGTCAAACTTAACCAGCTGCGTAAAGATCAGGGATTGCCCGCACAGATGCCGACGATGCACAGCCTCTTCCTGGGCAACCCAGGTACCGGAAAGACCACGGTCGCGCGGCTGCTGGGGACAATTCTTCACCGTGCGGGCGCGATTGAGTCGGATACTTTTGTGGAGGTGCAACGCTCAGACCTCGTCGCTGACGTGATCGGTGGGACAGCGAAGAACACTCGCGCCGCCTTGGAAAAAGCTCGCGGCGGAGTCCTTTTTGTTGACGAGGCATACTCGTTGGCTGACGGCGGACCCAATGATTTCGGTACCGAAGCGATCAATGAACTCATTGCGTACATGGAGAATCACCGTGACGACATCGTCGTGATCTTCGCCGGCTACACGGACAAGATGCAGGACTTCCTGCGCCTCAACGACGGCCTGCGGTCTCGCTTGCCGAACTCTTTCTTATTCGAGGACTATACCTCTGACGAGATCGTTGATATTGGTCTGCGTGACTTGGCCACGCGGAGCTACTCCGTCGACGCTGACACGTACGAGCGCACTGTCAAAGCGAAGTACCACACGTCCTCGGACCGGTCGAATGGCCGGTGGGTGCGCAATCTCAATGACTCTCTGATTCAGGTGATGAGTAGCCGGCTCATTGAACAGATGCAGTCTGGAATTTCCCCAGAGGGACTCGATATTTCCATGATCACAGCCGATGATATTCGTGCCTACGCGGATGGACACGAGGGCTCACGCGCCGATACTTTGGACGAACTCCTGGGGCAGCTGGACAGGATGATCGGCCTGGATTCAGTGAAGACTGCTGTGCGTGACATGGTTAAAGAAACGATGGCGAATAAAGCCTTGGAGAATCAAGGCATCACCACGCAAGGGCGCTCCTACCACATGGTTTTTGCGGGCAACCCAGGTACAGGCAAGACCACCGTTGCCCGCATTGTTGCGAAAATATTCAATTCTCTGGGGATTCTGGATAATCCCACGGTGAAAGAAGTAGACAGATCCTCACTCGTGGGCTCCTACATTGGACACACCGAAGAGAACACGACGCGTGCCGTGGACGAAGCGATGGGTGGGGTCCTTTTCATCGACGAGGCCTACAACCTCTATGTCCCTGATAGTCCCCGTGATTTCGGCCGTGCGGCAATTGAGACTCTGCTGCCACGTTTGGAGAATGACCGTCACCGTTTCGTGTGTATTCTTGCCGGCTACACGCATTCGATGGAACAGTTCTTTGATGCAAACGAAGGGTTGCGTTCCCGTGTGCCGCGCGTCATCGAATTCCCAGATTACACGCCTGGAGAGGTCGCTGAAATTGTCGTGCGTATTCTGAGGGAGACGTGGAGTGTCAATGAGGATCTTGTGCGTTCTTCGGTCGAAAGTGTGTATTCGGCGCTGCCCGTTAAAGATAGGTCAAATGGGCGTTTTGCTCGGAATTTCAGCGAAGAGATTGTGACGGCTCACAAGGCTGACATTGCCGAAACCCCAGACTTGCCAGCGGAGGTTCTTCGTCATATTCGTGATGAAATCGTCACTGAGGTGGCGTGCCGATACGGTCGAGCCACTCCTGGGACGAATACCGTGAGCACGGATACTCATGGAGTCGAGGTAGATGGTGAGAGGTCGGTATGACTGACGGTGTGAGGGTCCGCCGCAGTAAGGGGAATGCGTCTTCTCTTGACGAGTTCGTTTCTGTGGATCACGTGCGTTTTCGGCACATACTGAACGTCCCCGGCGAACGCGACCACAAGTACACGCGCGGCGTTGCGGGCCTCGTCGTGGGTTCAGTCACGTACCCGGGTGCCGCGCTGCTGGCATGCGCAGGAGCCGAAGCTGCGGGGCCAGGAATGATCCGGCTCGACGCTCCCGCTGATATTCAGCGCATGGTTCTGACAAGTCACCCGGGGATCGTCACTTCCGGTGGCCAAATACAGGCAGGCCTCATCGGCCCCGGCATGGATGACGATCGGGTTGACGCAGCCACCGACCTGGCAACCTTCTGCCTGGAATCGCAGCTACCGCTGGTTGTTGACGCCGGAGCGTTGAGCGTGGTTCCTTCGTGGGTGCAGGCCCGTCCCCTCGACACCGCCCGTGCAGCCGGGACCGCGAATCCGCCCGAGGAACCGTCAGCATCTCCGGCCCTCCAGACTGCGGTGCTCACGCCCCACGCCGGTGAAGCCGCCCGACTCGCGTCCGCACTTGGGCAACGCACCAGCCGAGCTGACGTTGACGCCGATCCTGTAACAACCGCGCGAATGCTCGCCGAACACACCGGCGCGATCACGGTGCTTAAAGGTTCACACACATACATTGCCTCTCCTCACGGCACTCTTGAGGTTGTTGGACCGGGGCTGGGGTGGACCGGAGTTGCAGGAGCCGGTGACGTCCTCGCCGGAGTTCTCGTTGGTCTCCTCGCCGGGTGGCGGGCACGAACAGCCCGTTCGTCGCAGTCAGCGCAGTCCGCTGATGATTCGTCGTCGCTGGCCTCAGCAGGCGCCTCGTCCTCGTTCCCAACAGAATCGGAAGGGGCCTCGTGGGGAGGGGGAGCGGCCTCGTCCTCGTTCATGGACACCGTGGTGGCCGGCGTCTGGATTCACGCCGAAGCCGGCAAACGTGCAGCTCTACGCCACGGCCCAGCCGGCGGCCCTATCGCGGCGCTCGACATTGCGCGCGAGATTCCCTCGGTCATCGGTGGCCTCCTTGCGTGACCGAACCAGGTGACCTCCCCCATGTCCTCTTCATTGACGAGGACGAGCGTGTTCTCCACAGCGCTCACTTTTAAGGCCGCGATGCACAGGTCGTTTGCGTGTCCTTGTGTACGGTCAACACCACAGTCAACGATCGGTGGATGAAGGGAATTGCGTCACGAGTACGGGTACTCAATAAGAAACAACGCGGTCAACTCACATGTCCGTACGTGCCGATTACCAGGCGTACCATCCTTGAACTTGAGGACGGTGAATTCACCCAGCCAGACTGGATGATCCGCCAAACAATCAACACAGCGCGAGTTATTGCAGTCAACTCCACCGCCATCGCCCCGATCACGTTTACACATGAATCAGCGCTGATCATTCACGGTATCGGGCAGTGGGAGAAGAACCCGCCCGTCACCGTTCGTTCACAGGGGCGTATTCGTCCCATCGAGTTGTATCAGATTCAGACTCCCCGTGGAATCATTGAGGCTCGTACTCGTCAATGCACATTCATGAGTGTCCCGGCCAGCACACTCATGTCGGTGACACCCAGGCGGATAGTCGTGGGTCCGCCTACGGTTCCATCTGTATCTCGCTTTGACGTCGGTGTCCATGCGTTCGATGACCGGAGCAACGGGGTGGATCATTGTCTGTACGTTGATAGCTGCGAGGAAACCGCCGTGCTCATGGCTTTGACACGACCTGGCCTCCATGCTTTCGTCGCGGTATCCCAGATTCTTCGCTCACTTTCACGCTTTAACCGCTTCGACATGAAGGAATCGCTTCGACGCGAGAAAGAGGTGCGCGAGCAACTCCTTGCTCGACTTGACGAGTACGAAGCTCACAGGCAACGCCTACGAAACGGCAATCAGGCGCGGACAATCATGACGAGCGCATCGGGTCTCTTCGAGAGTGTCGGTGAATGTGTCCTCGCGGCGGTCCTCTTGACGTTGTTTCCCCAGAGCATGAGGCCACAACTGCGCATCCGAGGGGACCGCGGTGTGTACTTCGCTGACTTCGCTTTCCCGGAATTTCGCATCGTCATTGAATTCGACGGCGTCGCGAAGATGGGGCGAACAGAGGGTGAATTTATCCGAGCAACACACAAGCAAATGGAACGCCAAACAGACATCGAGAATCAAGGCTACAAAGTGTTCCATGTGAATTGGAACGATCTGCTTAGCCCCGACGTCTTGAGGGACCGTTTGCTTGCGTGGATTCTGACCGTGGCACCTCAGGCGGGAGTGCCACGAGGTCGAGCATTGGAATACGCCGCCATTTTCCTGAGGTGACAGTCACGGTCACACTCACAACCACGGCTTCGTCACGGTGGAAGGCGTGACGGTCGGCGCTTGCGGACCGCGGTTTCGAGGTGCCTGCCGTTTGCGTAGCAATGAATCTTTTCGTTGTGACGTTTTTGGCGCGGATCGGGTGAAATGTGGGGGTTTTCGGTCGTTTGTGTGACAGCGAATCTTTTCATTGTGACGTTTTTGTCCGACAATCACAGACAGAGGTTGTGTTCGTTCCGATCTGTTGGCCGCGATTGGGCCGTTGGAACCTGTCGGGTCTTCAGAGATGCGCTTTCTGGCGTGCCTTAATGCCTCGAGCATGAAATGAAACCGATACAGCGGCAGACAGCGCGGCAAGCCCACACGTGGTGGGATACTGGTCGGGTGACCCAGCAACGCGACGACTACGCATCCGCCACCTTTGACCCCAAAGGCTACCCGTCGAGGGCACACGTGGACCTTGACGCAATCGAAGCAAATCTTCAGGTTCTCAGGCGTGCGGCCCCGTCTGCGAAGCAACTCGCCGTGGTCAAAGCCGATGCGTATGGTCACGGATTGCTTCCCGTTGCGCTCGCGGCGCTGCATTCGGGGGCGGATTGGTTGGGGGTTGCCCAGCTGACGGAGGCCCTGGAACTGCGGCGAGGGCTCGACGAGGCGGGAATCCGCAGACAGGATGCACCGATTCTTGCGTGGATTGCTCGGCCTGGGGATCAGTGGCAGGCCGCCATTGCAGCAGACATTGATCTGTCGGTGTCCTGGACGTGGGCTCTGGCGGAAATCTGTCAGGCGGTGCGTGCTCTGCGTGAGAGGGACGAGGACGATGCCTCCCCAATGAACAGTGCGCAAATCAAGGCCCGTATTCACGTGAAGATCGATACGGGCATGTCGCGCGCTGGCTCAACCTTGGCGGATGTCCCAGCGTTAGCGTCGGCTGTGCGCATGGCGCAGGACGCGGGGCTTGTTGACGTTGTCGGTGCGTGGAGTCACCTGTCGAGGGCGGATGATCCGTCGGACGAGGGGAATGCATCGACCGCCAGGCACGTGGAGATTTTCGAGCAGGGCCTAGAGATTCTTGCCCAGGCGGGGGTGCGTCCTCAGATCCGGCACTTGGCTGCAACCTCGGGAATCCTCTGGCATCCCGAGACTCACTACGACATGGTTCGTGCAGGTATTGGGGTGTATGGCCTCAGCCCCGACCCTTCGGTCGCGACGTCCGCTGAGTTGGGTTTGCGCCCGGCGATGACGCTGAGTGCGCCGTTGACCAGCGTCAAGGTGACCGAGGACGAAGCCCCGGCCTCGTACGGAGGAACGTGGCGTGCGCATGGCCGTCGATGGCTGGGGCTGGTCCCGATCGGCTATGCGGACGGGGTGCTGCGGGCGGCGTCGAACACGGGTCCGGTGACGGTTATTTCACTAAACGGCCCAATACGGACGCACATTGTTGGGCGCGTGTGCATGGATCAGTTCATCGTGGATCTGGGACCGGCCGATGGAGAGGAAGGTCTTCCGAGCGTCCGCAGTGGTCAGATGCCTGCGCGTGTGGGTGACCTTGCGGTGTTGTTCGGTGATTCCACGGCGGATCCGTTGATCCCCCACGCTGATGAGTGGGCGGACCTGACGGGCACAATCAGTTACGAGGTCGTATCTCGTCTGGGCGAGCGCGTTCCCAGGACATATTCGGGAGCGATTGCCGATAGGCTCGACCAGGGCCGCGATATGCCACGAGATGACGGCGCGATCGACGTGATGGACCGTATGAGTGAGAGGAAGTCATGACCGAGCAGTCGCACATCATTGAAGTGGATACCGCCGACGCCCACGAGACTCGTTTGTTGGGGCGCTGCCTGGCTGCGAGCGTGCGCGCAGGTGATTTGCTCATGCTCAAGGGTGAGTTGGGGGCAGGGAAGACGACTTTCGCGCAGGGCTTGGGTGAGGGCCTCAATGTACGAGGACGAGTGTCGTCCCCAACCTTTATTGTTGCTCGGGTTCATCCGCCGTTGGGGGATGGTCCGGCGCTGATCCACGCGGACGCGTACCGAATTACGTCGCTTGAAGATTTAGAGACCCTGGACTTAGATTCCAGCTTGGATGAGGCTGTGACGGTTGTTGAATGGGGAGAGGGCAAAACGGAAGCTCTGTCTGATCAGCGCCTGGAAATTGAGGTGAAGCGGCCGATCGGTGGCGTGGCCACGGTCAGTGACGGCGCGATTGACCTTGAAGCGATGGACGACGGTCATCGGACGATCGTGCTGCGCCCCTTTGGCATTCGTTGGGGCCACGAGCTTGAGGATGCGGCGCGGGCCTCGGACCTGAATGTCCGGGTTCTTCACTGAGGGGCGCCCGTGGTCGTTGTGCGAGCGTGCGCACGTGGCGCGCAGGTTCACGCCGCGTTGAGTCGCCGGTATGTCATGTGTGCGCGGAGATTTTCTCTCAAAGAACTAGGATTCTACTTGTGATTGAACTGTGTCTGGATACTTCCGCTGCAACAAGTGTCGCAATTGTGCGCGACGGCAAGGTCGTAGGGCGTTCCTGTAACGAGTCGGGGCGCCATCACGCGGAGTCGATCACTCCGCTGATCCGCGAGGCACTGGCAGATGCGGGTCTGCCCGAGGAGGCCGCGAAGGCCGGCATTACGCGCGTCAACGTGGGGACGGGACCTGCCCCGTTTACGGGTTTGCGCGCGGGTTTGGTCTCTGCGCGAGTAACGGCTCACGCGGTGGGGGTACCCGTGTACGGCGTGTCCAGTGTGGATGTCATTGCCCGTCAAGCTCTGGACTTGCTGGCCCCGGGGACTCGGGTGGTTGCGCTCTCGGATGCCCGTCGCAAGGAACTGTACTGGGGTCACTTCGAGGCCGAGGGCGTGGACGATGTCCGACTGATTGGTCGCCTTGAAGTTGGAGATGCCCAAACTTTGGTGAATTCTTTACATGAAGAACGTGCCTTGATCGTCGCCGCGGGAAGCCTCCCCGCGCATTCGGAGCAGCTTCTTCTTGGCGCTGAGTTGGGGCCGATGGTCCAGTTCGACCCGGCGGTGATGTCGCGGATCGTTACGGCCAGGCTTGAACGCGGTGAGGAATCGCTGCTGGGAACGGAGCCTCTCTACCTGCGCCGCCCAGACATCCAGGGCCAACCGACCGAGCGCCTGTGACTTCGGGGTTTCGCATCGAGCGGGCTGACCGCGAGGCCCTCGACATTATTGTTGCCCTCGAACAGGTGATCTTCCCCGAGGATCCGTGGACTCCCGGCATGATCGCCGACGAACTCGACTCGCCTTTTTCCGCGTATTTCCTCGCCATCCTCGAGCCTGAGAGCGGTGATGATGACTCCCCTCTTGAGGTTGTGGGTTACGCCGGGGTTAAGGTCGTCGGTGATGGTGCGGATGTCATGACGATCGGCGTTCTTCCCGAGGGACGAGGACGAGGCTGCGGTTCGCAGCTCATGGAGACATTGGTTGATCATGCGGAGCTTCAAGGGGCAACGTCAATGTTCCTTGAGGTTCGCGCATCGAATGATTCGGCGATTCGCTTGTATGAACGCTGTGGTTTTGCACGTATTGGTGTGCGACGAGGGTATTTCCGTCATCCGGTAGAAGATGGTGTTGAGATGGCGCGTTCTCTCTCGCCGTCGGTGCGCTAGTTCGCTCCGGTCACCTGTATAGAATATCTTTACCATTTCGTGATCTTTTAGGGGCTTTCCGAATAACCCTTCTTTCTGTAATCTGGGGACTAACAGTTACTCCATCATCATCGGCGATGGGGGAGGCTGGCGACTCCAGAGGAGGAAAGACGATGAAAAGAATCATCCAAACGATCGGCGCATCGCTTATGACTGGCGTCTGCATTGTCGCCTTGACGGGCCCAGGAGCTTTTGCTGCGGTTGCCCGTGGGCCAAAAGGCTGTACTCATAATCAAACCGGAGTGATTTGGTCGCAGACGACTGGGCCAACAATTCACACCGCGCCAGGATCAACCATAGCAAAGTCTTATCCGGGAAACTTGACTCCTAGAGTTCGAGAGACTTCGGCGAATCGTCCTGGTGGGGGTCCGTGGCGAGTGAGTACCCCAAACTCGATTCTGTCGACGAATGCCTACTGCATTCCCGGTCGGGCTTAATGTCCGTCAGGAATTGTTAAAGGAATGACAAATGTCTCGCCGTCCGTTCGTGGTCTCCGCCTTCGTTGTCGCCGTTGTGTGCTTCGAAATGTCCGGATGCACTTCGTCCCCTCCAGAGGCGATGGAAAGCGGAAGTGAATCGTCCACACCGTCAGTTGTACGTGAGTTTTCTAGCGGTGAAGAGTATTACCAAACACAGGTGAAATGGATGAAGGATCAGATTCGTTGCCTTGAAGATAGGGGCTGGTCCGGGATGAAACTTGTGTATGAGGGCGGGGTGATCGCCGGCTATCAAGGGCCGGAGATCACGGACGGAAACTGGGATGTGATCGATGAGGACACAAAGGAATGCGAACAACTCTATCCCTTAGTTCAGCCGAAGATGACCCGTCAGTGGGCTGAAATTACGTGGGAAAAACAGAATGAAACCTACGAATGTGTGAAAGCCCTGGGGTATGTTCTTCCGAATGTTCCATCGAAAGAAACGCTCATTGAAAACGCCGTTGCAACGGGGATCTTGGACTGGGATCCTCGCGGTGATGCCCTTCAATCAGATCGGTCGAAAATGACCTATTGGGAACTTGCTGACGCGTGCCCATATGCATTCTGAACCGGAGCCTCACTGATGATGGGCGTCTGCGCTGGTGTCTCGTTGGGCTCAGGTGTATTCGCTGTTGGGAAAAGTGAGACTCAAAGAAGTTTGAGGAAATAAACCAGGGGGGATGTGATCGTATGCGATGGGGTTTGTTCGGTACTTCCCGCCAGGAACAAAGGTTGAGCGCCATGACCAGGATGCTGATGCGTATGGTTGCTGCTGCGGGGGTTGTTCTTCTCGCGCTCCCCGCATGCAGCGGCCCGCAGGCTGCGCACGAGAAAGATGCTGGTGACTCTCAAGGTGACCAGGGTGAATCGCTGTCTTCCGTTGAGCAGGAGCCAGAATACGCTGAATACACCAGCGCAGAAGAGTACAAGCAAGCGGCTTTAGAAGCGGATCGAGCTTTGATTCGATGCATGCACGATGCAGGGTGGATGGACACGGAGCTGATATATGAGGGGGGTGTCTATTCCGGATTCCGCATGGGTGCGGGCAGCGTAGACCAAGTGGATGCGATGGATGCTGACTACGAAAAATGTCGACGCAAATTTCCGCCAGCTCCGCTCCCAAATATGACGCGAGAGTGGGCAGAGCTCGTATGGGAGGATCAGGATCGCGCTCGACAATGCCTTGAAAAACTGGGCTATGTTGTCCCGGACATCCCGTCGAAGGAAGCGCTCATCGAAGATGCCCTGGCAAAGGGAGTGTTCGATTGGGATCCACGCGGTGATGCACGGCGAGCAGACCCCGGTCGTATGAGCTACGACGAACTGCTCAAAGCCTGTCCGTACGCACTATGAACCAGGACTGACAGCACGATGCGTGGAAACACCAAGGTGTCGTCGGGTGACACACACATGAAACGGAAGACCCCACATGACGCGTGAACGCAATACTGACAGGGTTCCTCGGCGTCGACGAATCCTCATTCCCGCACTGGTTTCCGTTCTTCTGCTGGGTGCTGGAGGAGTCGGTGGATGGGCATTGGCTGTCCTCTTGGCTCCTCCGGCACCGCTGCCGAAGGCAGCACCCTATGCCCTCGCACAAAGTCATGAGGGAACACTTGAGCGAACGATCCGACTGAAAGCCCGCGTGACATGGCCCAAAGGTGTCGCAGTGAATTCACCCAGGTCAGGCACGCTCACTGGGCGTGAGGTCGGAAACGGTGACCAAGTGAACGTGGGGGACACCATCATGACCATCAACATGTCCCCGACGATTGTCGCGCAGGGGAGCGTTCCGGCTTATCGGGACATGCAGGAGGGTGATACCGGACCGGACGTTGCCCAGCTCAAGCGCTTCCTCAACCATGTGACCGGTGCCGGACTGTATGAGAATGACAGATTCGACGCATACACCGCGAGCGCAGTTGCCTACTGGCACAAAACCCTCGGACAGGAGGACACACCGGTCGTTACTCTGGGTGAACTTGCGTTCGTCGATACTCTCCCCGCGCGAATCTCCTGGGAAGACATCGCTGTTGGCGCACATGTTGAAGAGGGTTCCCCTGCGTTCTCTCTCATGACCGCTCAACCGGGCTTCACAATCACATTGCCGGAGGGTCAGCTCGCCCTGGTGGAAGAGGGAATGAACGTTGCTCTTTCCTTCCAGGACAAGAAATGGAATGCCCTGATCGGTGGCGTTGTGACGAACGAGGAGAATGAGTCTGTGACGACGCTGCTGCCAGTCGACGGGGCACAGTCGATCTGCGCGGATCAGTGTTCAATGCTTCCCGTCGAAGGCACGGAGAACATTGACGCAAGCATCACGGTTGTTCCCGCGACACAGGGCATCATCGTGCCAACCGCCGCGATCGTCGTCTCCGCCGATGGGTCAACGGCCGTGGTCACCAAAGAGGGCGCCATCAAGCCCGTGACAGTCAAAGCCAATGTCGGGGGTGAAAGCGTTGTCGAAGGAATCGAGGCCGACGTCACCCTTCGCGTAGGAACATCCACGAACATTCAGACGCCCAATGGCCCCGAAGATAGCGGAGGAAACACCAGCCCCGTCCTCGTCCCCGAAGAAGGGCAGGAAAATCCTGGAAAACCGGAGACTTCCGGCGGCGGTGAAACCTCCCGTGAACAGGATGCGTCCCGTGGGTGAGCTGAGCGCACAGGACGTGAACTTCCGCTATCCCGCAGCGCGAACATTCGTTGTTGAGGGGTGGAGTCACACATTCCACCCGGGCACAGTCACCGCAATGACCGGAGCTTCCGGATGTGGAAAATCTACCCGCCTCTACCTGCTCGCACTGATGACACGCATCACCGAGGGGCAGATCGTCCTCGACGGTCAGCGCGTGGACAACCTCAGTGACCCCGAGCGCGCCCGCATCCGTGCCAGCAGGTTCGGCTTCATTTTCCAGGATGCTGCGCTCGATGCGACCCGATCTGTGCTGGACAATGTCGTCGAATCTTGCCTGTACCGAGGCGAACGCCCCGCGAACGCGCGAACCCGAGCCGCCGAACTCCTCGAACGTATGAACGTTGGTGTGCCTCTGGATCGCAAACCGGGGCAGATCTCAGGTGGGCAGGCCCAACGCATTGCCCTCGCTCGCGCACTGATCGGACAGCCGGATGTTGTCTTCGCCGACGAACCAACAGGGAACCTTGACGCAGAAAGCTCCGACGTCGTCCTCGGAATGTTGCGTGAACAGGCTGACCAAGGGGCCGCGGTCATCATCGTCACCCATGATCCAGGGCTTGCCCAACGCGCCGACGTGCACCTGAGCCTCTCCGCCCCCTCGCTCGCAATTGACGAGGACGAGGGCGCGTGCGCGACACCGGAGCACATGGCGGCGAGCGATTCCATCACGCGACCCGTCTCCGCAGTACCTGCCTACATGAGCGAGGGGAATGCGCAATGATCCGGTCGGTGCTGTACGAGGTGTTTGCGTCGATCCGGTCGCAGACGGTGACCTCACTTATCCTCGTCCTCCTTATTGCAGGCGCAAGCGCCTCCGTTATTCTCACAGCCGGGCAGAGTGCGGGCGCACAGGCGTCGGTACTGTCCACGGTTGATTCCTTGTCACCGCGGACAATCAACGTCTATGTGTCGAACAACCCGCCGGAGTTCAATGCCACTTTGGTGGAAACCCTCAAGAGTTACGACCTCATTGAATCGGTCACCGGATTCGGGCCGGCAGCTGATGTGACTGCGGCCGTCAATCCAGAAGGTGCGCGCGTGAGTACCCGAGCGGTTTATGGAAATATCGGGACGCGGATGCCTCATTGGGTCAACGCGTTAAACCAAGCGGAGACATCTCAATCGGGCGAAACAACCAGCCCGGAGGAGACCCTTGGGTTTGCGGATGAGACAGGGCTTCCCCCGCGTGCAGTGTCAACAAAGAACGCAACGGATCTTCTTGGATTTACTGCCGGCGTCGGCGTTGCCCGATTCGTTCCCGACGGCGAGGAAATCCTTGTCACGGATTCCATCTCCCTCCCCGAACACCTTGACGTTATGGGTCCGATGCTGCTGATCCCGCGTCCGATGCGTGAAGATGAACCACTTGCCGCACTCGCCGTCAGCGCTGCGCGCCCCGAGGATGTGGACGTTGTCACCGCGATTGTTCGCGGTTATCTTCGGGAAGTCCCATCCGAAAACGTCACCGTGTCAAACTCCAAGATGCTTGCTGACCTGAGGTCAGCGATTTCCGGGGAGATCACCGCGTCCAACCGAACGCTAATCATTGGTTCCTTCGCGGCTGCCAGTGCGGCCTCGATCATCGTTGTGTGGACCGTTGTGCTGCTGCGACGTAAGGACTTTGGACGGCGCCGCGCCCTGGGAGCTAGCCGCAGTGCAATCGTCGGCCTCGTTCTCGCTCAGGTGTGGACACTCGGTGTTATCGGTGCGCTCGCGGGATTTGCTATTGGAATCGGAGCGCTTGGGATTCAAGGAGCGGTGATTCCTCCTCCGGACTTCAATGTTGCCGTGGTTGTTGGTATGGCTGCGGGTTCCGTCATCGCCGCGCTCATTCCCGCAACATGGGCGGCGTGGCGTGACCCGCTCACGGAGCTGCGCGTTCCCTAAATATCGTGGGATTCTTCGGCGGCTGAGCTGCGATACCCCTCGTGTTCGTTCCTCGTACCTCCACGCGTATCCCTACGATCCGTCCTCTGGGTGCGACTTGACGGATATTTCGCCGTGTCAGCAAATTAGCAACTCATGGATTGACAAATGTTCCTTTTCTCGCGAGTGCACACACCCGATATTGAGGGGGTGCGCAGTCGTCCTCGTCCCCCGAAAAAACGAAGAAAATTGGCGGAATAACAAGGAAAACCTCAGCCGCGAACACCGGATTCTGGGCCGAAGGGAACAAGGGCCCTTGGTTCGGTGTGTGATGGCAGATATCCTTTCGGCATGGCCACAACAAATGTCGCGACGAAGAAGCGCCGTGCTTGGACCACCAGTGTGTTTATTAAGCAGCTGATGGCAATCTCGGGCTTTGTCTTCGTCCTCTTCCTGCTTTTCCACGCTTACGGCAACCTCAAGATGTTCTTGGGGCAAGAAGCCTACGATCACTACGCCGAATGGCTGAAGGTTGACGCGTTCTACCCGATCTTCCCCAAGGGTGGGTTCATCTGGGTGTTCCGCGCTGCGATGCTGCTCATGCTCGTCATTCACCTATTTGCCGCGGCCTACACGTGGAAGCGTTCGCGTCGTGCTCGCCGTAGCCGCTACGTTGTGAAGAAATCGGTGACGGATGCCTACGCCGCGCAGACCATGCGCATGTCCGGCGTGATCATCTTCCTTCTCTTCGTCTTCCACATCCTTCACTTCACCACCGGAACAATCCGCACAGGATTCACCATCGACGCGACGCCGTACGAGCGCATGGTCGCCTCGTTCCAGTCGCCGCTCCTGGTCATCGTTTACCTGCTGTTCGTCGGATGCGCCTGCATCCACGTGTCGCACGGCTTCTGGTCGATGTTCCAGACGCTGGGATGGGTTCGTCCCTCCACTCGCTCCCTGATGGTCGTCCTTTCAGGAATCGTCGGCGCCGTGATCTTCGTGATGTTCATGGCTCCCCCGATCGCCATTGCTGCCGGGTTCATTTCCTGAGGAAGGTCTAAAACACAATGTCTGACACCTTAATCAAGGGCCTGTATCGCGAAGGCGAGAAGATCGCCGACACGAAGGCTCCTCTCGATGTCCCGATCTCCCAGAGCTGGGAAGAACGCAAGTTCAAGGCCGCGCTGGTTAACCCGGCGAACCGCCGTAAACTTCGCGTGATCATCGTCGGCACTGGCCTCGCCGGTGGTGCCGCCGCTGCCTCGCTCGGTGAAATGGGCTACAACGTCGAGGTTTTCTTCTACCAGGACTCCGCTCGCCGCGCGCACTCCATTGCTGCGCAGGGTGGTATTAACGCTGCGAAGAACTACCGCAACGACAACGATTCCGTGTACCGCCTGTTCTACGACACAGTCAAGGGTGGCGACTACCGCGCCCGCGAAACCAACGTGTACCGCCTGGCTGAGGTCAGCGCGAACATCATCGACCAGTGTGTTGCCCAGGGTGTTCCCTTCGCTCGTGAATACGGTGGTCTCCTTGACAACCGGTCCTTCGGTGGTGTCCAGGTGTCGCGTACCTTCTACGCGCGTGGCCAGACAGGTCAGCAGCTCCTCATCGGCGCCTACCAGGCGCTTGAGCGTCAGGTTGCGGCCGGTACCGTCACCGAACATCCGCGTCACGAAATGGTCGAGATCATCGTGTCCGACGGTCGCGCCCGAGGCATCGTGTCGCGTGACATGGCGACCGGTAAGCTCGAAACCCACGTTGCTGACGCTGTTGTGCTCGCCACCGGCGGCTACGGTAACGTCTTCTTCCTGTCGACGAACGCGATGGGATGCAACGCAACCGCGATCTGGCGTGCACACCGCAAGGGCGCTTACTTCGGTAACCCCTGCTTCACGCAGATTCACCCGACCTGCATCCCGCAGCACGGTGATCAGCAGTCCAAGCTCACCCTGATGTCGGAGTCGCTGCGTAACGACGGTCGCATCTGGGTGCCCAAGAAAGCCGAGGACTGCGAAAAGGATCCGCGCGAAATCCCCGAAGAGGACCGCGACTACTACCTCGAACGCATCTACCCGTCCTTCGGTAACCTGGTGCCTCGCGATATTGCGTCGCGTCAGGCGAAGAACATGTGCGACGAGGGCCGCGGCGTTGGTCCGAAGATTGACGGTGTTGCTCGCGGTGTCTACCTCGACTTCGCCGAAGCGATCGGCCGTATGGGTAAGGACGCTGTTTCCGCCAAGTACGGCAACCTCTTCGACATGTATGAACGCATCACCGGTGACAACCCCTACGAGGTGCCGATGCGCATCTACCCGGCTGTCCACTACACAATGGGTGGCCTGTGGGTTGACTACGACCTCGAATCCAACGTTCCTGGCCTGTACGTTGCCGGCGAAGCAAACTTCTCCGATCACGGCGCTAACCGCCTGGGTGCTTCCGCGCTCATGCAGGGCCTGTCGGACGGCTACTTCGTCTTGCCGAACACGATCAACGACTACCTTGCTCACTGCTTTAACCTTCCCAAGCTCGACGAGTCGTCGCCGGATGTTGTGGAGGCGTTGCAGTCAGCTCAGGCTCGTGTCGATCGGCTCATGGCTGTCAACGGTTCCCGCTCCGTCGATTCCTTCCACAAGGAACTTGGCCACATCATGTGGGAATACTGCGGCATGGAGCGTACCGAAGAGGGCCTGAAGAAGGCCATCGGCATGATCCGTGAGCTCCGCAAGGAGTACTGGCAGAACGTCCGCGTTCCCGGTAAGTCCATCGGTGAACTCAACCAGTCCCTTGAGAAAGCTGGCCGTGTCGCCGACTTCATGGAGCTGGGCGAACTCATGTGTATTGATGCCCTGCACCGCGAAGAGTCCTGTGGCGGTCACTTCCGTGCAGAGTCTCAGACACCTGAGGGCGAGGCACTGCGTCACGACGACAAGTTCCTCTACGTCGCAGCCTGGGAATGGGCGGGCGAGGATCAGCCGCCGGTCCTGCACAAGGAAGATCTGATCTACAACAACATCGAGCTGAAGCAGCGGAGCTACAAGTGAACCTGACACTGAAGATCTGGCGCCAGAGCGGTCCCGAAGATCGCGGCGCAATGCACGAATACCAAGTGAAGGGGATTTCGGAAGAGTCCTCCTTCCTCGAAATGCTCGACGTTCTCAACGAAGAGCTGTTCGCCCGGGGTGAAGAACCGATTGCGTTTGACTCCGACTGCCGTGAAGGTATCTGCGGACAGTGTGGCATCGTCATCAACGGCATCGCTCACGGCCCGGAGGTCACGACAACCTGTCAGCTGCACATGCGCACCTTCCACGATGGTGACACCATCACCATTGAGCCCTGGCGCGCTGAGGCTTTCCCGGTGATTAAAGACCTCGTTGTCAACCGTTCGGCTCTTGACCGGATCATCCAGGCCGGTGGCTACATCTCGGTGAACACGGGTGCGGCACCCGATGCTCACGCCACCCCCGTTCCCAAGCAGGATGCGGATCGCGCGTTCGAAGCCGCGGCTTGCATCGGCTGCGGAGCCTGCGTGGCGGCCTGCCCGAACGCATCGGCGATGCTCTTCACCTCCGCGAAGGTCACGCACCTTCAGCTGCTGCCTCAGGGTAAGCCGGAGAACTACAAGCGCGTTGTCAATATGCTCAACCAGATGGACGAAGAAGGCTTCGGTTCGTGCACAAACATTGGTGAGTGTGCGGCCGTCTGCCCGAAGCAGATCCCGCTGGATGTCATTTCGACGCTCAACCGTCAGCTTGGAAAGGCTGCCCTCAAAGGCGTCTGATTCCTGGTGAAACGTGGCCCGGCCATCGTTCGGACTAGCTCCGAGCGGTGGCCGGGTTTCTTGATGTGCAGCACGACGCGGTGTGGCGAGAACGCTGAACATGAGATCTCTCCGGGGCACTAAACTTTCACCTGGAATGTGTCGGAACGTGCGACGAACGGAAGGGATATCGATGGATACCACTCAAGAAAAACCGGGTCGTATTGGCCGCATCATCGCCATGACCGCGATGATTGTGTTCGGGCTCCTCTCCCTTGGACTCATTGGGGGAGTGATGGTCGGTGGACCTGAGATTAAAGCAGTTGCAGATTCGCTGTTCCCGTGGTCGCTTGGAGCATTGGCTGTCGCGGGAATCGCGATGCTCGTTGTGTCCATGCGCGTAGGCGGATCTACACTTGACGATCGTGAGTAATCCGCTAGTTCTTGGAATTGAATCAACCTGCGATGAGACTGGTATCGGCCTGGTTCGTGGGAATGAGCTTCTTGTTGACCGGACCGCGACGTCGATGGATCAATACGCCAGGTACGGGGGAATTATCCCTGAGATTGCTTCGCGCGCTCATCTTGAATCCTTCCTCCCGGTGCTTGAATCGGCGCTTGACGAGGCCCAGGTGACCCTGGATGACGTCGACGCTATCGCCGTTGCTGCTGGTCCTGGACTCATTGGGTCATTGACGGTCGGGATCTCCGCGGCGAAAGCTCTCGCTTCCTCGCTAGGTAAACCGCTTTACGGAGTTAATCACGTCATCGGGCACCTTGCGGTAGACAAGCTGGCCGAAGGGCCGTTGCCGGAGCGTTTCATCGGGCTTGTTGTTTCTGGTGGACACTCAAATATCCTTCTCGTCAATGACATTGCGCGTGACATTGAGGAACTCGGAGGGACCCTCGATGACGCCGCGGGAGAGGCATTCGACAAAGTTGGGCGCCTGCTTGACCTGCCCTATCCGGGAGGCCCCCACGTTGACCGTCTCTCCCAGTCCGGCGATCGTGAAGCCATCCGTTTCCCGCGAGGCCTAGCTGCCGGCAAGGACAAGGAACTCCACAAGTACGACTTCTCATTCTCCGGTCTGAAAACGGCGGTTGCTCGATACATCGAGGGCGCTCGTCAACGCGGCGAATCTGTCAACGCCGAAGATATCTGCGCGGGATTCTCGGAGTCGATCAACGACTCCCTCACCGCAAAGACTGTTCGGGCTGCCCTCGATACGGGATGCGACACCATCGTCGTCGGCGGCGGTTTTTCGGCGAATTCGCGTCTGCGGCAACTCATCACCGAACGAGCGGCAGCTGCGGGTTTGACGGTTCGGATGCCTCCGCTGCGTTTCTGCACGGATAACGGCGCTCAGATCGCTGCGATTGGTTCCGAACTTGTGTGTGCGGGAGTCTCCCCGTCCTCGTACACGTTCTCACCTGACTCGGGGATGTCACTCATGCAGATTTCTGTGGGTTAACGGAGCGGAGCTTGTTCGCCGCAGGGCTGAACATATTCTTAGCTGTGAATCAGGCTCGGCTAGACGTATGTTGGGACAGATGTTGTGTCGGTAGAAGGAGAAAACACATCTGCTGTACGTGCAGTCAAGTGAAGAATATGGCAGTTTTAGGCGAAACTGATCCGGTTTAAAGGACTCTGTCGCGTGCCCGCAGGATTCTTCATGAGATTGACGATAAAGTGCGGCAAAATGGGTGTTGTGTCGAAGTGACACAGAGTATGGGATCCGGGAAGGCCACATTCATTGGTTTCAAACGAACCGAAGAAATCTAAAGCGGGGTTCCGCTTTGTAGGTGTACGGCAAGTTGCCGCAGAGGCTGGTGTATCCATTGGCACCGTTTCTAACGTGCTGAATCGTCCCGAAATTGTAGGTGAAGAAACCCTCAGTAAGGTTCGCGATGTGATGGACCGTTTGGGGTTCGTTCCATCGATTGCAGCGGGACAACTTCGAGGGCATAGGTCGAAACAGATTGGCGTTGTGGTTCCAGACGTTGGCAATCCCTATTGGTCTTCCGTACTACGGGGCGTAGAGAGCGTCATTGAGGCAGAACATCTTACGATGCTTGTAAGTTCAACACACCAAGATAAGAAACGACAGCGGAGCATCCTCAAGGCGCATCGGAGCCAAGGGGTTGATGGGCTTATTCATGTGCCAATCTATGATTCGCCTGAAGATTGGGAAGAATTTGGTAACTGTACCTACGGTGTCGTGACTCTGGACCATAGGAGAGGAGGGAGTGAAATAGAAGAATCTGTCGGAGCAGACGACGTGCTCGGGGCAAAACTCGCAATGTCGCATCTGTTAGAAATAGGGCACCGCACAATCGGGTTCATTAACGGTCCCCACTTCGTGCCGTGGTGTGCCAGCCGTGCGGAAGGAGCACGTTCCGCCATCGCAGCTTTTGAATCACCCAGGAACGTACAGCTGATAGAAATGACTGTGCGGGATCTTACCGTGAATGAAGGTCGGGAAGCTGCTCGAAAGATCATAGACAACCCAGATATTACGGCTGTGATGTGTGGGAACGACATGACTGCTCTTGGAGTTCTATTAACCTGCCAAGAGCTAGGAATACTGGTGCCCGATGAGCTGTCGATTGTTGGCTACGACGATGTTGACTTTGCGCCGGCGCTGAATCCTCCGTTGACGACAGTCCGCCAGCCTTCGTACCTCATTGGTGTTGCGGCGGCATGCCAACTGCTCAATAAGCCCTTCGAACTGAGAGACGAACCCTTCCGCCCGGAGCTTATTGTTCGAAACTCAACGATGAAGATCTACTGAGACGCCTTAAGAGCTGACGTTATCAAAAAGAAACATCAAAGTGGCCACATACATGGCGCAGGTGTCGTATAGTTGAACCGGTTCAGCGTTGAACCGGTTCATCTTGGCGATGGTGCCATGCGAGATTTGGAGGCGGTATGTCCAGAAGTTTCATTACACGCAGGGAGTATGATGAATGGATTCTGAGTGCGGCGAGCTTGGCGAAAGCACTGAGATACCCAGTCGATGACGACATGATTAATGATAGTGCAGGCATTGTCTTCGGTGACGATCAGTACGATGCATTCGAAAATGGATTGTGGACTCCTGATCCGTATGAAGTGATGATCATCTTTGAGTCGTTGAACGAGCCGGCTGTAGATGGGGCTCCATTGGGCGCAGCGGAGTACTCGGAATACTCAGGGCTTTGTGACAAACTGATGATCCTACATCCGGGAAAATTCTGTGCTTCTCATTATCATCTACGAAAGACTGAGAGCTACGAAGTGGTGAGTGGCTCAATGGAGGTCTTCTATTGTCCGGATGTAGTTAATCCTATGGGCGAAGAACTTCTGGAATTCGAGCGCATGCCAGTCGGGGAGGCATGGCCAGCGAATGTTGAGTTACCCGTTGGGCGGGCTGAATCTTATGAAAAGTTGACATCTTATGTGCGCCTCGAGGCCGGGGATCCAAAGTTTGTCATGCACAGGAAACACCTGCATGCGTTCCGGTGTCCTCCGGATTCGAAAGTTCCTCTAGTTGTTCGTGAGGTATCGACGTACAGTCACGAACCCACTGAAGCTGCGCAAGGCAAGATTGCTCCGCTACCTGGTTGGCAAGGGTTGCATGACAATACATTTTTGGCTCCCCAAGCAAACACGGGGCGTTTAAAGACCAATATTATCTGAACAACAACAATCTGGATATCAAAGGAGATGTTCATGAAGATTCGAAGCAAAATTGCTGTGTTCTCGGCCTTGCCATTATTTCTGTTGTCCGCTTGCGCCTCAGGAGCCGACACAGGAAATAATGGCAGTGAAAACTCTGCGGATTCTCCGCTTGAGTTTGTTAAAAAAGAGCCTCTGAAACTCGGGTACTCCGTCTATGACCTGCAGAACTCGTATTGGCAATCGTATGCCGAAGGCGTCAAAGCGGGAGCAAAGGAAGCTGGAGTTGAGGTATCGATAGTTGACCAGAAATCGGAGCAGGCGAAACAGGTGTCTGGCAGCCTGGACCTTATCAACAGCGGGATCTCAGGACTGATCATCACCCCTGTGCAACCATCCGCCCTTCCGTCGACAATCGATGCTGCCCATGCGGAGAAGATCCCAGTTGTCATCGGTGACATCGGAACAGGGGGAAACTACGACGTTTACATCCAGTCGAACAACAAGAACGGTGGCGAACTTGCTGCAAAGTATCTCATTGATCGCTTTAAAGACACCGATGGTAAACACAAGATTGGAGTCATTGAGCTTCATGCGGGATCTGTTGTTGGAGAAGAACGTGTTTCCGGATTCAAAGATGCAATTGCAAAGTCCGACAACCTTGAAGTCGTTGCGTCTTTGGATGGAAATGACACGGTAGATGGAGGATTTTCGGCAGCTCAGGACATGTTGTCCGCGAATCCGGATCTTGAAGTCATCTATGCTGCAAATGACGACTCTGCTATTGGTGCGCAACGTGCAATGGAAACAGCAGGAAAGTCGGTTGCTGACGGGTTTGTTCTCATCGGGTTTGATGGATCGCCATCAGCCCTCGATCTCATCAGGTCAGGAAAAATGAGCGCAACAGTTGCTCAGGACCCATACGGTCAAGGGAAAAAAGCCGTAGAGACAATTCTTGCAATTCTCGATGGCAAATCGCCCGAATTTGATGATTCGAAAACGAAGACCATCTTCTTTCCAGTCACGATGGTAGATTCTTCATCTCTCGATCAGTTCCTCGCATCGAAGGCGAAACAAAACTGATGTCCCGCAAAAGGGGGCGTCTGTATGATGGACGCAGACGCCCCCATCAGGGGACAATAGCAACAGAACTATGAATGAGGAACAAGGATGGATATTGAAGAAATCCTTCGGATTGAAAATCTCAATCAGATATATCCGGGAGTGCACGCCGTTAAAGACGTCAGTATGTCGGTCAAACGTGGCACGATTTTGGGTCTTGTCGGTGAAAATGGTGCTGGAAAAAGTACTCTTATAAAAATGCTTGGCGGTATAGAAAAACCACAGTCTGGGAGAATTTTGGTAAGAGGAACAACTCAAACATTCACATCGTCGAGTGAGGCACAAGCTTCTGGTATTGCGGTGGTGAGTCAAGAGTTTCGACTTGTCCCAGACATGTCGGTTGCAGATAACATTTTCCTCGGACATGAGTTGAAAAAAGGTGTGATTCTAAACCGTGCAGAAAGCGCTGAACGAGCAAAAATGCTGCTCGATACGCTCGGTCTCGATTTAGATCCTTCCAGATCCGTATCGTCATTGACTATCGCTGACCAGCAGCTAGTCGAAATTGCGCGTGCCCTATCTCTGGACTTTAGCTTAATTATCTTGGATGAGCCGTCCGCGACGTTAAACGAGGCGGAAACAAAAAATCTTCATAGAATTATTCAAAATATTGCAGAAAGTGGTCGAGCAGCAATCTATGTTTCGCATCATTTAAAAGAAATTCTTAAAATATCTACAGACATCGTCGTCATGCGTGACGGACGAAAAGTTCTTGAAGCATCTTCGCAAACGCAAAATGAGGATTCGATTGTGCTTGCGATGCTGGGGAGAATGCCTGCACAATTCCAGAAAGAAGATCGTTTACGAAAAAACGCAAGCGTTATTCTTGAGGTAAATGAAATCGAAATTGCAGGAAATCCACACCGACACAGTTTCACCCTTCATCGCGGCGAGATACTTGGGCTCGCCGGTCTTGTCGGCTCGGGACGAGCTGAACTAAGCAAGTGTCTATCTGGAGTTCTTCCAGTCCTTAACGGGGAAATTATAATCAATAATCAGGTAGTTCAACTTACTGGTCCTAGAAGCGCAATACAGAATGGGATTTTCACTCTTTCGGAGGATCGGAAAGCTGAAGGAATCCTTCCGCATCTTTCGGTCCTTGAGAACGCACTAATTGCAAAAGAGAAAAAGAATCTATCTAGACTCAATCAGATTATCCCAATTCCCCGATTAGAAAAGCAGGCATTTCAAGAGCTCCGCGTATCGATGAATATAAAAGTAGCAAATGATGCTCAGCGTATTTCATCTCTTTCTGGTGGAAATCAGCAAAAGGTCTTACTTGGGAGGTCTCTCGTCTCAGGCTGTCCAGTGCTGGTCCTGAATGAACCGACCCGGGGTGTGGATGTCGGAGCTAAAGTTGAGATCTATCAGCTCATTAAGAGTCTCTCGCAAATAGGGGTCTCGATTATAATCTCGAGTTCCGATGCATCCGAGCTAGCAACAATTTGTAATCGTTGCTTGGTGTATTTTGCAGGAGAAAAATTCATTGAGTTGTCTGGCGCGGAGCTCAATGAAGATTCGATAGTATCTGCTGCGGTGGGTCGAGATTTGAGAAAGGAGTGTTGAAGATGACTTCAGTAAATACTGGTTTCGCGGAGTCGTTAATCGAGCAGAATCGCATACAGTCTGAGGGTGCTTCACGACGGGCTGCACGCCTAAAAGATACACTGCAGAATCTCGGTATATTCGTCCCCTTTATAGTCATTTTGGTGACTTCGGCGATCTTTGTGCCGAATTTTCTTTCCCAAGCAAATGTCACAAATATGCTTATCGATTCTGCAATTCTCGGTATTATCGGTCTTGGGCAAACTCTTGTAATCGCGGTTCGCGGTCTGGATCTCTCAGTTGGTTCGCTACAAGCACTAATCGCTTGTTCGGCAGCCATCGCAGCTGCAAATTGGGGAACCGTATCGGCAGTGGCCGTCGGAGTTGGTGTAGGAGCCATCGCTGGATTTGGGAATTCTCTGTTGGTTACACAATTTAGGGTTCCAGACTTCATCGCTACCCTTTCCACGATGACAATTTTCAGAGGATTAGTTCTACTCATTACAGGGGGTGCGCCTATCGTCATTGCCTCTACTGCGTTCAAATCAGCTTCAACAACGGCGATTGTTGGGGTTCCGGTTCCGTTTGTCGTACTTATTCTTGTCGGCGTGTGTTCTTGGCTGATTCTCAATCGGACGGCTTTCGGTAGGCACGTTATTGCAGTTGGAAGCGCACCTGCGGCCGCTGCGGACTCGGGGGTCAGTGTTGCAAGAGTGGTTACCATCGCCTACATTGTTTGCGGCATCCTCACAGGGATCGCGGGTCTATTGCTGGCCAGCCAGCTTGGCATCGTGAATGGCACTATTTCAACAGGACTTGAACTTAAGGCGATTGCCATTGTGGTTTTGGGAGGCACCTCGATGATGGGTGGGCGTCCTAGATTCGTTGGCACGATCTTAGGTTCGCTTGTCCTCTCAATGATCTATTCATCTTTAAACTTGTTGAATGTTTCCTCATTCTATCAGTACGTAGCTCTGGGCGCTCTCTTGGTTTTCGCCCTCGCCTTGGATAGTACTCAACGAGCCCTCGTGAAGCGAGCGCAATTGATGGAAAGAAATCGAGATGCCCGACATTGAGCAAACTAAACAAATTGCGATGAGATCCGTAAAATATGAGGGTGGTGCTATGGGTAATCAAAATAATCGGGAACAGCAAAGGGTTTCTACAGCAGGCAAACTAAAGACTCTTATAAAGGCCAACTATATCACGATCTTATTAGTCCTCATATGCGTGATTCTTGGAGCGTTAACGTCTTCATTTTTGAGTCCAGGCAATATTTCAAATGTTCTTTTTCAAAGTGCATTTGCCGGTATTGCCGCGATGGGAATGATGCTTCTGATATCGGCCGGTTTGATTGACCTTTCAGTCGGTGGCCAAATCGCGATCTGTTCGATCATACTAGCTAGAATTCTGCCCTCTACTACGATTGGTCTCGCCATACTTGCCGTGATTTTCCTTTCGCTAATTTTAGGTTTGATCAATGGGATTCTAGTATCGGCGATTAAAATTCCACCATTTATTGCAACACTTGGTTCGCTCTATCTATTTTTAGGTTTTGCCTATATTTACACTGATGGACAGGTGTTATCGATACAGTCGAAATACTTTAGAGAACTTACGAATGGATCGATCTTCGGAATCCCAATTCCATTTATTTGCTTTATTGTGATAGCAATTTTAACATTCTTGTTATTTCGTCACTCATATTTTGGTCGCAATGTCCGCGCGGTTGGTTCTAATGAGAGAGCTGCATATCTAGCTGGAGTTCCCGTTCGGCGCGTAAAGATCCTTGCATTTCTATTTGCCTCGTCTTGTTTCTCTGTTTCCTCGATATTTATTGCTGGTCGCTTGTCTTCTGCTGAGGGTAATATGGCAATTGGATATGAAATGACTGTCATCGCGGCAGTTATTATTGGTGGCACCAGTATGCGTGGGGGAAATGGTAATGTTTGGGGTACTTTCGTAGGTGCCGTGCTTTTTACAATTTTAGGGAATGCTCTTAATCTTTTAGGCGTTGCTTCATATTGGCAATATGTGGTTACCGGCTTAATTCTTATCGCGGCTATTTCGATCGGAACATTTCAGCTTCGTACAGTTCCTCTTAGGAGTGAAGTGTGATAGCAGTATCGGATGAATTGACAACAATACTCAGGAAGAAAGTTGGTCATTTGGTAGGCTCTTTTGAGCAACTAATCCATGTTCGTGAGGTGGTATTGTTAAATGGGTCTGCTGATGGGATGAGGTGTCTACAGGTATTCAACCCTCAAGGGATTTCTGCGGAGATTTTTCTTGATCGATGTATGGACATTGGCTGGGCGCAAGCATCCGATTGTCAGTTGTCGTGGATTTCCCCTAGAGGGACTGTTGCGTCAGCAAGAACTAATCCTATCGACGACGAATGGCTTCATTCCTTCGGGGGAGGACTTCTAACCACATGCGGTCTTGTTTCTACTGGCATGCCGAGTGAAGATCGAGGTCGTAAGTTTGGTTTACATGGACGAATTGGAATGATTCCCTGCGAGCGGTCGACGTGTGAGCTCGCTGAGTCAACGCACTTTTCACATGCATCAAACAGTGGGTTTGAATCCTGGTCTGACGGTTTGGAATTACGGATTTCAGGTGAGATGCGCGAGGCGGCGTTGGGTCGTGAGAATCTTCGGCTTAGGCGAACGCTCCATTTTTCGTTAAATCAGCGTTCGATCGTGGTTGATGACTGTATCATTAACGATGGTTACGTCAGCTCTGGATTGATGTTTAGACATCACCTTAATTTTGGGTTTCCATTGGTTTCAACAGGATCTATCATTGACTCTAATGTCAGAATTCAGGGATTTCGCGAAAAAACTGACTCAGTTGTTGAAAAATTCCCGACAGTTCTTGTTCAAAATGATGCTGTAGAGGGGGTAACATATTGCTCTCTAGCACCTGCTACAAGATTCGGTTGGCTGTCGATAGTCTCTCCGGAGGGGCACAAAGTTCGTGTGACTTTTAATGGAGAGGCTTGGTCGAATCTCCTCATTTGGCGTAATCCTTCACCAGGTGTCAATGTCTTAGGAGTTGAGCCTGCAACTTCGCATGATGGTGGGCGTAAAGAAGCGCGTCAAGAGGGATCATTGCTATATATTGAGCCTGGAGAATCAAGAGTGTTTTCCACGCGGATCGATGTATGATGATAACGATCTCACTCAAACGTTCGACTTTTTTCCAATCACCTGTTGAGGAGGAATATGGCTAGTTTTCGTGTGCTATGTAGCCAGCGAAGATGGGTTGTTTATTCGAGGAACGGATGGGTCATTTCTCCAGTTGTGTCTAGTCGTTCCTTATTTCCATGAATGTCAACCCTATTTCCCTTCAAGCCACTTTCCGAGGAAGACCGGTGCAGGCTCGACCACCTATCGGAGCGGATTGATGACTGGATTGATGAGCTAGCGATGATCGCTGTGTAGGGGAGACGAGCCTCGAAGGCGCGCGTCGTCCTCGTTCATGAGGATTCGCAACGAGAATCTAAGCTCACCAGATTGGGTGACCGATCTCCATTTCCTCTCGCATGTGGTCAACGGCGAGGAAAAGATTCGGTGAAGCAAGTGGCGATTCAGTGCGCACGGCTCCAAGGGGCCTGAAAGGTATTTGGGCCGGAACCTCGCGAATGTGGTGGTCTCGGAGTTTGTGGCCCGGTACCTGACCGGTGTGAACGGAGTGGCGAATGCGTTCGTAGGCTCCGCCGTGACGTGCGATGGCGCCGACACGGTCAAGTTCTTCAAGGCACCCCAGTTCGATCGCTATTGCGCGAAGCTCAGCAACGACGTTGATGAGCCATTCACGAGCGATCTGTCGGCCCCCGTGTGAGTCGACGATGAGTTCGGCATCGAGGCCGAAGCGAGCGGCGCGCCACTTGTTCTCCGCGATGTACCAGTCGGGGAAGAAATCCAGAGGCTCGCCCGCGTCGATTCGGCGGGAGAAATGCTCAACGAGGCACTGAGTGAGGGCGGCGAATGCTCCGACTTCTTGGAGATTTGTTGCTGCGTCGAATGCCCGAACTTCGAGTGTCCCGAACTTTGGAGACGGTCTGACATCCCACCGCAGCTCGTCAACCGTGGAGATTGCGTTCGCCCGGATCATCTGGTCTGTGAAATCAGAAAACTCTTCCCACGTGTCGAATTGACGCGGAATCCCAGCTGTTGGAAGCTGCTGAAACATCATCGTCCGATTCGATGCGTAATCCGTGTCGATACCATCCCAGTAAGGGGATGACGCCGAAATCGCGATCAGCTGACCCAGGGTCGTTGAGAGCGCACGCTGAATCGGAAGGACTTTCTCGACGTCCTCGATCCCCACGTGAACATGAACGCCGAAGAGGAGCATCTGTTGTCCCCAGTAGCGTGTCCGGTTCACCAGCGATGAGTAGCGAACTGAGTCCGTTACTTCCTGGTCCTGCGGGTGCGCAAAGGGGTGCGAGCCCGCGGTGGCGAGGACGAGGCCCATTTCCTTGGCGAACGGTTTGACCTGCGACAACAGGCGTTGAAGGTCCTTGGTACATTCGCTGACGTTTCGAGCTGGAACCGATACCAGCTCGATCGTGTTACGGAGCATTTCCTTGACGATTCGGTGATCCGTTTGCCCCGACTGTTCCAGGGCGCGCAGGAGAGTGTCCGCATCTGAGCGCAGGTCGTTGGTTTCGGCATCGATGAGCTGAAGCTCCCATTCAATGCCGACCGTCGACCTGTCAGATGCCGCGAATTCAATGGTCATCAGCGTCAGCCTCCCGGGGACGAGGGCGGATCCGGCTTTTTCTGCTGTGTGGACTCCCCTCAAGGGGAAGCCCGCACATTACTTAATTGTGCAGCGTTGAACAAAAATTGCGCGATGTCGTCCCATGATACGTGTCAATATGACAGAAATAGACTGTGAACCCTGGAGCTTGAGAGATTTACGCAGCGCAGCTGGGTCGATGTTCACTCCGCGTTTCTTGATCTCCAGCGACTTGATGTCGTGGGCGTGACACCAGTTCGCAATGGCTTTTGCTTTGAGTGGGACAACATCGAGCACGTGAAAGCGCGTGAGGAATGGTGACGGTGCGATGTCGTTGGCGCTGAGGTAGGCGATCTTCTCAGACACAATGTGAAGACCCAGGTCGTTAGCTAATGTGGCCAGGCCCCCTGCACGTATCACCGCAGGGTCCGGCTCTGCAATCATGTCCGCAAGATCGCCAACCTCGACAGCGCTCGCAGCATCATTTGGGGACGAGGACGAGGTGTCACGCAGGACGTGGGCGTGTCCGCCAGAAATGACCAGCGCCGAACGCCCCGGACCTTCGGGACTCAAGGCAGGGCTCCACAGGGAGGCTTCCACCAGGTCACCGTCGACGCTCACCCACTGAGCGTGCCAATCACGCGGGATCGCGTCGTATGGGAGGCCCGGGGCTACCTTCACTCCGACACGCGAGATGACATCGGCCCAGCCAAGCACCGTGGACAGCGGCGGTGACCACTTCTGTGGGGCTGTGATCCGAGCGCCACCTTTGTGGGAACCTGACCGGCGTGCCGGATCAGCAAAGATGGCATCAACGCCGCGCCGACGCAGGTCATCGAAGGAGAGATCCCCAATATCCCCTTGCTGGACTTCCGCCGAGTCAAAGGCCCGAAGATTCACCGCTGCCGCAGCTGCTGCATCCGGGTCAATATCCACTGCAAGTACCCGTAACCCGAGGCCCGCGATGGCCAAGGAATCCGAACCGATTCCACACCCCAGGTCCGCAACGAATGAAGCACCCCCATCCCGGAAACGTCCCGCATGATGGGCGGCGACCATCATTCGCGTTGCCTGTTCCAAGCCGTCGCGGGTGAACACCATTGAAGATGCAAAATCGCCAAATTTTGTGCGCGCGTGCCGGCGTAGCTCAATTTGGGAGGCGAGTGCGGACGCTAATGATGCGTCGACTCCTGACTTCCTTAAAGCGTGAACGAGTGCCACGGTGTCAACGGGTTGCGACTGCGACAGGTCTTCCTGGGTTGAGAGGCGCTGGTCTAATGACTGGAGTAGCTGCCAGCCGGGTGACGATGTGATTGGGTCAAGAATCGAGGGCACTCGATGAGTCTACGGGGTTGAGGCCGCGCTCGTCCTCGTCAATGACACATGGGTATTCGTAGGAAAGGTGGGGCCTAGGAACCCAGGCTGGGGGAGGGATCGCCCTGATCTCTTAGGACGCGGCACCTGGGGAGGGCCTGTTCGCGATGAGCGCACACCGAAACTGGCACTCAGTTTGCTCGAGTGCCAATGCAAGCCTAAACTCGACAATAGAACGCGGCTCAAGGCCGCGGTCGGGTCCCACTCCTGACCCCCGCGACGGCAGGCAAGGGACGATCCAATTCTTCGTGAAAAAGAAAGGGAGTACGACAGTGTCGATCTCCATCAAGCCCCTCGAGGACCGCATCGTCATCCGCCAGGTCGAGGCCGAGACCACCACCGCATCCGGTCTGGTCATCCCTGACACTGCCAAAGAAAAGCCGCAGGAAGGTGAAGTCATTGCCGTCGGCCCCGGCCGCGTTGATGACAACGGTAACCGCGTGCCCGTCGACGTCAAGGTCGGCGATGTCGTGATCTACAGCCGCTACGGTGGCACCGAGGTCAAGTACGACGGTCAGGAGTTCCAAATTCTTTCCGCTCGCGACGTGCTCGCGATCGTTGAGCGCTGACTCCACGCGTCTTCCATCACCCCGAGGCTTCTCCGTATGGAGGCCTCGGGGTTTTGTTGTGTGTTCAGATATGAGATGACGTTTTCTTAGGGAGGGTGCGGGGGTTTGTTTGCCGCTGAAGCGGAAACGATTCCAATAGCAGATGAGACGTGGTACTCCAAGCTTTAGATGTCCAAAACTGGCCGATATTGTGCCTAAATTCTAGGTGAATCACATTGGTGCTTGACAAGCGCTGGAAGAGTCTGTGATACTCGATCTTGTCAAATTGGAATCGTTTCCAACCTCGAAGGTGAGGATATGGACTCTCGGAAACCAACTCTCGCTCAAGTTGCTGCGCGTGCAGGAGTCTCGATCGGTTCGGCATCGCGTGCGATGCGTGGCACGGGTGCCAGCGAAGCCGTTGTTGCGAAAGTGCATGCGGTAGCTGAAGAACTCGGCTACATCCCCGATTTTCGTGCGCGTGCTTTGCGCGCAGGACGCACAATGAACGTCGCTTTCGCTGTTCCGGACATTGGAAACCCGGTATATGTCGAGATGCTCAAGGCGATTACCGAAGTTCTCTCGCCGGCCGGATATCGAGTCGTCGTGCTTCCTATCGATTCCGACGCAACCCGCGCACTTGACGTGGTGCGTTCATTTTCTAATGGCTCTATCGATGCGGTCATCATGTCGACGGTCCGAGTGAATGATGCATTGGTTGTCGCATTGAATGAAAGCCCCATTCCTGTTGTGCTCATCGGACAGCCAGTGGAGGACGGTGACTTTGACACAGTTGCTACGGATTCAACTGCGGGAATTGTCCTTGCGGTAGAGCACGTATTGGCATTGGGGTATACCGACCTCGTTTTCGTTAATGGTCCACTGGAGACTCGACCGGGTGCAGCTAGGCAAAACGGTTTTGATAAAGCAGTCGAGGATGCTGGTAGTCGCGTGAAGTCGGCTCGGACTCTTCGGGTGGATGACTTTACCCTCGATGACGGTTCGCAGGCAGGCCGGAGAATTGTGCGTTTGTGGGAAGGAAGTGCTGCCGTCCCGGGTGTGCGTGCAGTCATTGCTGCAAATGATCTCTTGGCTATCGGTGTTATTCGCGAACTGATCCGCGCAGGAATGACGGTGCCCACCGATGTAGCGGTGACGGGAATGGATGCGATTGACCTGGGAAAGGTCATGATCCCGTCCGTTACGAGTGTTTCGCTCCATGCTGTGGATCGTGGAAAGGCTGCGGCCCAGCGGCTTCTTGATCGCTTCGATAATCCTGAACTGGAACCCCAAGCTACCTTCCTTGAACCGACGTTAGTCATTGCCGAATCAACAAGCGGAGAGGAGCGTATGAATGAGCATGGCAGCTGAAACACGCACGCGTGCGGTTGACCAATCTCAACCTGCACGAAAGCGCTTCGCTCGAAAGCCTTCCAGATCGTCGCAATCGCTTCGGCATAAAGAACGTCGCAATGAAGCGATAGCTCTTGCGATGCCGTCGCTCATTCCCGTTCTTTTGTTTTCTGTTATACCGCTGCTTATTGGGATTTGTCTGGCATTTACAGATGCGCGATTGACTCGTAATCCACACTATCAATTCGTCGGAATTCATAACTTTCAGAAGCTCGCTGGAAACGAGATGTTCTGGGAATCTTTCAAGATTGGACTAGTCTGGGCGGTTTCGGTCACGGTTCTCCAAATGATTCTTGGAATGATCCTCGCACTGCTCCTCAACGCAAATTTGCGTTTTCGGGGATTGACCCGAGTTCTTGCGCTCATCCCGTGGGCGATGCCGCCCGTTGTTGTTGCAATCATGTGGCGGATGTTGTACTCACCCAATGCAGGGCCGATCAATGCGTTCCTAGGATTCTTCGGTTTTCCCTCAGGTATCAACTGGTTGGGATCATTCTCGCTTGCATTTCCAGCGGTCATTGTTGTTGGTGTATGGGTTGGGATGCCGCAGACAACGGTGACGCTGCTGGCGGGGCTTCAACAAATTCCAGTTGAAACTATGGAAGCGGCGCAGATTGATGGCGCAGGTGCTTGGAGTCGATTCCGCTACGTCACTCTTCCATCGCTGGTTCCAATCATTGCAGCAATTAGCTCGCTCAACTTTATTTGGAACTTCAATTCCTTCTCGCTTGTCTATGTGCTGACGGAAGGTGGCCCCGGTGGGAGAACAATGCTTCCGATGCTCTTCACCTACATTGAAGCATTTAAGAATCGGAATATCGGGTATGCAGCAGCAATGGGGCTCATCCTCGTTGTCATCGTAACGATACTTCTTGCGATCTACCTGAAGCTGCAACTACGTGAAGGGAAGGAAGGGAAATGACACGGACACTTGGGCGAATCGGTCAATATGTTCTCCTTGCGGCGTTCATCGTTTTTCTGGCATTCCCTCTCATCTGGCTGATCTCATGCTCCTTCAAGTCATCTGCGGAACTCAACTCGTTATCCGTCAACATCATTCCCCAGCAATTCACGGCGAGTAACTACTCGGTTGCGCTTGAAAAACAAGGGCTCATACGTTCCGCAGTGAATTCGCTTCTCGTTGCGTTAGCATCAACGCTCCTTGTTGTTGCTATTTCTCTGCCCGCGTCCTACCTGCTGGCTCGGTTCGGTGGAAAAATCCGAGCAATTGGATCAGCGTGGGTGATGGTTAGTCAGGTATTCCCAGTAATCCTCATCATTCTCCCGTTGTTCCTCATCCTGCGGGCAATGAACCTGACGGATTCACTCGTCGGGCTCACCCTTGTCCATACCACCTACACATTGCCCTTTGCCTTGTGGATGCTCCAGGGATACGTCGCGAATATTCCCTTCGATTTAGAAGAAGCTGGTGCGATGGATGGCGCATCCAGGTGGACGGTGCTCATGAAGATCGTTTTCCCACTGCTTGCCCCGGGAATCGTTGCAACAGCGTTGTTTGCCTTCGTCTCCTCATGGAACGAATTCTTCTTTGGACTCGTCCTTTTGCAATCCCCTGAAAACTACACGCTCCCCATCACCCTGAAGATGTTCATCGGTGGAGAAGGCAAGGTTGCTCTCGGTCCACTCGCTGCCGGCTCCGTTCTTGCCGCTATCCCTTCGATCATTTTCTTCACCATCATGCAACGAAAACTCATCTCCGGAATGATGGCCGGCGCTGTCAAAGGCTGAAACTCTCACACGTTCATATCTCTCGACAGATTGAGTAATACCCAATGAAAGGAACCACCATGCGTCATCTCAAGGTATTTGCGATAGCGGCAGCGTCCGCCTTCGCGATGGCCGCGTGTTCAGCAGGAGCAAGCAATGAGGCTTCCTCTCCTTCTGACCCCGTCGAACTGACCTTTCAGTCACTTTCGGACCAAAGTGGTGCAATCGAGGTCACCAAAGAAATCGTTGATTCGTGGAATAAAGAACACCCGAATGTTCAGGTCAAGATCGTTCCCGCCGGTTGGGACGGCATCTACGACAAGCTGATTACCCAATTCAATGCCGGGGCAGCGCCAGATATTATTCACTACGAGGCAGCCTCCATCGTTGCCTTTGCTCGAGACGGATATCTCGCAGACCTCACCGAACTTCTTGACTCGAAATTCGTCTCAGATGTTCCGAAAGGAGTCATGGGCTCAGTCACGGTTGATGACAAGATCGTTGCTGCCCCGACGGAACTCCAGTCCTATGTCGTCTTTGCCAACAAAACCCTTCTTGATCAAGCGGGTGTCACAATTCCAACCGGCGACACAATGAAGTGGAGTGAACTTCAGGAAATCGCAAAGGCAACGACAAAGGGCGATGTCTTTGGGTTGGGCTGGGGACTCAAGAGCCCCACGGCCGCGATGATGGCGATGGGGCCGCAATTTGACGGTACCTTCTTCGAAGGAACCGGACGAGAAGCAACGATTAAGGTTGCAGATGGAGAACTCTCGCTGCCCCAAATTGTTCACGATATGGCATTCAAGGATCAGACACTACAGCCACTGTCGCTGACGCAATCGGGGTCGGAGGTTCTTGCCTCGTTCTATGCGGGACAGGTTGCCATGACGATCCAGGGATCCTACCAAGCAGCGAACATTGCCAAAGATGCTCCCGAAGGATTCGAATGGGTGGTTCTTCCTCCGCTCGAAGGGTCGGCGGGAGCAAAACAAGCAGCGAATCCTCAAACGCTCTCAGTGAATGTCGACTCGAAACATGCTGAAGAAGCCGCAAAGTTCATCAACTACTTCGTCCAGGCCGAAAACCTTGCAAAAATCAATGAGGCCGATGCTCTTATTCCGGCATCAGCCGCTGCACAGGACATCATGGCGAAGAATCTTTCGGATCAACCTGCCTGGGAGACAATCCTGAAGTCGGGCAAATATATGACTGATGCGCCCTACCTATTCGCCGATTTCTACGGACAGTGGAAAGACACAGTAGCCACACCGGCATTCCAGCAGTACTTCGCGCAGGAAATCGAACGTGATCAGCTCCAACAGCAACTGACGTCTGGATGGAACGACATCTCAGGACAATAGAGTTTCCAAGATTTCCCCACTCCGAGGTGTGCCCGGTCCGCGCCGGGCACACCCCGACGAGCACATCATTTCGAGGAGAAGGACAATATGACGACCTACATTCACGAACGAGCACAGGCGGTCATTGCGGGTGCGGCCGTTGGTGACGCGCTTGGAGGAGCTACAGAGGGATGGACGCCACAGCAGATTCGCGAACGGTGGGGAGGTCTTGTCAAGGGAATTGTTGAACCCTATTACCTAGATTGGGAACACGCTCGTCCGATCGCGCCGTATCACAAAGGGGACGGTCACGTCACCGACGATACCCTGATGACCTCCGTCATCATCGACGTGTACGCGAAGACCCGTCGCCACCTCACTGCATATGACATGGCAAGCGAGGTAACTCCACGCCTGATCGGAAACCCAATGTGGATTCCCGAACTTGAAAGTGAGAAACTCCTTTTACAGCGCATATTTCTCGCGGAAAAATGGATTGTTGCGCGACTCCATTATGGGCATGTTGACCCGAGGGAAGCCGGAGTTGGCAACATCGTGAACTGCGGGGCTGCCATGTACATGGCTCCCGTCGGCGTGGTCAACGCCGGGGACCCGCAAGGCGCTTATAACGAAGCCATCGATATGGCCGGTGCCCATCAGTCATCCTATGGACGCGAGGCGGCGGGTGTTTACGCGGGCGCTGTCGCTCATGCGCTCATCCCATCTGCCAATGCGGATGGCGTCCTCGCAACGGCGATTTACCTCGCGCACGACGGGACGAAGACCGCGATTGAAGCGGTCGTTGCCGAAGGGCTGAAATGGCGTGGAAAGGTAACAAAAGACGAGGACATCATTCAGCTCAATAATGCACTTCGTGAGGCGGTGAAGCCTTTCGATACGGTGGGGGATACTTATCGTGAGATGAGTATGGATGCTCGTCGTCCTTCCCGTACGAAGGCCATCGAGGAACTCCCTATCGCATTAGGTCTTGTCGCGGCGTTCGATGGGGACTATAAGAATTGCGTTCTCTCAGCAATCAACTATGGACGCGATGCCGATTCCATCGCAGTCATGGCAGGAGCAATTTGCGCAGCGCTGGGCGGAATCGAACAGGTACCCGATCAATGGATCAACGACATTTCTCTCGCCTCGAATCTTGATCTGCGTGGGCTCGGGAAGACACTTGGCGAGGCAGCTGAGAACATCATGCGTGATGACCACCAACGTTTGGTGAATATCGTGAAAATGAAAGATACCATCCGCACGGGTGGTGCCCGATGAGAATTACCTGGGCTCAGCCGGAAGACCTCGTTGCTCACGAACTGGTGGCACTCGGTGACGAGGGGATTGTCCCGGAGAACATCATCAACGCGTGGCGCGACGCTGGAGGATCACTCATTGCACAGGTCTCTGGAGCAAGTCCGATAGGGGCAGATTGCCACTTACGCGAACTTGCTCGGACGATTTTGCATGAGCTGGATACCCTCGATAATCCGGCGCGTATCGAAGCGGTGTTCGATGCTCCCGATTTCAAGGACGGTGTGAAGTTACGAGAAAACCAGTGGGATACCTATATGGTGCGAGTCCGGGGTGCGTGGTATGGCCGACTCGTCGGATGCGTCAGCGGTAAACCTGTTGAAAAGATTCCTCGGCAGGGGATCCGAGCTATTGCTCAAGCAACGGGAAATTGGCCCATTCACGGCTACTTCACTCAAGAGGGACTCCCCGGTGATATAGCGGAGAGATGGCCGTGGAATCGTCGCTCACGAGTGAATTCGCTAGTTGAAAACATCAACGGCACCCCAGAGGATGACGACATCAACTATCCGCTGCTTGCCCTTGAACTTTTAGAGACGAAAGGGCCTGAATTTACCTCGGATGATGTTGCCCAACTGTGGCTCGATAACCTACCGGCGGGACGAGTATTCACCGCTGAACGCGCTGCGTATCGCAACCTTCTTGATGCGCGGCCCGTACCCGAATGCGGACACCGACTGAATCCCTTCCGCGAATGGATCGGGGCGCTTATTCGTGCTGATGTCTTTGGGTGGACCAATCCGGGCAAACCTCATCGGGCTGCTTACCTTGCGTGGAAAGACGCACGAATTTCGCATTCGCGCAATGGAATTTATGGCGAGATGTGGGCCGCGGCGCTCTGCTCGGCCGCGATGAGTGAGTCAACGATAAGTGAAGCACTCGACGTATCACTCACCGTTATCTCCTCAACAAGCGCGCTGCACGAGGCGGTGACTTTTGGCCGTGAATGCGCTGCATCAACTACTGATTGCGAGGCGGGGCTTGACGCACTGCATGACAGATACGGTCACCATCACTGGGTCCATGTTCTCAACAATGCGGCGACTATCGCGTTTGCACTGGAATTCTCAGGCGGGGACTTCTGGAAGGGGATCCACGCGGGTGTCGCAGCGGGATGGGATACCGATTCGGTTGGAGCCACAATCGGCGGAGTGATCGGTGCCTTCTGTGGACTCAATGGAATTGGAGACGAGTACACGGCTCCGCTGAATAATTCAATCGCAACATCGCTCCCAGGAAAAAATGGGTGCAGCATCGACGACGTTATTGCCAGAACCGTGGCATTAGCGAGGGCGAATAATGACTGATGTTTTCGTGGTTGCACATGGGAACCTCGATGCTCCGCCCCAGTTTCTCGTACGCCAAGACCAGGTGAAAGGGGCTCCGATGCAGAGCTCGCCCGGGGAACATTCAGTGCGGGCTGCGCAGGTTGCCTCGATCGCCGGATCTTTAGCGACGACGCAATACGGCGCATAACCACCCATTCCTCATCTCACTGACGTTCCAGGAAGCTGAACATTATGGCTGATTCATATAGTTTTAATTCTCTGATCCCTCGGCCAATCGATATGCCGACTCCGGTTCCTCTTGCCGAGGAAGCAGACTTATCGATCCTTGACGAGGCAAAAATCCTTGCTGCCCCTGACCATGCAGCGGATCGTGATCGGTGGCGCTCCCAGCTGCGCACATGGCGTGAGGAAGCGCGAGAGCGACTCGGATATTCGGGGGAGTTTTACGAACGTCCCGGTGCTCAGTGGGCTCACTCGGCTTTTGCTGTTTCCCAGGTGTGGATATGGGATGAACTTCTGTTCGACTTTGAGGAGCAGCGCTTCACTCCTGATCGTTTCATCGATGATGCGATTGAAAAATTTGGAGGGCTCGACGCTGTAGTTCTGTGGCATGCCTATCCGATTATCGGACTGGATGAGAGAAATCAGTGGGACTACTACCGGGATATCCCTGGATTTGACGAACTTGTCGATCACTTTCATTCCCGAGGTGTGAAAGTTGCCGTTGACTATAATCCGTGGGACACACAGACCCGACGCGGCGGACCAGACCACGAAGAACTCGCGGCAGTCATCCGGGACTTCGGAATCGATTCGGTGTTTCTCGATACTCTCAAAACCGCTGATTCTGTACTTGTTCAATCATTGGAACGCGCGAACCCGGGGATTGTCCTCGAAGGAGAATCCCGTGTCCTTCTTGAGCGAGTGACAGACCACTCGTCCTCATGGGCTCAGTTCTTTGCTGATTCCCACGTACCCGGAGTGGTCAAAACACACTACTTTGAGCGTCGCCACATGCTTCACCATATCCGGCGCTGGCACCGCGATCACAGTGAAGAACTCCAATCGGCATGGCTCAATGGCGTGGGCATGATGGTGTGGGAAGTGGTGTTCGGAGTGTGGGTTGGGTGGAATCCGCGAGACTGCTCCACAGTGAAATGCATGCTTGCCCTCCAGCGTGGATTGTCAGATTTTCTTCTTGACGGCGAGATGACTCCTCTGGTGACGTTAAGTGACGAGGCAGAGGCTTCTCAGGTGTATGCATTCCGATATGACCTGGGAGAAAACATGCTGTTCGCCCTCGTCAATCGGAGCAAAGAAGATGTCACCCTCGCACCGGTTGAGGTAAAGGATGGACACCGGCAGATCGATATGGTGACAGGCGAGGTGGCCTCCCAAGTCACAGTGACGATTCCCGCACGCTCCATCGGCGCTGTTATCGAACTACCGCGTGAAGCTTCCACGGAACGGTTCATACGCCTTGCCGAGGACGTTGCGCGCATTCCTTACACTGCGAACGACCGTTTCCCCTATAGGCCGGCTCGGAGAGTTAGCCCTGCATCACCCACCCTCAATGCAGCGGATACCAACACCGTGACTGATGAAGAAACGGTGAAAATCGACGCCGGGACGCACCGCTTAACGGTTCGATATCGGGCTCGAGAAACCGGAATCTACGACGAAGCACCGTATGTTGATGAATGGAAACCTCTGGTTCCGCGACTGCACGATCCGAGAACCCTCGAACGAGCGTATGAAGCGGATCACGAGGTCTATGTCTCACGCAGGGAAGTGTCGAATAGAGAATTTTCTGAGTTCCTCAAAGACAGCGGATATCAGCCGATGGTCGAACATCGTTTTGTCCCGCACCTGCGGGAAGCCTCGATGCGCGGCGACGTTGATCCTGATGCTCCAGTGACCTATGTGTCACTCGATGATGCCCGCGCATATTGTCGGTGGAAAGGAGGACGTCTTCCCACGGAAGATGAGTGGCAGCTCGCTGGGGAGAATCGAGATTTTGCTCGGCTTACTCCCGCCGTTTGGAACTGGACCGAGTCGGAACGAAGTGACGGACGTACTCGCTATTGCATTCTCAAGGGCGGTTGCGACTTCTCACTTTCCGAATCTGAGTGGTACTTCGATGGAGGAGTGCGGGATTCGAGATTTTCCGCGAAATATCTCATCCCAGGGTTGGGTCTTTCGCGTTCACGCAGCATTGGTTTCAGAGTCGCATTTGATGGAAAGAATTCATGACTGTTTCACGTCATCAGGAGGAAGGCCCGCTGCACGGGCTCACAGTTATCGACGCGTCCACCCTCTTTGCTGGACCTATGGCAGCAATGCACTTAGGGGACATGGGGGCACGCGTGATTAAGGTTGAACATCCCCGCAAACCAGACCCTTCTCGCGGTCACGGAGCGGCTAAAAACGGAATCAACCTGTGGTGGAAGACCCTCGGACGCAACAAAGAATGCATGACCATTAACCTCAATTCGCTTGAAGGCCGTGAAATCATGCTTCGGTTGGTTGAAAAGGCCGATGTGCTCATTGAAAATTTTCGGCCCGATACCCTTGAACGGTGGAACCTTGCTCCTGACACTTTGCGTGAAGTCAATCCCGGTCTTGTGGTGGCACGAGTGACAGGATTCGGCCAGATTGGACCATATCGGCGTCGTCCCGGCTTCGGTACCCTCGCGGAATCAATGAGCGGATTTGCCGCGATGACAGGTGAAGCTCACGGAAGCCCAACGCTGCCCCCATTTGGACTTGCCGATGGTATTGCCTCGCTTGCCGTCGCCTACGCTGTCATGGTTGCGCTTCGTCACCGTGATGTCACCGGGCGTGGTGGTGACATCGATATGGCGATCATCGAACCGATTCTTGCCATGCTCGGCCCACAGATCACTCGATGGGATCAGCTGCGCGAAGTCCAGCCTCGCACGGGGAATCGGTCGACGAATAATGCGCCGCGGAATATTTATCCCACGGCTGATGATCAGTGGGTTGCGGTCTCAACATCAGCGCAATCAATTGCGGAGCGAGTACTGACTCTTGTTGGGCACCCAGAGGTCATTGACGAGCCGTGGTTTGCAACGGGGAAGGGACGGGCTGAACACGCGGACCTTCTTGATCAGTATGTGGGGCAGTGGATTTCGCAGCGCACACAAAGCGACGTTATTGAGGCGTTTACCCGAGCGCAAGCAGCAATCGCTCCCATCTATGATGCTGAAGATATCGTTGGGGATCCACAGTTCAATGCGCTGGGGACAATTCACACCATCAACGATCCAGACTTCGGTGAGATGGCGATGCAAGGTCCGCTCTTCCGCTTCTCGAATGCACCGGCAACGATTGCGTTCACCGGACGTCCACATGGATGCGACACGAGTGCACTGTTGGATGAACTTGGATATTCCGTCGAAGAGGAAGATGCCTTTCGTCGGGCGGAGATCATCAAATGAATGAGAATCAGATTCCGTTGACGTGGCTCTACGTGCCCGCGAGCCGTCCTGATCGGATGCAGAAGGCACTGGATTCTCCTGCCGATGTTGTCATCGTCGACCTCGAAGATGCGGTTGCCCCGGCATTTAAGAGTGAGGCACGCCGCAACCTTGAATTACTTGAGGAAGTGGAGGACCGAGCCGTCGAGGTGCGCATTAACGCGAACGGTACTCCGTGGCACGATGCCGACGTTCAGGCAGTGTCTGCGCTCCCGAGGAATGTGGGGGTGCGTCTTCCCAAGGCTGAATCTCCTCAGAGTATTCGGTATCTGAGCGAACAGGTGGATTCCCTATCCGGTGGCCCGCGGGATCTCACTTTGCTTCTCGAAAGCGCGGTCGGGGTTGAGCGGGCGTTCGAGCTCGCTACGTCATCACCCAGCATTGTTGCTATAGGTCTCGGGGAATCTGATCTGAGATCCGACACGGGGATTCGTTCCGAACAGGCAATGAACTGGGTGCGATCGCGAGTGGTAATCGCTGCTCGCGCGGCGCAATTGCGACCCGTGGCGATGTCAGTGTTCCCCAATATCTCTAACATCGATGGGCTTATGAGCTCATGTCGATGCGGCGCAGAGCTGGGAATGCTTGGTCGAGCTGCCATTCACCCACGTCAGCTGGAACCGATTCGTCAGGTGTTTACCCCCTCAGATGATGAGGTAGAACGAGCGCGGGAAGTACTTGAGCGTCTTGAGGGAGCGAATCACGTGGGCGAGGGCGTCGCAGTTCTTTCCGATGGCTCATTCATCGACGCTGCGATGATTGATTCGGCTCGGAGGATTCTGGCGATCATTTCGTAACGGGTGGGTTGTCTGGATCGGTGCCGGAGCCTTCAGAGTTTGCCTTTTGGGCATTCCGGCGTCGAGAGAGAAAAACCAGTACCCCACCGGCGCCAAGAGTCCCGAGGCCAACAATGACCACCCATGCGGGAATACCGTTGGCCACGGCGATAATGTGTTGCTCCCATGCGGCGAGGCGTTCTGATCCGACGAGGCCGCCGAGTGGGTTTGAGACGCCGAAGAATACAAGTGCGGCGCCCAGTGCAAAGAAGATGCCACCGGAAACAATGTTGAGCAGCGTTGTGTGACGGCCAAGCAGCGTCACGGGACGAGGACGCAGCCATGCGCGTTGGGAGAGGTTGGCTCCTGTCCAGAGCGCAGCGAGGAGGCCGAGCGGTGCCGCCATGCCGGTGGCATAAAGAACCATGTGGAATCCGGCGGAGAGGGGATCTCCGGAGAATCCCGCAACGAGGAGCACAGCACCGAGGATCGGTCCTGCGCATCCGACCCCCGCAACTCCGTAGGTCATGCCGAGGATGTAGATCGACAGCGGGTGAGCGGTGTCGTTTCGCGCGAAACCTCGGGCCTTGCGTCTGCGGGGCGTGATTTCGACAGCAAGGATCTGAAGGATGCCGAAGACGGCGACACACACTCCGCCGACCCGCATGATCACTGTCATGTGGTCACGCAGGAATGCTCCGGCGGTTCCGGCGGCTGCTCCCATTGGGACAAGCACGGTCAGCAGTCCAAGCCAGAAGATTCCGGTGCGTGCCAGAAGTGTGGTCTTCGAGGTGAAGGCGTAGGCAAAGAATGCGGGGAGCAGCATGATGGAGCACGGAGCGAAGAGTGTGAATACTCCGCCGAGAAATGCTGCAAGAGGTGCAATCGTGTCGATCATCAGTGAGCGCCTGGTCTGTGGTCCGGAGTCAGTGGCCTGAGGGTCTCGCGAGGGGGAGCGGGCCTCGTCGTGTCAGCGGTTTTTCGCACGGGCGGCCTGGTCGAGAACGGTTGCACGTACATCGGGTAGCTCCTTGTAACCGGAGATGAAGCTGTCGCCGATGATGAGGAACGGGGTGCCGGTGACGCCAATGGAGTAGGCGTGCTGCTTGGATGCGGCTACGGCGCTGACGGTGTCCTGAGCATTCATTGTGCGCGTGAAGGCATCAATGTCGGGAACTCCGGCTGTCTTTGCTGCGTCAATGAGCAGATCCTGGGTGTATTCGGGGTGAGTGTTTGGGTCTGCCGGGCCGTAGAGCGCATCGTGGAATTCCCAGAACTTCCCCTGTTTGGCTGCGGCAATGCCGGCTTGAGCTGCCAAGGGTGACGTCGGTGAAACCTGTGCGAGATCGCGCCATTCGACGCGGAGCGTTCCATCGGTGACGAGATCTTCAAGTCCTGGCGCGACTTTCTGAGCGAAAAGTATGCAGTACGGGCAGGAGAAATCCGAGTAAATGACCATGACAACCGGTGCGTCGACCTTTCCGCGTGCCTGTCCGTCCTCGGGGTCGCGATGCGCTTCGGAGCGAATAAATTCGAGAAGTTGCGGGTCGGTTTGCGTGGGAGCGGGAGTGCCCGAGCTCGCGACCGCATCCGGTGATGAGTTGTCGGATTGTGCGTTATTCGTTGCTGGCGCTGATCCGCCGTCACTGGGGGCGGAATTGGTGGCCGCGCTGTCACCGGACTCGGACGCTGTCATTGTTGAAGAATTGAGGACAGAGACGGCGATGACGACGGCAACGGCAATCACGGCAATGAGCGCAAGCAGGAGTGTTGTCATCGTTCGCGCTGATCGCTGCCGTACGGGGGCATCGCTAGCCGGTGGGACGGGTGTGTGATTCTCTGTCATCGTTTCTGGGTGGTCTTCCTCGGTCGGATGTTTCTCGCTGGGTTAGGTTTACCTCTGTTGCCCTAGTGTGGCACGAGGGCGGCTAGCACTCAATCATGTATTGACGAGGACGACTTCGCTCGCGCTCAGATGACCGGCGCACATGATGTTGAGCGTGCGGTGCAACCACTGCGGGTTGAATACTGACAGTGGTCACCGTCGGAGCCAGACCGTATGCTGCGCTGCATATTGCGGGCTGAATGTTGGGGTGAGTGTTTGGTGAATGTGGGAGACAAAAGACGGGGCCGCCGAAGCGACCCCGTATGAATGGACAGGCGCCCTGCCGGTCAGGAAGCGCGGCGCATCCGAGCAGTGGACTTCACGTACTCTCGGCGTTCTTCTTCGGTCATTCCACCCCAGATGCCGTAGGGCTCCTGGGCTGAGAGTGCGTATTCACGGCACTGCTCGATAACTGGGCAGGTCGCGCAGATTGCCTTAGCGTTGGCTGCCCTGCGGCGGCGTGTGGACCCGCGTTCGCCTTCAGGGTGAAAGAAAAGTTCAGTGTCGAGGTCACGGCATGCGCCCTGATATTGCCAATCCCATGCATCAATCATTGGGCCTGGAAGTCGCGAAACATCGGTCATGCGGATCCCTCCCTTCGGATCTGTTGGTGAACTGAGGGGTGGCCCTCAGGACTAACGTGCTCCAGTCTACTGACTTATGCACTAGTTATTCAATGCCCTTTCAAGAATTGCCAGCGTTTTCCCAGGAAAGAGGGGAGTTGCTGAAAAATGTGCGGATTTTCTGTGGAATTATCCACATGGGGTGAACAACTAGTGAACAAGTTTGAGGTTGGTGGTGTCCTCAACTTGCGCAAAGACGACTCCAAAAGTCGCCGAACCGTCTGAGACGAAAGATAATGAAGGAGATATTTGTACGCGTCGAAACGAAGGACGGGACATGCCACGAGCACAGCTCTTCACGGATACTCCTGATACCCCGCTCTCCGTAACGGCGGTTTCCGTCAAACTCGGTATCTCCGCATCAACGTTGCGCACATGGGAACGGCGATATGGCCTCGGACCCGGAGAGAGGCAAGCTGGCAGCCATCGGCGGTATCTACCCGAAGACGTTGCGCGGCTCGCCCGCATGGTCGAACTCATCCGATCAGGCGTGGCCACGTCGGATGCCGCGGCAACAGTGATTGCAAGTTTTCCGAAGAGGCATGAACATTACAGCGATGTCGAGGCTCCGGCTTCGGTTGCCGAACTCATTGAGATTGCTCGTGACCGTAAACATGACATCGTCATGGAATCCCTTGAAGCGGCAGTGCGTGAACATGGTCTCGTCCACACGTGGAGCCGCTTAGTCTCCCCGGCACTTCGCCTCTTGCGGTCATCCCCGGAAGGAGTCCTCCCCGGTGCGGGTGAGATTTCGCGTCTCAAAGCGCGATTTGTGGACGTCCTCGGGGAGGTTCTTGACCATTGTCCTCCCCCTCACGTGGAGCCAGCTCCGCGTGTCATGCTCCTGACTGACCGAGCGCATTCGCTTCCGATGCAGGTCATCGGTGTTGCGCTGGCGTGGTACGGCATGGACGTGAGAATGGTGTCGTCTGAAGATGTGGAGGGCTTCGACACTCGTGCGCGCATCGGTGAGCACATTCATCAGAGAAACCCTGATGTTGCGATCCTCATGGGTGCGGGTGATGCCTGCGAAACGATGCTCATGTCGCTGACGAATGAGTTCGATCTCCAGACTGTCCTCGTCGGCGCCGATAGCCCGGATATTGTGCGGGATCGAGTGCTTCGTGTGCGCACTGTTGCGGCCTGTGTTGAAGAGGTCGTTGCGCTCTTGGCCCCCGGTGCGGACACGCTCCAGGCAGGCAGTCACGACCACCCGTGAGACACCCCACTCGAGACCTTTTCACCGGGCTTTTGATCGAGCCGAGCAGACGATTCGATCTAGACTCACCCTATGGGTGACACTTACGCGAACGATCCATTTGGACTGACCGGCCTGACCTACGATGACGTTCTCCTGCTCCCTGAGCTAACGGACGTTGTTCCTTCCTCCGTTGACACCACGTCTCGTCTGACGCAAAAAATTACCTTGCGCACACCGCTGCTATCTGCGGCGATGGACACGGTGACTGAGGCGCGTATGGCGATTGCGATGGCTCGCCAAGGCGGCATCGGAATCCTGCATCGCAACCTGTCGATCGAGGAACAAGCGGCTCAGGTTCGCCAAGTCAAGCGCTCCGAGTCGGGAATGGTGGAAGATCCCGTCACCGTGGGACCTGACGCAACGATTGAGCAGCTCGATGATCTCTGCGGTCACTACCGCGTCTCAGGACTTCCCGTCGTGGATGCGAACAACAAGCTCCTGGGCATCATTACGAACCGCGATCTGCGTTTCGTCCCTGAGAGTCAATGGGCAACACTGCGTGTTCGTGACTGCATGACTCCTCGGGAACGCCTTGTCGTTGGGCAAGTCGGTGTTTCCCGTGAGGAAGCGAAAGCTCTTCTCGCTGAGCATCGCATTGAAAAACTTCCGATCGTTGACGACAGTGACTGCCTGACCGGTCTGATCACCGTTAAGGACTTCGTCAAGACCGAACAGTATCCGAATGCCACGAAAGACAGCCGCGGGCGCCTCGTTGTCGGAGCGGCTGTGGGCTATTGGGGGGACACCTGGGAGCGTGCCACAGCCCTTGCCGAGGCCGGCGTCGACGTCCTCGTTGTGGATACCGCCAACGGCGGAGCTGCCCTCGCCCTTGACATGATTCGCCGCATCAAAGCCGATCCCGTATTTGACGGTGTCGAAATTATTGGTGGAAATGTGGCAACAACCGAGGGTGCCCAGGCACTCATCGATGCTGGTGTTGACGCGGTGAAAGTTGGTGTCGGACCGGGATCGATCTGCACAACGCGTGTTGTTGCCGGTGTCGGTGTCCCGCAGATTACCGCGATTCATCTCGCGGCGAAGGCGTGCGGCCCCGCGGGGATTCCCCTCATCGCAGACGGTGGCCTCCAGTATTCCGGAGACATCGGTAAGGCCCTCGTTGCCGGTGCCGACACAGTGATGCTCGGTTCGCTCCTGGCAGGCTGTGAGGAGTCTCCCGGTGAAGTTGTTTTCACGAACGGCAAACAGTACAAACGCTACCGCGGCATGGGGTCCCTAGGTGCCATGAGTTCGCGTGGACGCAAGTCCTACTCGAAGGACCGCTACTTCCAGGCTGACGTCAAGAGCGATGACAAGATCGTTCCCGAGGGGATCGAGGGACAGGTTCCTTACACCGGCCAGTTGGCTGCCGTGATCTACCAGCTTGTGGGCGGACTGCACCAGACAATGTTCTACCTGGGGGCGTCAACAATCTCAGAACTCAAGGCCAACGGTCGTTTTGTTCGCATCACCTCTGCGGGTCTGCGCGAATCACACCCGCACGATGTGCAGATGACCAGTGAAGCACCGAACTACCACTCATCTGGAGCCAATAGCAAGTAGTTCTCCCGTTTTCCCGCGGTTATTCTGCGCGTTCATTCGCCAGGGACGAGGACGAGGCGCGCCCTACGCCCACCGCTTGTCGATGTGAGGACCCTCGATCGTTATTGTATTCAACAATAGTGATCGAGGGTCCCATATTGTCTGCGCAGATCGCCAGTAGTCTGAGTGATGGTGAAATCAATCTCATGATCCCGTCTGTTAAACGGGGAAAGGGACGTCGTCCATGCTTATTCTCATCGATCACGCAAACGTTGAATCTATTGAACGGACTCTGGAATACATGCCTATTGATGGCGTGACAACGAATCCGACGATCCTCTACCGCGAGGGCAAGCAACCGCTTGAGGTGCTTCACGCGATCAAAAGCGTGATTCCTGAAGGCGCACAGCTTCACGTCCAGATTGTCTCCGAGCGGGCAGATGACATGGTTGCCGAGGCGCGGGCTCTTCGAGGGGAAATCGGAGGCAACCTGTTCATTAAACTTCCCGTTACCCGTGACGGTTTCGCAGCGATTCCGCGGATCGTTCGCGAAGGCATGCAGGTAACGGCTACGGGTATTCACTCATCGATGCAGGGCTTTATTGCGGCGAAGGCGGGTGCTCGTTACGTGGCTCCCTACGTTAACCGCATGGATAACTACGGTATTGACGGCGTGCGCGTTGCAACGGAGATTCACCGGACGCTCAAGAGCTACGGCATGACCACTGACGTTCTTGCGGCCAGCTTCAAGAATTCCGAGCAGGTCCTCGAATTGGTCCGCCAGGGCGTTGGGGCGATCACGGCAGCGCCTGACGTCTTGGCGGCGCTCATTAAGAATCCGGCAACGGACGCGGCAATTGCCGATCAGAACAGGGACTTCCGTTCGCTCATCGGCGAGAAGCGTTCGTGGTTGGAGCTAATTAACGAACAGTGAGTGGGTTTTCGCTGACCGAAACCGCACCAACAGTGAACGCGTGAATCATCCACTGGGTGTGGTGGTCAGGCAGATCTGCGTCTGACCGCCACACCCGCTGCTATTGCTCACTCATCGGCCAATTCGGATCGATGTGTGCTTCCTTGCCGTTTCGACGCAGGAACTCCATGAAGTTCTCAGCCCATTTGCGGTGTTCAATGACTTGGAATGAGTGAAGCTCCTCGGCTGTCATCGCCGCAAGTTTCGGGTGCTTGTCCACCATAGCGGCGAGCACATCAAGGGTCATCGCAACATCGACTTCCGCGGTGTGAGCGTTGTCGGATGCCCTCACCCCGTAGACCGGAGCCATTGACGTCAGCGTCCGTTTCCCCTTGCGGTACCGGTCGACGCTGCGATCAAGAACAAGAGGATCAATGAGAAGCATCGGAGCCCCGTTGAGGCGTTGGGCGAGGGATGCCAGGCCGTGACGGCGAAGCTCAGCATCAAGAATTGAGACGTCATAGGAGCCGTTGAAAGCAACGACGGGGAACCCTTTCGTCCAATGCGTGACCAAGGCGGCGGTCACCTGTTCGAGTACTTCGTCGATGGGACGACCGTGCGTGCGAGCATGTTCGGTGGTGATGCCGTGAACAGCCGTTGCCTGGGCCGGAATCTCAACTCCCGGATCAGCCAACCACGTTCGTTCCTGATCCGGTCCAACCGGTTGAGCCCCACCGATACGGAGAATGAGGGCGGCTGTGACGATCCGGTCACTGCGAACGGAAATGCCAGTTGTTTCAGTGTCAAAACCAAGCCACGGATCCTGTGTCCACATATTTCTTCCTCTCTCGATACCCCTAGTGTGCCGTCTCCCACCGGCATTTGCGTCCGCTTCCACGGGTCAATGCTCCGATGAAGCGAGGATGATATGTGGAAACAACCGATCCTGACACTGACACACGATAAAATTATCCAATGAGTGACGCAGTAGAAATCGGTCGAGGAAAACGCGGACGACGAGCCTATTCTCTTGACGATATCGCCCTCCTCCCCGCACGCCGCACACGCGACCCCGAAGACGTTAACGTCGGCTGGCAAATCGACGCCTATCACGTTGATATCCCGATTATGGCTGCGCCTATGGATTCCGTGATGAGCCCGGAAACCGCAATCCAATTCGGCAAGCTTGGGGGCATCGGCGTTCTTGACCTCGACGGCCTGTGGACACGATATGAGGACCCGCAGTCAATCCTTGACGACATCGCCAACTTCACTGAAGAAGAAGCAATTGCTCGGCTCCAACACATCTATTCCGAACCGATCAAACCGGAACTCATCACCGCGCGACTCACGCAGCTGCGCGAAGCCGGAGTGGTTGTCGCCGGAAAGCTCTCACCCCAACGCACACAAAAGTATTGGCGTGCCGTTGTCGATGCCGGGGTTGATCTCTTTGTGATTCGTGGATCCGCTGTCTCTGCTGAACACGTGTCATCGCGGCAAGAACCCCTCAACCTCAAGCGCTTTATCTACGAGCTTGACGTTCCCGTCATCGTTGGCGGAGTCTGCACCGACACAGCCGCGCTTCATCTCATGCGCACCGGAGCTGCGGGTGTTCTCGTGGGATTCGGAGGGGGAGCTGCACATTCGACGCGACGTTCCCTTGGGGTGCACGCCCCTATGGCCACGGCAATCGCTGACGTGGCGGCGGCTCGACGTGACTACATGGATGAATCGGGCGGACGCTACGTGCATGTCATTGCTGACGGAGGAATCGGACGCTCGGGTGATCTCACGCGAGCAATCGCCTGTGGGGCAGATGCCGTGATGCTGGGAGCGGCACTGGCTCGCGCAGAAGAAGCTCCCGGACGCGGATGGCACTGGGGATCGGAAGCCACGCATCCTGATATGCCACGAGGACGACGCGTTCATGTGGGAACCACCGGTACGCTCGAACAGATCCTCTACGGGCCTTCGACGCGTGCAGACGGATCATTGAACTTTGTTGGTGCTCTGAAGCGAACAATGGCATCAACGGGGTTCGTTGAGGTTAAGGACCTCCAGAAAGTCCAGGTCGTTGTGTCGCCGTACTCGCCCTCGTAAATGAGGATATTGAGCGGTATAGGCGCGTTGGTGAAAGAGAGGGGAGAGTTACCTGCGTGAGACCGCGGAAACCGCAGCGGCCGAGGCCACGATCCACAGAGCACAGGCCATGAATACACCGGACACGGTGAGAACCTGGAGGAAGGCGACGCCGTCAGTTCCCATGAGTAGGCCGGCGATGAGAACTCCCAGCCCGTGAAAAAGACAGACCGCGGCACCCATCGCAAGGATTGGCCACGCTGCGCGATGCCCCTTGGTCCACGCCTCATCGGAAACGCGGAGTTCTTTCTTACGTAACCCTAGGCGTGACCCGCGCATCAGCGAACCTGATCGCGCCCTCGCAGCTATCACCCCGAAAACAAAGGAACAGATAAAAAATACGACGGCTGCGGCAACTGCAAGCACACTCATTGAACATCCCCGACCTGCGTGGACGGAAGCGAAGCGCGAGAGGCGGGGATGCCGGAACCTTGCACACCCGCAACTGACGATTCGAGCTGCGACACCCAGTCAGCACCCGAGACATCTGATGGCATCCGCCAGTCACCTCGTGGAGACAGTGACCCGCCGGCCATGACCTTCGGACCGTTTGGCAGAGCGGAACGCTTGAACTGCTGAGAGAAGAAACGCCGCAGGAAGAGGGTCTCCCACTTGACGATCTCTCCGAGCGAATACTCAACTTTCTCGGACTCGGGGAAACCGGCTGGCCACAGCCCCTCAGATGCGTCAGACCAGGCTTTTTCGGCGAGGAAGGCGATTTTCGAGGGACGAGCACCGCGGCGAAGCATGTAGAAGAGCGTGAAATCTTGGAGAGCATAGGGGCCGATAATGTCCTGTGTTGACTGCATCTTTTCCCCGTCCCGGGAGGGAACAAGCTCAGGTGAAATCTCTGTGCCAAGGATCGACGTGAGGATCTTTCCGGTGTTCTCAGAAAACTGCCCGGAGGCCACAACCCAGCGGATCAGATGCTGGATCATCGTCTTAGGAACACCGGTGTTGACGGCGTAGTGGCTCATCTGATCGCCAACTCCATACGTGCACCACCCCAGAGCAAGCTCGGACAGGTCACCGGTTCCCAGAACAATCCCCGCGTGATGATTGGCCAGGCGGAACAGATAGTCGGTGCGCAGACCGGCCTGGACATTCTCAAAGGTCACATCGTAAGTGCCCTCACCTGCGGCATAGGGATGTCCCATGTCCGTCAACATCTGCTCGGCAGCGGGCCGAATATCGATCTCATCGAAGGACACACCGAGCGACTGAGCCAGAGCCATCGCATTATTCTTCGTGTGATCCGACGTGGCAAAACCGGGCATCGTGTACGCGAGGATGTCGGTACGAGGACGACCAAGAAGATCCATCGCCCGCGCGGCAACGATGAGCGCGTGAGTGGAATCCAACCCACCGGAAACCCCGATCACCACTTTCGGATTGCCGATTGACCGCAGACGTTGAACAAGACCCGACACCTGGATGTTGTAAGCCTCGTAGCAGTCCTGTTCAAGGGATGCCGGATCAGTGGGAACAAAGGGGAAACGTTCAACCTGTCGTCGCAGACCCAGGTCTGTTCGGGGCGGCTCCAAGCTGATGAGCGCATGATTGATCTCCGCCACGCCAGCCGGTGAGGACTCCTGACCTGCGAGGCGCTCGGCGTTGTCGTGGAATGATCCCTGACGGATGCGTTCAGATCGCAGTCGATCCAGATCAATGTCCGACATCGTGATGACGCGGCCACTGTGGGCGAAGCGCTCGCCCTCGGCAAGGAGATCACCGCACTCGTAAATCATCGTGTGCCCATCCCACGACAAATCCGTTGTGGATTCACCACGGCCCGCGGCGGTGTACAGGTAGGCCGCCCCCAGACGCGCTGACGCGGACTGCACCAGCAGCTTCCGATCCTGTGCTCGCCCCACGGTGATCGGCGAGGCCGAAAGATTGCAGATTACGGTCGCGCCAGACAGTGCCGCAAGGGACGAGGGCGTGACAGGCACCCACATGTCTTCGCAGAGTTCCGGTGAGATGTGCAGCCCGGGGACGTCCTCGACGTCAATGATCTGAGGGCCAAAGGGAACGCACGCTGAGAACGGGTCGGGCGAAATTCCCCACGTCGTTGTGTCGATGATCGCCGGTGTTGCCTTAGTGGGCACAGCAAAGTGGCGACGTTCGTAGAATTCACGGTAGTTCGCAAGATGCTGCTTCGGGGTGATCCCCAGGATCTGACCTCGGTGGATACTGACTGCGCAGTTGTACAGGCGGTTCCCGTGCATGATCGGGGCGCCCACGATGATCACAGGCATCAGCGTGCGCGACGCATCGACGATGGTACGGATTGCCCCGATGACATTGTCAAGGAGGACATCTTGGAGGAGAAGGTCGTCAATGCAGTAGCCGGACACGCTCAGTTCGGGGAAAACAACAAGTGCCGCACCCGCTTGTGAACATTCCTCAGCGACGGAAAGAATTTCCTTGGCGTTCTCGTGTGGCTGCGCCGGATGCACGGGGATAGTGGCTGCTGCAACTCGCGCAAAACCCTGGTCATAGATGGAGTGGAAATTCACTGGTCCTCCTGCACTGTCCTCGGGCAGGCATTCCTCTTGGCCCGTTGGCTCATTTTGCTTTTCATCATCGAATCAGTCTTTACTGCGGGCAGGTGTAATGACCGTGCGCTTCTCCCACTCGTACGGTGGGAGGTCAGGTGAACTTTCTGTCGCAGTGAATGGGATGATCTGGTGTTTGATCAACACGCCGATGGCTTGTGCGTAGCGACGCACCGTCGACAGATGTACATCTGACTGTCCAGACTCGAAGCGTGAGATTGAACCTTGAGTGGTTCCAATAAGTTGTGCAACGTCCTTCTGAGTGAGCCCTTTGGACTCGCGTAGCGTGACGAGCTCGATGATGAGTTGGTCATCTGCTTCGACAAGAGCGCGCGCTAGCTGGTTTTCTGGGCTGTTTGGATCGTCGTCTAAGAGTCCGTAGAGGTCCATTCCTTCGCGCTCCTTCCAACCAAGTATGTCGTCAATGAGATATTACAGTGTCACTTTTTCATACGAACGTCAATCTCTCAAACGTCACAGCCACTGACAGAAACGTTCATACGCCTGGTCAATCAGGCTGTTGCCATGAGATCTTCTCTCATGACAGGAGCCGGAGTGTTCTCGTGAATTGTTCGGGGACGAGGACGGGCCCGGTTCCGTGTGGAACCGGGCCCCAAGGGGACACCGCCATCCGATCCGCGCAGCGGATCGGACGCTGAGATCCTGTCAGGCAAAAACGACGGTTCAGACGTTAGGGAACAGCCGCGACCTGGACATCAGGCGAAAGTCACCGCCTGGCGAGCAATCGCGAGTTCCTCGTTCGTTGGGTACACGAAGACCTCGACAGACGAATCATCAGTTGAGATCTTGCGCGGATGCGGATCGCGGATAATCTCGTTGATCTTCGGGTCGTAGACGATCCCCATGTACGCCAAACGGTCGAGCAGACGCTGACGCACGAGGGAGTCGTTCTCGCCGATTCCTGCGGTGAAGGTCAGAGCGTCCAGACCACCCATGACTGCGGTGTATGCGCCCACATACTTCAGGAGGCGGTGGATATAGATGTCAATGGCATCAATCGCGTTCTGATCGCCGGCCTCGCACTTCTTCCACACCTCACGCATGTCGTTGTCACCGACGAGACCCTTGAACCCGGATTCGCGGTTAAACAGCTGATCAATCTGCTCGATGTCCATGCCGCCGACGCGCGCCAGATGGAACACGGCGGCCGGGTCGATGTCGCCCGTGCGTGACCCCATCATCAGACCCTCAAGAGGAGTCAGCCCCATCGACGTGTCAACAGCGTGACCATTGACAACAGCGGAAACAGACGCGCCGTTCCCCAGGTGCAAAACAATCTGCTTGAGGTCATCACGGCCGGTGAGTTTCGCAATTTCCTGCGAAACAAACTGGTGAGATGTTCCGTGAGCACCATATCGGCGGATCGAATACTTGTCCGCGACCTCGCGATTGAGGGCATAACGCGCAGCCTCCTCGGGAAGATCCTGGAAGAACGCAGTGTCAAACACGGCAACGTGCGGCACCTCGGAAAGGAGCTCGCGGGCAACGTTGATGCCCTTGAGGTGAGCGGGGTTGTGCAGCGGCCCCAACGGAATGAGGTCCGAAATGGTCTGAACAACGGAATCATCAATGAGAGCCGGACCGGAGAAGAATCGTCCACCCTGAACAACACGGTGGCCAACGGCAACGACATTTGCCTCATGAAGAGACGGGCCTTTCTCCTCGAAAAGCCGAAGAACCTCTTTGAGTCCATGCCCGTGGTCAGGAACGGGCTCCTCGACGACGAACTTCTCACCGTCGTGTTTGTGGGTGATGGTGCCGACGGGGTTACCGATCTTCTCGACAATGCCCGACGCCAACGACTCACCGGAGTCGGGGTCGAGCAGGGCATACTTAATTGACGAGGATCCGGAGTTGATAACAAGGACGGTCTTGGACACGCTGTGGCCTTTCACAATTTGCAATAAACAACGAGTGGGATGTTGACGGAAGACTTCCGGCTGGCGATTCAGGATCCCTCAGCCCTGAGACTGAACCGCTGTCATGGCAATTGTATTGACAATGTCTTCAACAAGTGCGCCGCGCGAGAGATCATTGACAGGTTTATTCAGTCCCTGGAGTGCGGGGCCAACGGCAACGGCGTTGGCGCTGCGCTGAACAGCCTTGTATCCAATGTTCCCCGCAGACAGCGAGGGGAAGATGAAGACGTTCGCATGGCCCGCCACGGCAGATCCCGGAAGTTTCTTCGATGCCACGGCCTCGTCAACAGCTGCGTCGAACTGGATTGGCCCTTCAACTGCCAGATCCGGAGCTTTCTCGCGAACAATTCGCGTTGCCTCAACGACGGCATCAACATCTGGGCCAGAGCCCGAAGCTCCGGTGGAATACGACAGCATCGCCACCTTGGGATCCAGACCGAACTGAGCCGCCGTCTTCGCCGACGAAATAGCAATGTCTGCCAGCTGCTCCGGAGTCGGATTCGGGTTGACAGCGCAATCTCCGAAGACCCAGACCCGGTCCTTGAGCAGCATGAGGAACACGGAAGACACGATGGACACACCAGGAGCTGTCTTAATGATCTGGAAAGACGGCACGATCGTGTGAGCGGTTGTGTGGGCAGCCCCTGACACCATGCCGTCGGCGTCACCCATGTGGACCATCATCGTGGCGAAATACGACACATCCGTGATCTTCTCGCGTGCCTGCTCAACCGTCACGCCCTTCTTTGCGCGCAGACGCGCGAACTCCTGCGCATACTTCTCCACATACGCCGGGTCATTCACCGAGACAACAGTTGCGGCTGAAACGTCGATCCCCAGCTCGCGTGCCCGGGAGGCCACGGCCTCGTCCTCGCCAACGAAAATAATGTCTGCAATACCTGAGGACAATACCTCGGCGGCAGCCATCAGAACGCGATCATCATCGGGCTCAGGCAAGACGATGCGCTGACGATTCGACCGCGCGCGATCAATGAGACCGGCCTGGAAAGACAGAGGAGTCGTGATCGTTGGGACAGGGAGAGCAAGAAGAGCGTCAACGTCGGCCTCGGACATTGCAGTGGTGAACACTGGGACGGATGCCGACACCTGATCGGCGGCTTGACGAGGAAGAATCACCGCAACCACCGTGGCGTGATGCGACTGTGCGCGAGCGATCGCCACCTCAATCTCCGCGGACACAAGCTCAGGGCTCACCCCCTCGACGTCAAAAGTCAGGACAACTCCGGACTGCGTCGATGCAGCGAGATCATAATTCCATCCGTCAGTGTCAAAGCTGCGAGCCGAAACCTCGGACGCTCCTTCGATGAGGACTGCATCCGTTGTTGCGGCTCGCACAGTCTCCAGCGCACCCTTGAGGGCATCAAGCCTCTGTGAGTAGGCAGTAGCGGCATCGGTTCCGGCGAACGCATCCAGGCGGGTGAGGGTGCCACGCTGACTCAGGGCTGCGGAGAGTTCGTCAACAATCAGTGCAGCACTATCAGCTGAATGGGGGCCTACAACGATGTAGCGGGAAGTCACGGATACTCCTTTATGTCACGTGAGTGCTGTGCGCATAGAGTTTTTGAGTAATACGCACAGAGCTTTCCTAGTAATACTAGACCCGTTTGTATCGTCATCGTTCCTTCGCCTCTTCCCTGACCTCAGTTGCGTCTGCTTTCCACGTGCATCCTGACGGTTTGGGACCGAGTTTCGGTACAGTGGTCGTGTGAAAGACGATCATCGCGCGCGTGTGCGAGAACGCGTGACCCATTGGGGGACGCTGCTGTGGGTTGTCGGCGGGGTCGTTACCAGCGTTCTTTTCGCTGCCTTGAATCATCCGCATCGCGCGGTTCTTGTGTTGTCCTGGACACTCATCGGCACCGCCCTCTTTCGCCTCCTCGTCCCGGGACGTCCGTGGTTTGCTTCCCGCAATCGCTGGGTTGATGCGATCGTCTACGGTTTTTTGGGGGCGCTGCTGTGGTACCTGGCGCCCTACACGGCGACGATGGGACTGGGCTAAACGCTCCGCGCTCGGTCGGCTTCTGCGCACCCACTTCCCCCACAGTGACATCATCCACGATCACGACTTGTGCAATCCGACGATTTTTATCTCGATATCAAGTAATCTTGATGTCGAGATAAATCGTGCGGTTCGGACACTCGGCGTTCGAGCTCGCGGATCACCCTCGTACCCCTGTTGGAGGACAAATGTCGAAGATCAAAGTCCACGGGCCAGTCATTGAACTCGACGGCGACGAAATGACACGCATCATGTGGCAGTTCATCAAAGACCGACTGATCCACCCGTACCTGGACGTCGACCTGCGCTACTACGACCTATCCATCCAAAACCGTGACGCAACGGATGACCAGGTCACCATTGACGCGGCGAACGCCATCAAAGAACACGGCGTCGGCGTCAAATGCGCCACGATCACGCCCGACGAAGCACGCGTTGAGGAATTCGGCCTGAAGAAGATGTGGAAGAGCCCCAACGGGACAATCCGCAACATCCTCGGTGGTGTCATCTTCCGCGAACCCATCATCATTTCCAATGTTCCCCGCCTCGTTCCCGGGTGGACCAAGCCAATCGTGGTTGGACGCCACGCCTTTGGTGACCAGTACCGGGCCACCGACTTCAAGGCCCCGGGAGCGGGAACTGTGACGATCACGTACACGCCTGACGACGGCTCAGAACCCATCGAACACGAGGTTGTCCGTCTTCCCGAAAGCGGCGGCGTCCTCATGGGAATGTACAACTTCAACAAATCCATTGAGGATTTTGCGCGCGCATCCTTCGAGTACGGACTCAAGCGTAACTACCCGGTCTTCCTGTCAACGAAGAACACGATTCTCAAGGCCTACGACGGCGCGTTCAAGGATATTTTCGCCGACATTTATGAGCGCGAATACAGGGACCGTTTCGAGGCAGCGGGCCTGCGTTATGAGCATCGTCTCATCGACGACATGGTCGCCTCCTCCCTCAAATGGTCGGGTGGCTACGTGTGGGCATGCAAGAACTACGACGGCGATGTTCAGTCCGACACCGTGGCTCAGGGATTCGGTTCGCTCGGCCTCATGACCTCAGTTCTCATGACGCCAGATGGGCGAACAATGGAAGCCGAGGCCGCCCACGGCACTGTGACGCGCCACTATCGTCGCTACATGCGTGGTGAGAAGACGTCAACGAACCCGATCGCCTCGATTTTCGCGTGGACCCGCGGCCTGGCCCACCGAGGCATGCTGGATTCGACTCCTGAAGTTCGGGGCTTCGCTGAGGCTCTGGAGAAGGTTGTCATCGATACCGTCGAAGGCGGTCAGATGACAAAGGACCTCGCCCGCTTAATTGACCCCGATCATCCGTGGCTGACCACCGATGAGTTCCTCGCAGCTCTTGATGAGAACCTGCAGAAGAGTCTGAGCTAGGGCGTTTGTGAGCATCCTCGTCGCCTGACCCACGGGGGAGTTTTCTTCCATTAACGAGGACGAGCGCGCACGTGCCCGCTGAGCTGACTGTCGCGACACGACGTGACATTTTCGTGGGACAACTGAGGACCCGGATGGATCATGAACTAGCCCCCGAAAGTTGGACTGGTTTTATTCTAGGGGGTTGGGGCTTTAAGGGTCTGATTCCGGTATTGCATCGGGGTCAGACCCTTAAATCGTTGTTGGAGTCGGTCGTTGTTGTACCACAAGATGTAGTCATCAACGGCCTGGCAAAATTCGTCGACACTGGCGAAGTGCTCGCCGTGATACATCTCGGTCTTCAGATGCCCGAAGAAATTTTCTATGGTCGCATTGTCATAACAATTGCCCTTGCGCGACATCGACTGTGTGCCATCGATAGAGTGAATCAGTTGACGCCAGCTTGAATGCTGGTACTGGAAGCCCTGATCGGTATGTACCATCAATCCTTCACCAGGTTGGTGCCAAGCAATCGCATTCTTCAACGATGTTGAGGTGAACTTAGTGGACGGCGAGGTAGACAACTCGTGCGCCAGGATACTGCGGTCGTATAAGTCCATGACCGGTGAGAGATAGACCTTGGTGCCACAGACACGAAACTCGGTGACATCGCTGGCCCAGACAGTGTTGGGTTTATCGGGCATGAAGTTACGGTTCAAGAGATTCTCGGCGATGTGGCTGGTCTGGCCTTTGAAGGAGTTGTACTTCTTGCGTGGGCGAACCTTGGATTTCAGTCCCATCTGATCCATGAGTTTGTAGACCAGCTTGTGATTGACCTTCCACCCTTGGTTACGCAGTTCGCTCAGCACCCGACGGTAGCCATAACGGCGCTTCATCTTCTCAAAGATCAACATAATGGTCTTCTTAAGCTTGGCATGTGGATCGGGCCGGTCAAGTCGTGCCTGATGGTAAAAGTACGTCGACCGGGCAAGGCCCGCAGCTTGTAGAAGATCGTTGAGCGAGTGGTCTGACTTGAGGATGGCAACAACTTGCGTCTTCAGCCGCGCCTTTGGTTCCTCAAGTCCCGCAATTTTTTTAGATACGCATTTTCAGCCCGTAGCCGTTCCACTTCACGGTGAAGCTTGTCTTCTGTAGTGACTACCTTCGGCCTGGCAGATCCTTTCGGACGGCCTTTCGGCTTGGGGCGAAGCGCATCGTCACCACCTTCACGCCAGGCGCGAACCCACCTCTGGATGATTTGAGCAGATGACAGTCCGAACTCACGCGCGAGATTCATTTTCGTCTCACCAGCTAGAAAACGCTCAACAACTTCCTTCTTCACCTCGAAGGAATACTGTTGCCTGGTTGGTTTCTCCACAAGACATAGCCTGCCATGAAGCTTAAACCTACGCTCAAGCTTCCTAACCGGATACAAACCAACTCCCAACCAATGAGCTGCTGCGGTGTAACCCACACCCTGCTCAAACAACTCAACAAGCTGTTCACGCTGCAACCGACCCAGAGAACTTCGTGCTCTCAAAAAACTACCCCCCACTAGCCAAAACTGATTTCTCAGTCCAACCAATGGGGAGCAGTTCATCATCCATCCGGGCCCTCGGTGTGTTCAGGACCTACCTACCGCATGTGGTTGTCCGAGGAGGTGGTCGTGGGAGCAGCTTCCCGCTCCCACGACCACACCTGCATACTATTTGTTGCGGTGTCGAAGGTAAAGCGCTCCAGCTCCGAGAATGAGGACCACGCCGGCGCTGACCATGAGGATCTTCGCTTGTGAACCTGTCGATGCCAAGGTCTTGGCGCTCTTATTCACGGTCTTACCGGGAGTAGACGGAGTCTTACCTGGCGTTTGCGGAGTCTTACCTGGCTTAGTCGGCTTCTCAGGATGATCCGGTGTGCCAGGTTCGCTCGGATTTCCGGGCTCGTCAGGCTGATCTGGCGTGCCAGGATTGTCCGGATTATCGGGGTTTTCTGGCATGTCGGGCTGATCTGGTGTATCAGGCTGGTCCGGCTCGTCGGGCTGATCCGGCGTGTCAGGCTGGTCCGGCTCGTCGGGCTGATCCGGCGTGTCAGGCTGATCCGGTGTATCGGGATTGTCCGGTGTGGGAGCGTCCTTGGTGTACACCAGCGTCACCGTTAGAGGGGTGTCGCCGAATGTTCCGGTCATCGGGGCGGAACCCTCGGCCAGCCCCTTGAAGGTATAGCCGTCAATCGCCTTCTCAACGGCGGTGTAGGTCGTTCCCTTATCACCCTTGAGGATGTCATCGGTGGCGATAGCAGCGCCGTCCTCGTCAACGTATGTGACGGTGACGTCCGCACCGGCACCCCGAATGACCTTCACGGTGAGCTGGATGGTTGTGTCGTCCGTAGCAGGCAGGTCCTTACCGTCAGCCCACTGCTCGGCGGTCCAGGCGAAGTTGAAAGTTTCACGCTTGCCGGATGCGGAGGTGGCGATCGCCCCGAAGTTTCCAGTGACGGTCCCAACCGCGGTCAGCTGCTGGCCGTGGTTGAGGGTGTTGGCAATCTCAATGCCCGAGAAAGTCAACCGCATCCAATCATCGGATTGACCGGCGGCATCCACCGCGTCTTTGAGTTGCTTGTAATTCCTGATGCTTCCAGCATCCTTAAGGCCGAACTTAACGGTTGCAACCTGGCCCTTGACCTCAACCTTCTCAACGGTGAACGCATCCCCGAAAGTGTGATCCGTTGACACATTGGCCATACCGAAGCCCTCCGGGTAAGACATCCCTTCAGGCAGCGTGAGTGTCGCGGTGAAACCGAAGTTCATGATGTCGATGCCGATGGACTCAAGCTGTGCAGCACCATTGACCCCGAAATGATTTTCGAGCATACGCATGAGATTCTTTATTTCCGCGACACTGATGGCGCCGGTCAGGGGAATCGTCGAACCCATGACAACCTCGGGGGTCGCTTCATGTGTCGTGTCCCCATCGGTCAGCAGGTCACCGGGGATCGCCAGATCTTTGCGCTGGGGTGTTTCCACAGTGAACGTGATCCGTTGATCATCGGCGGGCGTTGCGAAATCCTTGCCCTCATCCCATTGGGTGCCAACCCAACGGAAAGAGAATGCTTTGACGGTTCCCGTTTGCGAAGTGGCGATTGCCTTAAAGGTGCCCTTCACGGATCCGACCGTTGTCAGCCGGGTATCTGCGGGGACCGTGGAATCAACGAGGATTCCCGGAACAGTCAACGACATCCACCCATCGGTTGTTCCGGCACCGTTGACGACGTCTTTGAGTTTCTTGTAGTCGGTGATCCCAGCCTGATCTGTCAGACCGAAATCGACCGTGACAGTTCTCCCAGCGGTCGTCACCTTCGTCACTGTAAAACCTGGACCGAAATCGGCCGGGACCATGTCTGAGGGCTGAAGATTCTCAGGAAGAGTCATTCCCTCGGGAACAGTGAACGTGGCGGTGAAGCCGAAGCTCTTGACGCCAATCCCAATTGACGAGGCATCCGGGTTGCCGAACTGCTGTTCAATCAGCGCCATCTGCTTCTTGATGGGCCGAATGTCGACGGCGCCCGTGAGATCAACGGTGTGTCCAGCAAATACCGGGTACGTGGCCGTGTGCTCCGTATCCTTGCCCGAGAGCATATCGGCGGGCAGCTCCTGATCGATCGGGAGTGGGGTTGCCAGTGACAGCTGGATCTTTCCCTGCTCGTGGGGCAGAGAATCTGCGCCCGCCTCAGTTTGCACACCCGTCCACGTAAAGGCGAAATCCTTTTCTGTTCCAGCTGCCGAGGTCGCGATCGCGTCGAAAGTTCCTGTGACCGTTCCTACAGTTGTCAAGGCCGTGCCGTCGGCGACGTCCTTGTCAATGGAAATCCCAGGGACAGTGACTTTCATCGTGTCGCTCACCGCGAAAACCGCGTCCTTAAGCTGCTGGTAGTTGGTGATCCCTTTCTTCACGGTGAAGGTGATGGAGACGGATCGGCCATCAGCCGAGGGAGTGACCTCAGAGACCGTAAAGGTGTCGGCGAAGCCTTCAGGGATCACCGTGTTCGTCGTCAGACCCGCCGGCAGCGTCATCCCCTTAGGGACCGTGAATGTGGCCGTGAACGAGGACGAGAGGTCCGATAGAGCAATTGACGCCAGGTCAGTGGGGTTACCGAACTGTCCCTCAATCGCGACCATCTGTCGTTTGATCACACTGGCATCGATCGTGCCCGTGAGGTTGACTGTATTGCCTGCCTGAACTCCAGCCGGCGTATGCGCTGTGGAGTCGGTGCCGGCACGCCGTGCCTCGTCGGGACTCGGAGTAGATGGGTAGACGGCCACGAGCATGTCGGCGGGAAGCTCGACCTCGTGAGGTTTCTTCACCAGGAGCGTCTGTTGGATGGTGGTGTCGTCTGCCGCCCGAACATCCTTACCGCCCGCGGCCTGCGTGCCATTCCACGTGATGGAGAAACGCCGCGCGTTCGAGTCGGTTGAGTTGGCGACCGCCGAGAAAACACCTGCGACAGTACCGGTGACGGTGAGTTCGTCACCGTTGTTCACCGCCTGATTGTCGAGGCTGAAACCGGGAACCGTCAACGTGATTGCGTCAGCAATTGGATTCGCGCCGGACATGCGCATAGCGGACTGAGTTCCCGTGGCGTAGACCGCCGCCTTGAGTGCCTCGTAGGTTGAGTATGCCTGCTTCAGGCCGAAAGTTACCGCGACTCTCTGGCCGTTGACTGCCACGGAGGTGACGGTGAAGAGGTCACCCAGCCCGGTGGTCTCAACCTGATCAGGGGTGGGATTCGTGGGAACAACGACCCCTTGGGGGAGGGTGAGTGTTGCGGTGAATGTCGAGGTCGTGCCGGTGAGCTTAATGTCTGAAAGCTGTGCGTTCGGGAACTGGCTCTCGATCGCCACCATCTGTTTCTTGATCGTTGACACATCCACCGCTCCGGTCAGGCTGAATGTTGCGCCTTCCGTAGCTTCCATTTTGAGGACCGACGTGCTGTCTTTCTGCCCCAGATCGGAGGAACCCCACAGGTCGGAGGGAATTTCGGTGCCGTATTCTAACAACGGCGTGTTCGCGTCTTCCTTCCACTTGAGGTAGTAGATGGTGTCACCGGTGATCACCGGGTCGGCACCGGGTAATGTAAAAATGATCAGTGAAGTGTCGTTAAAGCGGAGATTCTGTCCGCTTCCGGTGTTTTCCGTATTCCACTGGTTTGGGTCGGCGAGAGTGAATCCGGTCTTCGTTGCAGCAGCAGAAGTGGGAGTGATCTGTCCACGAGCGAAGCTGCCGAGAAGCTCCGAGAGCTTCATCTTGTACTTCGCTTGCTTCTTGACCACGGCGATATCTCCACCGAGGGTCGGATCCTGCATGATGGTGAAGATCTCCGGGTTCTTCCGAAAGACACTGTCAGCTCCGAAGGTTCCACCATTGGCAGAGAAGGCCACCGTGGACAAAACGTCTGAGAACTGCGCGTACACATCGATCTGCTGTTCGCCATCCGGGAATGTCAGGACAGACCCGGGAGCTACCGGCGAACTTGCTGCATCCTGGGTGGTGGTCCATTTCTCGAAGGTTTTGCCAGGGACTGCGAACGCGGGCAGGGCCTTGACAACGTCACCATACGACAGGGCCGTTGTTGAGGATTCGGAGGCGGCAACGGACTGAACGTAGTCGGTTCCGTTCCCGTTGTGGTAGATCACCGTCTTCGCGTCCCACTTGGCGTAGACCTCCGTATCGGAATTCACCGTGGCCGTTGCGAAGTCGAAAGCGTGTTCCGTGCCGGTGGCGTCTTTAGAGAACCACCCGAGGAAAGCGATGCCGGTGGAATCTGTTGGGGCAGCGACCTCAGTCGTGCCTTCAACGAAGCCCAAGGTGTAGCCGCGCACGGTGCTGTGCACCTTGTTCTGCGTCGTCCCGTCGGCGAACTTTGCGTTGAGGTTGTTGAGCTTAAAGGTGACCGTGGCTTTCGGAGCGAAGACATGCTTCTTACCATCGGGCGACGCATGTGCCACCCGGTACTCGTAGCGTTCGCCCCGCGAGTTCAACGGATTGAAGGAATTCATCGTGGAATCGGCGAGCGTGAAATACGAGAGTGACTCATTCCCATTCGCTTCGCCGTTCGTCGGTGTGGTGACGGATGTGTTGAAGTTCGGATCGTAAGCAACGTAGAAGGAACCGCCGGTGACCACATAGGAGCCACCGGACTCGGCACCACCGTTGTCGAAAGTCTTGTTCTTATGGTCGGTAATAACCTGGCTGTCGCCACTGAAGGTGATTGTCGAGGAGCCGCGCACCCCATAGGACGGAGCCGTGTCGATATTCGTTGTTTCGAGAATGGAGTCAACGAAGTGAACATTTACGCCGTCTCCGTTGATGTTCAGGCCGCCGCCGTCGCGTCCTGCCCAGTCTTTGCCGATGCTGTTCTTGATGAGGATCTTCGATCCTCCGGTGACGGTGAACGAGGTCGAGCCTTGCGCCACGGAAATACGGCCACCATCAGCCGTCAACGTTGATCCGTTGGCGATGACCGGATTGTTCTGAAAGGTCATTGCCTGGCGGTAGGCGGTACTTGTCGTTGCTTTGTTGACATAGAGATCGGAGTGGTCCAGGGAGAAGGGCACACCCGGGTTGAAGTAGAACCAGGTCTGCGTTGTCGTCACCGAGGCATTCGTGAGTGAGGCGAGCCCGTAGTGTTCGGTTCCCTTCGTTGCCGTTGCGGTGACCGTCGCGTTCGTGATCAAACCCTTCTGAATGTCTGCGCCGGTGGAGCCCGTTGCGTCAATAACGACGCTTGAGCGATCGGCGGACCCTTCGATAGTTCCGCCACCGAGGGTGAAAGCCCGGTTGCCACCGCTGATGACGTACTTTCCGTCAGTGAGAGTTGCCCCGGTCGTCATCTCGATACCGGTGTCGAAGCTCGTCATGGTCAGCGTATGAGCCCCGGTGGTGAGTGTGGCACCATTGGCGAGCGCGATGCCGATCTGAGTGCCCGACAGGGTGGTGTCGCCCTCGATCTTCAGGGTCACACCGGAAGGAATTGTCGCTTTGGGCCAGTTGGAGAAAGTGCCTGAGAGATGAATCGTTGTGATGTTGGTGTTCGTTGTCACGACATCCAATGCCTTCTGCATCGTTGCGAAGGCTGTTTCGGCTGACGAACCGTTGTTACCGTCATCGCCCGTTGAGCTCACCCATAGTTCGGTGGGGGCCGTAGGAACCGTTGCCGCATCCTCGGGATTGTCTTCAGTGGATGTGGTCATTCGCGCCGATCGGGACTCATCCTCTGCGGAGGGCGCTAAATCTCCGGCCTGTGGGACATCGGAACTATTCGCAGCGGGGGGGGGTGCCTCATTAAGGCCAGTTGGGGAGGAATCCACGCCATCAGCACCTGTTGGGGCAGCGGCTGGTTCGCCGGGAAGATCTGTTGGCTGAGCGCTAGCGGAATGCTCCGTTGGTGCGCGGAGGGAGTCTTCTGCGGTTTCGGCCATCGCCCCGGTCACTGGGAGCGTGAGGGCTAGTGCTGTCAACGCCGCTACGAAGACGGGGAGCGTCCTTGAGCGAGTGGAGTGACGACTCATCAAAATCTCCTAGAGCAAGTGTGTCCTGAAACGAGTTTTCAGCGAAACTGGTTTCAGTGAAGATTATCAAGGATCTGTAGATAGTAGGCACCTTTGGGCAAATGTGATTGATTATTCAATAGCGAAGGAAACGTCTGTTCGTCTCAGCAGCTCGCGCTTCGCAAGAGTGGTGGGTGTCGTCCTGTGTGGACCGAGCGGCACCGTTCCTTTAACATGCGTCACACTCAGCGGTCCGGAGTATGGGCATGTCACCCGAGAAGCACAAAAACAGCGATGCTTGGAGCTGTTATTCCAGACTCAACACTGAGCGAAGCAAGGTGGAACAGATGCGTGAATTCTTAAAAAAGAGCGGAATCCTCGTGTGGGTGATCGCCGCGATCATCCTCGCACTCATCCTCGGATCTGTCCGGATCGGGGAAAATCACCTGGTGCCAATGGGAATTGGACGGATCTTCGCCACGTTCTCTGACATCTTCGGACAGTTCCTCAGCTTCGCGATCCCGTTGATCATCATCGGCTTGGTGACACCCGCGATCGCTGACCTGGGCAAGGGCGCAGGAAAGTGGCTGGGGATCACCGCGGCCATCGCCTACGGATCAACCCTTTTCTCCGGGTTCCTCACGTACCTCGTCTGCGTGCTGGTCTTCCCCAACATCCTCACCGGATCTCATCTGGCAAACGTCGAAGAACCCGGTTCAACGCTCACCTCCTACTTCACCATCGAAATGCCACCCGTGACACAGGTGATGACGGCTCTCCTGCTGTCCTTCGTTGTCGGTATTGGCCTCTCGATGGTTCCTCGCGGCGTCCTGCGCAAGGGCTTCATTGAATTCCGTGCGATCATCACGAAGCTCATTGAAAAAATCATCATCCCGCTGCTGCCGCTGCATATCTTCGGGATCTTCCTCAACCTCACGTACACGGGTGAAGCATGGGCCATCATGGCCACACTCCTGCGAGTCGTTGTGGTTGTTCTCCTGCTCGAAGTCGTCATCCTGGTCACGCAATTCGTCATTGCCGGTATCAGCGCGGGGAAGAATCCCTTCAGAGCCCTCGGCACGATGATGCCCGCATACCTCACTGCGCTCGGCACCTCGTCCTCGGCGGCGACGATCCCCGTGACACTTCGCCAGGCGAAGAAGAACGGGGTCTCCGATGCGGTCGCATCGTTCACGGTGCCGCTGTGCGCAACAATCCACCTGGCCGGGTCGACCTCGAAAATTTTCGCCTTCGCTTTCGCCATCGCTCTGACACAGGGACTCGACATCAGCCCGATGCAATGGGTGGGATTCATCTTCATGCTGGGGATCACGATGGTTGCGGCCCCCGGCGTCCCCGGTGGCGCAATCATGGCGGCTACGGGCTTGCTGTCGTCAATGCTCGGATTCAACGACGCTCAGGTTGGCCTGATGATCGCCACGTACATCGCCCTCGATTCCTTCGGTACGGCAACGAACGTCACGGGCGACGGAGCGATCGCCATCCTCATCGACAAACTGACCGGCGGAAGAATTGGGGCCGAGGCCGACCCTGAAAATGCCCGCGAGCTGGCATTTGACGGCATGGCCTACCTCGACAAGGTATCCGTTGACGGAGTTGTCTCCCCCGAGGAACTCGCCGAATCCGGCGCACTTAACTCATCGACGCAGACGCACTGAATGACACGAGATGAGGCGCTCGCGGCCAGCTAAACACGCTGCTCCGCGGGCGCTTCACCGTATCTGCGACGCCGTTGCTGGGTGAGGACACACGCGGGCTCCAGCGCGCGGAAACTATCCGCCACCCGAAACGTAGAGGCGACAGAACGGGGGGCGGACCCATAAACTGGTCATGCAACTGTGCGTCCTTGCGCACCCGACGAGCCGTGGAGATTCAGCATGGAAAACGGTGGCCAACTGACAAACGGACAAAATGTTCGGATTGGTGTCCTCACGTCAGGTGGTGATGCGCAGGGCATGAACGCGGCTGTGAGGGCCGTCGTGCGGACCGCTCTGGCCTCAGGCGCACGCCCCTTCGCCATTAAAGAAGGCTGGTCGGGAGCGGTTTCCGGGGGAGACGCCATCCAGGAGATGCAGTGGTCGGATGTCTCGAGCATCCTTGCCGAGGGAGGGACCGTCATCGGCACCGCCCGCTGCCCCGAATTCCGTGAGTATTCCGGACGGCACGCCGCAGCCAAACACCTCCTTGAGCACGGAATTGACCGTCTTGTTGCCGTCGGTGGAGACGGATCTCTATCAGGTACCGACGAATTCCGTCGGGAATGGCCCCAGCATGTGCAGGAACTTGTTGACGAGGGCGTGATCTCCCAGGAAGAAGCAGATCAGCATCCCGCGCTCATCGTTGTTGGACTCGTTGGGTCCATCGACAACGACATGGTGGGCACTGACATGACGATCGGAGCTGACACCGCGCTCCACCGCATCGTCGACGCCATTGACCAGTTGACGAGCACCGCAGCTTCCCATCAGCGCACCTTCGTTGTCGAAGTCATGGGACGCCACTGCGGTTACCTTCCCCTCATGGCAGCGGTCGCCGGTGGCGCCGACTACGTCTTCACCCCCGAGGATCCCGTGGGTCCCGGGTGGGAGGATGACCTGTGCGAACACCTGCGACTGGGACGTGAAGCCGGGCGTCGCGAATCCATTGTTCTTGTTGCCGAGGGCGCGACCGACCGCGACGGGAATCTTGTGACCACGCAGCATATCGCTGACACGATCACGCAGCGCACGGGCGAGGACGCGCGAGTGACGATCCTTGGGCATGTGCAGCGCGGTGGCTCGCCCTCGGCCTATGACCGATGGATGTCGACGCTGCTCGGTTACGCAGCGGTGCAGGAAATTCTCACCCGCACGCAAGACGATATTCCGTGCATTCTCGGCGTGCGACACAACCGCGTCACCCGGGTCCCGCTGATGAAGGCCGTTCAGGATACGCGAGCGGTCAAGGACCTCATCGCCGCGGGCGACTTCGCCGGAGCACAGCACGCTCGCGGAACCTCTTTCTCGACGATGGTGGAGATCAACCGCATTTTGTCCACGCCGCCTCAGCTGTCACCGGATCCAACGGGCAGGCCCAAGCGTGTGGCGATTTTGCATGCGGGTGGCTTGGCCCCGGGGATGAACACGGCGACCCGCGTCGCTGTTCGCCTGGGCTTGGCTCGGGGATGGACGATGCTGGGGGTTGAGGGCTCCTGGTCTGGACTCCAGGACAACCGAGTGCGTGAGCTGTCGTGGAAAGATGTCGAAGGATGGGCGTTCGACGGGGGAGCGGAGCTGGGGACCCGCCGCGATGTTCCCGACGTTGCCCAGTATTACGGGTTGGGCCGCGCAATTGAGAAAAACGCCATCGACGCACTCATCGTCATCGGCGGCTTGAACGCCTACCTCGCCGTCCATGCGATGATCGGAGAACGCGATCGCTACCCCGCTTTCGAGATCCCGATGATCCTTGTTCCCGCGTCAATCGACAATAACCTTCCGGGATCGGAGCTCGCCATCGGCGCGGACACGGCGTTGAATAACGCTGCGTGGGCGCTTGACCGTATCAAGGAATCCGCGGCTGCCACCAAACGCTGCTTCGTTGCTGAAATCATGGGGCGTCGATGCGGCTACCTGACGATGATGTCGTCGTTGACTTCAGGTGCGGAGTACATGTACCTCAACGAGCAGGCGCCGACGCTACAGGAGATCGCTCAGGATGCCGATCGGATGCTCGCGTCCTTCGACAAGGGGCGCAGACTCTTCCTCGTCCTCGTCAATGAAGCAACGAGCACCTTCTATAACCGCAGCTTCCTCGCTTCCGTTTTTGACGCGGAATCTCAAGGCAAATACGACGTTCGTCACTCCGCGCTCGGCCACCTCCAGCAAGGGGGTGCGCCCAGCCCCTACGACAGGATCCTCGCCACGCGCCTGATCTATCGCGCGCTCGATCAGCTTGAAGACCTTTTCGCAAAGAACAAAGGTGAGGCGTACTACATCGGCCAGGTGGGGAACACCGTCGAGGCGCGCCTCGTGAAGAACATGTTCGACGACCTTGACATCAAGAATCGTCGTCCATACGACCAGTGGTGGCTCGCGCTGACGCCTGTTCAGCGTATTGTGTCTCTTCAGGACGCGGGTGTTTGCCCCGAACTGGTTCCCATCGCCGGACCCGATGGGGACGAGGACGAGCGCTGAGTACCCCCACCCGTGACAGTTCCAGGATTCACAGACCCAGACGTCCTGATCATGCAGGAGGAAAAATGACGCAGATCCCGGTGATTGACCCGACGGTGACCCCCGCGTGGGAGGCGCTGGATGACCGTGCCGACTCTTTCAGCCCCGACCTTCGGTCCTGGTTCGACGCGGATCCAAACCGTGCGGCCTCGTGGACACGAAGCGCCGCTGATCTTCACGTCGACCTGTCGAAGAATCTCATCGACCAGGGGATCCTCAAGGACCTTCTTGCCCTGGCAGATCAGTGCGGAGTCTTTGACCTTCGTGACCGCATGTACTCGGGCGAACACATCAACACCACCGAGGATCGTGCGGTCCTCCACACGGCGCTGCGTCGCCCGTCAACGGACACGCTGATCGTTGACGGTCAAGACGCGATCGCAGATGTCCACGACGTCCTCGCAAAGGTCTACGACTTCGCTGAGCGCGTGCGCTCGGGCCAGTGGGTTGGTATCACAGGCAAACCTGTGACAACCGTTGTCAACATCGGGATCGGCGGGTCGGATCTGGGGCCGGTCATGGCCTACGAAGCCCTCAAACCCTTCGTCGCCGAGGGCCTTGAGTGCCGCTTTATTTCCAACATTGATCCCACCGATGCTGGGGAAACCACGAAAGACCTGGACCCGGAGACAACTCTCGTCATCGTTGCGTCGAAGACCTTCACCACCCTTGAGACCATCACGAATGCCAAGGTTGTCCGCGAATGGTTCCTCTCGGCGCTGCGCGAACGTGGCATCGCTCAGGACGAGGCGACAACGCGCGAAGCGATTGCCAAACACTTCGTTGCCGTGTCAACGGCTTTGGATAAGGTCGCAGAATTCGGTATCGACCCGAACAATGCCTTTGGTTTCTGGTCGTGGGTGGGAGGCCGCTACTCGGTGGATTCCGCGGTGGGCACATCCCTGGCCATCGCCATCGGTCCCGAATCGTTCGCTGAATTCCTCGAAGGATTCCACGCAATGGACCGCCACTTCGCCGAAGCGGCACCACAGGACAACGTTCCGCTGCTCATGGGACTGCTCAACGTCTGGTACTCAAATTTCCTGGGCGCTGACACCCACGCGGTGCTGCCATATTCGCAGTACCTCCATCGTTTCCCCGCGTATCTTCAGCAGTTGACAATGGAATCCAACGGAAAGTCGGTGCGCCGCGACGGCTGCCACACCACCTACGACACGGGGGAAGTTTTCTGGGGGGAACCGGGAACAAACGGACAGCACGCGTTCTACCAGCTGATCCACCAGGGCACCCGCCTGATCCCCGCGGACTTCATCGCATTCGCAAATCCGACGTGGCCCCTGCGCGACACGCAGGCAGGCTCGGACATGCACGAGCTATTCCTGTCGAACTTCTTCGCCCAAACCAAGGCCCTGGCTTTCGGTAAGACCGCGGACGAGGTTCGCGAGGAGGGAAACCCCGAGGACCTCGTGTCGGCGCGCGTCTTCACAGGTAACAGGCCAACAACGTCAATCATGGCGGCATCACTGACCCCGAAGATCCTCGGCGAACTCATCGCGCTGTATGAACACATCACCTTCGTTGAAGGCGCGATCTGGGGTCTGGACTCTTTTGACCAGTGGGGCGTGGAACTGGGCAAGGTTCTGGCCAAGCAGATCCTCCCGGCGATCGAGGGCGATGGCGAGGCTCTCGCAGCTCAGGATTCGTCAACCCGCGGACTCATTGAGTTCTATCGGACGAACCGTCACTGATTGATCAGCGCCAACTGACGGGCACTGGCTGATGACACCGCCCCGGGTGCCGCGAAGCAGCGGCACCCGGGGCATCTTTGTCCACGCCTTATTCGGTCACTCTTTTCCTGACAAGTCAGTCACGAAGGGCGCAATGCGCGTGTCGTTGAATCGGGTCGCTCTACTCTCTAGGGGTCAGACCACCCTGAGATTCCCATCCGAGGAGTGTCCATGTCACTATCGACGCCCGAAGCGACGTCCGAAGTCCCCGAAACCCGCGAGACTCTCACCCAGTCGCCCCGCCACCACCTGTCCATCAAGTCGCTGATCGCCATCGGTATTTTCTCCGCGGTCTACTTCGTGATCCTCGGGGCAACCTCGATGATGGGAATGATCTCCCCGGTGTTCCATCTCCTGGGGATCTCAGCGTCAACTCTGATCAACGCATTCGTCATCATGGCTCTCCAAGCGCGTAGCCCGTACTTTGGAACAATGACGATCCTGGGCACCCTCGTCAGCGGAGTCATTGTCCTCATGGGACAGTTCTGGGGGGCCGTGTTCTTCGGTGCAGGTTTCGGTCTCCTCGCCGACCTCGTCAATGTTGCGGGACGTCACCGGTCACGAATCGCCGCAATCTGGTCCTACGGTGTGCTCCAACTGTGGCTCATTGGCCCTCTCATGCCGGTCTTCCTCACTCCCGACGCTTTCTTTAGCCGGATCGTCAAGCGCCGCGGTGAAGCATACGTTGAGGTCATGCAGGCACTGTTCACTCCCTCAACCCTCGTGATCTTCCACGTCGTCAACGCCCTCTTCGGTGTCCTCATGGCGTTCTTGGCAACGCGCGCCCTCAAACGCTACTTCGAGAAGACCTCGGTCTTGTGAGTTCGCTTGGGGTCACCCTCGGCGCATCGCCGGCAGCTGAGGGGCACTCTCAACGCCCTCGGAACACGAGACAAGCGGATCCACGAACGAAACTGGCTTTCCTGCTGACGATGAACGTCGTCGCTCTGGGACGCGGACCATTCATCTGCGCGCTCGCCTGTGCGGGTGTCGTCATGATTCTCCTGGCGACGAATCGTTTCTGGCGGAGCCTCGGCGTGATCTCCACATTCCTTCTCGTTGGCTCGGCTCTGTACCTCGGTCTTCCTCGTCTGGCACCCGGCCCGGTGTCGGCCCTCATCGCGGGTCTGGGTTTCTGGGCAACACGTTTCGCTGTGGCCGGTGGAGCCGCCTTCTGGTTCCTTATGACGACCAGCACAGGGGAGCTATCGGCTGCCCTTGACCGGCTGCGCGTCCCCCGCGTCATCGTCATCCCGTTGACGGTGATGCTGCGTTTCATTCCCCTCGTTGTTGCGGAGCTGCGGGCGATTGTTGATGCCATGCGAGTGCGCGGAGTGATCCCCAGCGGGGGTTCCCTCATGCGTCATCCGGTGAAAGCCGCCGAATACGCTGTCATGCCGTTGATCGCCGCCATGATGCGGATGACCGACGATCTCTCAGCTTCGGCGCTCCTGCGAGGTCTGGGGCGGCCAGTGAATCGGCGTCGTCCTCGGACATCGGTTATTCGACTGGGATTCTCGCGGGTTGACGCGGTCATTCTGGTGGTGATCGTGGGGCTGTGCGCTCTGCGCGTGAGCGGATGGGAGTGGCCACGGTGATCGACAGCACTCGAATTTTTCTTGACCGCGCGGGATTTTCCTATGGGCATCTTCATGCGCGAGACTCGTGGATGAGTGATTCTCCGAGGGCGGAAACGTCAGAGAATCCGCGTCTTGCTGCGGAACGTCCTGCCACCGAACTCCCTGCCGCGGAACTTCCCGTTGCCGTGCGCGATGTGTCGCTGACTGTCAAACCGGGAGAGGTCGTCCTTTTATGCGGCCCATCGGGCTGTGGGAAATCGACGATTCTGCGGATGGTCAACGGTCTTGCCCCGGAGTTCTACCCGGGGACACTCAGCGGCGTTCTACGGGTGTGCGGCCGCGACATCGGCGCCGAAGGGCTCGTGGCAACTGCGGAACTGACGACAACGGTTTTTCAGAATCCACGCACCCAGTTCTTCACCTCGGAAGTTCTCACCGAACTGGCTTTCCGCGGGGAAAACTCCGGGGAAGACCCGGGTGACCTCCGTCGCCGCTGCGATGAGGCGCTCAGCGACCTCGGGATTCGTGACCTGCGTGATCGCGCGTTGTCTGAGCTCTCCGGTGGACAATTGCAGAGGGTTGCGTGCGCCCAAGCTCTCGTTGGCGGCACGCCCGTTGTCCTCCTCGATGAGCCGACATCTAACCTGTCTCCCGAGGGGATTCACGCCCTCGCCGAGGTCATCCGAATCCTCCGGGATCGCGAAATGGCGGTACTCATTGCGGAGCATCGCCTGTGGTTCCTCAGGGATATCGCCGATCGAGTGATCCTCCTGTCCGATGGTCGCGTCACCCAATCGTGGCAGGGACGTGACTTCTTCGCGATGACTCCTCAGCAGCGCCGTGACGTGGGCTTACGCTCCCTCGTTGAGCCGTCTTTTCCTCTCCTCGACGCGGGCAGTCACGAGGGTGAACCAGGTAGCGCCCCGTCCGGTGCCGTGGTCATGAACGAGGACGAGGTCGACCTTTCCCCCTCGACGCTGGGTGAGCACGTCCTCGGGCGTGGCGTGGAAATTGAGAATCTGCGATTTTCCTATGGGAAACGACGTGTCCTCGACATTGAGCGGCTTGAGTTTCCGGCGGGCGTGATTACCGCGGTCCTCGGGGAAAACGGAGCGGGGAAATCAACGCTCGCTCGTGTGCTCTGTGGGCTTGCTCAACCTGAACGCGGCTCGAAGATCCGTGTGGATGGAGAGGCGATGAGCAGAAACGATCTCATCCGTTCCTGTTCCTTTGTGATGCAGGATGTTGGTCGTCAGCTTTTTGCCGAGACGATTCGACGGGACGTCAGCCTGGGGATTGAGGGACGGGACAGAGCCGAGGAGATTGACCGGCTGCTCGACGACTTTGACCTAGGTGACGTTGCTGACCGGCATCCGCTCGCAGTGTCAGGTGGTCAACGTCAGCGCGCGGCCATCGTTGGAGCAGTTGCCTCTGGCCGCCGAGTGACGATTTTTGACGAGCCAACATCCGGAGTTGATCTGAGACACCTCGAATCGATTGCGCAGACGATGCGCCAACTGGCGAACGCTGGACACGTCGTTGTTGTCATCACCCACGATGCGGAACTGGTTGATGCCTGTGCCGACAGAGTCGTTGTGCTTGCCCCGACGTGAGAAAAATAGGGAATTAGGACCGGGGGGCCTCTCAAATGCCTACGAAGCACCGTAGACTGGGAGCAGTGTGAGCATCGGTGCCCATGAAGCGGTGCCGAAGCCACCCAACGGCGTTAGAACTAGCGTCGTCCTCGTACCTATGAGAAGGAGTACTCACTCATGGCTCAGCCCCGCATCGTTACCGTCACCGGCGCAGCCGGAAATATTGGCTACGCCCTGCTGTTCCGTATCGCTTCCGGTCAGCTGTTCGGTCCCGATGTCCCCGTTAAACTCCACCTCCTTGAGATCCCCCAGGGCGTGAAGGCTGCCGAGGGCACCGCGATGGAGCTTGACGACTGTGCGTTCCCCACGCTCGCTGGCGTGGAGATTTTCGACGACGCAACCAAGGCTTTCAACGGCACGAATGCCGCATTCCTCGTTGGCGCGATGCCGCGTCGCCAGGGAATGGAACGCGCTGACCTTCTTGAGGCCAACGCCGGTATCTTCGGTCCTCAGGGCAAGGCGATCAACGACGGTGCTGCTGACGATGTGCGCGTCCTCGTTGTTGGCAACCCCGCGAACACCAACGCAACAATTGCCCAGAATGCCGCACCGGATGTCCCGGCTTCTCGTTTCACCGCGATGATGCGCCTGGATCACAACCGTGCGGTTGCACAGCTCGCCCACAAGACCGGCGCCGCGAACGCCGATATCAAAGACGTCATCGTGTGGGGTAACCACTCCGCCGACCAGTACCCCGACATTTCCTTCGCGAAGGTTGCTGGCAAGCCTGCAACCGAACTCGTTGACGAGGCATGGCTGGCCGACTACTACCGCCCGACCGTTGCCAAGCGTGGCGCCGCAATCATCGAGGCTCGTGGCGCATCATCCGCGGCTTCTGCTGCGAACGCAGCCATTGACCACATGTCGTCGTGGGTCAACGGCACACCGGCAGGCGAGTGGGTGACCGCGGGTGTCATGTCTGACGGCACGCACTACGGCGTTCCCGCAGGCCTGTGCTTCGGATTCCCCGCAACGTCCGACGGTGGCGAATGGCAGATCGTTGACGGCCTCGAGATCACCGACGCAACGCGCGCCGGCATTGAGCACAACGTCAAGGCTCTCCAGGAAGAGTACGACACGGTGAAGGAACTCGGCTTCATCAAGTGACATCCCGTTGATCATCACGTTGTCCAGGTCATCCTGGGGACGTGAATGAACGAGGACTGAGGGGGTTCGCGATCTGTGACGATCGCGAACCCCCTCAGGGTTTTTCGCCCGTCGTCTTCTGGCGAGCACGTTCAGGCGCCGGAGGAATTTCTGTTGATCGTGCCGGCGCAGTTGTCGGACCTCGTCCGGTGTTGGCTCGACCGCCGCACTTAGGCGTGTGTGTCACCCGGGGGAAATTCGACGTGAGCGCGAATGAGGGGAATCGGATACGAAGCTGCTGTCATCGGTGTCAGAAGTGAGTCCGTGATTCCTGCCGTGAAGTCTTCGATTCCGAGGATCTTGTACATTGCTTGACGGCCAAATTTCGTTGAGTCGGCAACGAAGAACGCTTCAGACGCGATCGAGCGAACTTTTCGTTGAAGTTCAAGGGAGTAACCGCCGTTTCCGTAGATCCCGTCCTGCATGATCGAACTTGCTCCGAAAATTGCCACATTGACTCGGATCTTGTCGATCTGATCAATCGCTGTTGGTCCCCACATGTGAGTGGATGTGGGAAGAAGCTCCCCGCCGACGAATACGAGGTTGAGTGAGGGGTGACGGAGCACTTCCATCGCGATCAATAGATCATGGGTCACGATTGTCACGTGTTCTTGGTTGAGGGCACGCGCAACCTCGAGGCAGGTAGTTCCCGTATCAAGGAACACCGTTTGATCTTCGAGAATCCTTTCGGCCATCGCTGGGCCGATTGCGCGTTTTTCCTGAAGGTGCGGGACTTCAGTTACCGTGGAAAGCGTGCGTTCCTTCAGGGGGATTGCCCCGCCGTGCGTTCGTTGAAGCAGCCCTTGATGAGCCATCTGTGCAAGGTCGCGTCTGATTGTCGAGACATTCACCCGAAGCTGGGCTGCGAGGGAGGAGACGGTGACAAATCCGGTTTCCTCCAGCAGTGCGAGTATGCGTTCCTGCCGATTCATGTTTTCCTCAAATCGCGGTTTTAGAGCTTGAGGGTATGGGATCTACTCATCGACGCCTCGTCGCGTCAGTATAAAGATCATCATAACGAATTCTAGTTCGCTAGCAAGCATGTATTGCGCGAAAACGCGCATTGTGTCGCGTCTCGAGTAAATGGTAACGATTGAGTAACGAGTCTGCGTGATATCAGGGAAAGATCGGGGGTAATTGTCCTGATCTCCCGTGGAAATGTCGTGATTCTCGTGCATACTGCGCGAAAACGCGCATAAAAAAGGGATTGTAGTGCGCGGAATCGTGAGTATGATGGGTGATCGCGGCGCGGATTTGGAAGTCCGAGCGCGAAGGCGCGCTGATGATGTGCCGTGATCATTCACATAGTCACGAAGGAGTGATGACATGAAGGTGCGTTATTCAATGGCAGCTATTGCCGCTGCGTCTGCACTGACTCTGGGTGCATGTAGCACGGTCGGCGGTGGTTCGAGCACTACTGGCGATTCAGGCTCGAAAGAAGCAGGTACCGATGCGCAGACGATGGTCACCGTCGTTAAAGTCAAGGGCATCGCGTGGTTCGATCGCATGGATGTCGGTGTTGTCGAGTGGGGCAAAGAAAACGGCTTCGACACCCGCACCGAAGGCGGTGACGACGTGAGTCCTGAGAAGCAGATCCAGATCATCCAGGATCTCATCGCGCAAAAGCCTGCGGCGATCACTGTGGTTCCCAACTCTCCCGAAGCGCTCTCGGCAGTGCTTGAACAAGCTCGCGCACAGGGAATCAAGGTCGTTGCTCACGAGGCAACGGGCATTGAAAACGTCGATATCGATATCGAGGCATTTGATAATGCGAGCTACGGTGAAGACATCATGAAGAACATCGGTGAGTGCACCGGTGGAAAAGGCAAGTACGTTCAGTTTGTCGGTGGTCTCACGGCAAAGACTCACATGGAGTGGGTTGAAGCGGCCTACAAGTACCAGCAGAAGAACTTCCCTGAGATGGAACGCGTCGAGACACCGATCGAATCGACCGATAACGAGACCGCTGCATACGAAAAGGCAAAAGAAGTTCTGGGGAAGTACCCGGATATCAAAGCCTTCCAGGGATCTGCCGGAAACGATGTCCCCGGTATCGCTCGCGCGATTGAAGAGGCCGGACTGGAAAATGACGTCTGCGTGATGGGCACGTCGATTCCATCGGCCGCTGCGAAGTACCTCGCGACCGGATCGATTGACAAGATCTTCTTCTGGGATCCGGCGCTTGCCGGACGCGCCCAGCTCCAGATCGCCAAGATTCTCTCTGAAGGTGGAGAGATCACTGAAGGAACTGATCTGGGGATCGAAGGCTACAACAGCTTGAAGAAACTTGATGGCTACGACAACGTCTGGGTCGGGCAAGCACAAATCGCTGCCGATGCAGAACAAGCCAAGAGCTACGATTTCTGACGCTCATAGACACGGGTTGGGGATGTGGTCGACGCATCCCCAACCCGGTCAAAGGAGTTACCTATGACTGACTCGCGAACACCGTTTCTTACGGTGAAAGATGTCGTGAAGAACTTTGATGGGGTTCTCGCTCTCGACGGAGTCTCGCTCAGTGTTTACCCCGGAGAAGTTCTGTGTCTCGCTGGTGAAAACGGCTGCGGAAAATCCACGCTGATCAAAGTTATTTCCGGAGTCCACAAGCCGGATTCAGGCACCATCGAAATCAACGGGGACACGATGGACGGCATCAGCCCCCTCGCTGCGATGAAGGCAGGAATCCAAGTGATCTACCAGGATTTCTCCCTTTTCCCGAATTTGACAGTTGCTGAGAACATTGCGCTGACAGGAGCGATCTCACAGCGGCAAGCCCTGTATCGTCGCAAAGAGAGTACATCGCTCGCGCGGGAAGTTGTTGAACGCCTCGGCGTGAAACTTCCCCTCGATGTGGATGTTGAGAAGCTGTCCGTGGCAGATAAGCAACTCACGGCGATTTGTCGTGCACTGGCCAATGATGCCCGCTTGCTCATTATGGATGAGCCGACAACAGCTCTGACACATCACGAAGTTGAACGCCTCTTCGCGGTCGTTGAAAAACTGCGCGCAGAAGGCGTTGCCTTGGTCTTCGTGTCACACAAGCTTGACGAGGTCATGAGGATTTCTCAGCGGGTGGCCATTATGCGATCAGGCCGCAATGTTCTCGACGCACCGGCAAGTGAACTTGATCGGGAGTCCATTGCCGTCCATATGACGGGAAAACAACTCGATCAGACGCGACGTGTCCCAGAACTTCAGCCCGAAGCCCCGGTCATGCTCCGAGTGACCGGTCTTAATGCCGGGACAGCATTGAAGGACGTGAACTTCTCGGTTCAGGCCGGTGAGATTGTCGGACTGACAGGTCTGTTGGGATCTGGACGAAGTGAAATTGCCGAAGCCCTGTTCGGTCTCCTGCCAAAGGATTCCGGGACTATAGAGGTCCACGGGAAAGTTGTGAACATTCGCGGAATCACAGACGCGATTGCAGCTGGCATCGGATATGTCCCAGAAGATCGCCTCACGGAAGGCCTGTTCTTGGACCAATCTATTGCACACAACGTCGTTGCGGCGTCGATTGATCAGCATACGTCGAAGATGCACACGCTTCGGACGGGAAAGATCAAAGTAACAATTGGTCGGTATTTTTCTGAATTGAGAATCAAAGCGCCCGATGTTCAGGCAGCCGTTCGGACGTTGTCTGGCGGAAATGCGCAGCGTGTCGTCCTCGCTAAATGGCTTGCACGGAATCCGAAGATTCTCATCTTGAATGGGCCGACTGTTGGCGTAGATGTTGGCTCTAAAGCGGAGATTCTTGACATTTTGCGAGAGCAAGCACGTCAAGGAATGAGCGTCATTGTCATCTCCGATGATGCTCCTGAATTGGTCTCCTGCTGTCATCGTGTCCTCGTGACGCGCAATGGCCGTATCGAAGCTGAACTCGCCGGCGATCAAATGGAAGCAGACACTATTCGAGAGCTGGTGGTCGCATGAGCACGGCGAAAAATAGGCGTGTTGAAACGGTGGTGCACGCAATTAAAGGTCCGAATAATGAGGGCGTTTTGCTGTTAGTACTTCTCGCGCTGATCATTGGGATGTCGATTGCGAGCCCGGCTTTCTTCACGCTCTCAACGTTGTTCGCAATCATCAGGTCATCGATCGTTCCGTTAATCTACGCACTTGGTGTTCTCCTCGTCATTATTTCAGGTGGCATCGATGTGTCGTTCGCGGCGATTGCGTCCTTCGCTGGTTATGCGACGATCGTTCTCCAGCTCCAGACGGGAATTGATCTCGGATTATTTGGCTCTTTCGCCTGCGCGATTGCTATGGGAATTATTCTCGGCGGAATTAACGGATTCATTATTTCCAAATGGCGGCTCCCAACTCTGATCGTCACCCTTGGAACTCAAGGGATGTTCATGGGTGTACTTCTGGCGTATGTCGGGTCACGGTACATCGCTGAACTGCCGTCAGGAATGGCGAGCGCCTCGACCGTGAACATTTGGACGACGAAAACCGAAACGGGAGTTGCTCTCCTTCATGTCATGACTATTCCCGCAGTTGTGCTGGCCGTTGTTGTTGCGTGGCTACTTTCTCGCACAATGTTCGGGCGATCGGTCTACGCAATCGGCGGCGATATTGAGTCAGCAAGTCGTGCGGGAATCCGGGTGAAACGAACGCAGATCCTTGTGTATGTGCTTGTGGGTGCGATGGCTGCGACAGCTGGGGTCATCTACATGATTATGGGCAGATCTGCGAATCCACAAGAAATTGTTGGCTCAGAACTCGACATTATCGCTGCTGTTGTTCTTGGAGGGGCATCCATTTTCGGTGGCCGAGGAACGGTACGTGGAACTGTTCTTGGTGTTCTTTTGGTTCAGATCATTAACAACAGCTTGATCTTGATTGGCGTTCCCAGCGCTTGGCAGCGTACGGCAGTCGGTGTGCTGCTCATCGTCGGTGTAGGTATTCAGGCTTTGTCAGCGAAGAAAGCGGCACAACGGACGAGCATCAATGTGGAAGGAGTGGCGGCAGCATGAGCGACTCTCAATTAACTCTCAAGCAGACGAATCATCGTGTTGATGAGTGGACGAAGCACATTCTTGCTCGTGTACATTCGAATCACTCGATCCTGCGGATGATGATTCTGGTCGTCGTCGCATTCGGATTGTTCGCGTTGCTCTCCCCTCGGGTCTTTCTGACGGGTCTCAACATGCAGAACATGCTCCTGGCTGTTCCAGAAATCGGTATCCTCGCCGTTGCCATGATGGTCGCGATGCTGACCGGAGGTATTGATCTATCACTGGTGTCGATTGCCAATCTTGCAGCGATCACGATCTCCACATCGTTCACAGCACTTGCGGCGCACGACAAAGCGCTGGCAGAAAATCTCGGTCCCGCTCTGATTCTGCTGGCCCTTCTTGTTGGGCTTGCAGCCGGCGCAGTCAATGGTTTCCTCATCGCCTATGTCGGTGTGACTCCAATTCTCGCGACACTTGGCACAATGCAGATCTTTAACGGCCTTGCGGTGGTGTGGACAGGAGGCAAGACCCTCTACGGATCGCCAAGCGGGTTGACGCTCTTTGGAAAGACTGCAATCTGGGTTATTCCCGCGCTATTTCTCGTATTCATCGCGATCGCTGGTGTTGTTGCTTTCTTGATTGGACGTACTCCACTGGGGCTTGGCTTGACGCTTGAAGGCGCGAACCCAGTAGCTTCCCGCTATTCCGGGATTAACTCCAGGTCTCTCTTGATGCGTAGCTATCTGCTCACAGGTCTTCTGGGTGCTGTTGCAGGTATCGTCTTCATTGCACGTAATCCAACAGCATCCGCGGACTACGGAGCGTCCTATGTGCTGCTGGTCATCGTGATCGCTGTGCTTGGTGGGACGAACCCAAACGGTGGTTTCGCCACGGTTGCCGGCGTATTCCTTGCGGCGATGACGCTACAGGTTGTTCAATCCGGTTTCACGGCGTTACGTCTGTCGACATTCCAGTACTCAATAGCACAGGGAGCAATTCTCATCACCGTGCTCATTGTTGATCAAGTGAACTGGTCGAAAGTTTTTCGCCGAAATCGGCGCACCAGTCGGGCGTAAAAGATAGCGGATACACACACCGCATCAAGTTCTCCACCAATCAACCGAAAGGTTTCCCATGAAGAAAATCATCAATCAGCCAGATCGCTTCGTCGATGAAATGATCGAAGGAATTCTCTTGGCTCATCCGGATCAGGTGAAAACACCCGGTGACGATCCTCGTATTCTCGTGCGCGCAGATGCGCCGGTGAAGGGGAAAGTCGGTATCGTCACCGGCGGCGGATCCGGACACCTCCCACTATTTAAGGGATACGTTGGAAAAGGTTTGTGTTCCGGCGTCGCAATCGGCAATGTCTTCTCATCGCCGAGTGTCCAACAGTGCTTCGAAGCAGCCCAAGCTGTTGACGGGGGCGCAGGCGTTCTCTTCCTCTACGGCAACTATGGTGGGGATGTTTTTAACTTCGACCTCGCTGCTGACATGGCGGAGCTTGAGGGAATCGAGATTCGCACCGTCCTCGGACGCGATGATGTCGCGTCACAAGGAAAAGACCGAAAGCTAGATCGCCGCGGCGTCGCCGGAATTTTCTTCGCATACAAGGCAGCGGGTGCAGCAGCAGAACGTGGCGACTCCCTTGACGAAGTTGCGGCTATCGCTGAAAAAGTCATCGACCGGACTGCGACGATGGGTGTTGGCCTCTCGCCGACGATTCTTCCAACAACGGGAGCCCCAAGTTTTGAGCTACCTGACGGCGAAATGGAAATCGGTATCGGTATTCACGGGGAGCCTGGAATCCATCGCGGAGAGCTCGTGTGCGCTGACGACATCGCCGATACGATCCTCGATGCGATTGTCGCGGATCTTGACGTGACATCAGGGGATCGAGTTGCGGTGTTGGTCAACGGTCTTGGCGCAACTCCACTGGAAGAACTCTATGTTCTTTACCGACGGGTGCACCAGCGGCTGAGTGAGCAGGGAGTGTCCATCGACAGGAAATACATCGGTGAATACGCAACGAGTCTGGAGATGGCGGGGGCATCAATTTCGCTCCTCGCACTCGACGATGAAATTGTGGAACTTCTGGACGCACCGGCACAGTCGCCATTTTTCGAGGAGCATGAGTGAGCATGAAAACTCAGGAATTGAAGAATCAGGTCCGTCAGTCGATGGCTCTATTAATCGGAGCTGCCGACGAACTGCGCGACCTCGATCAGGTGCTCGGAGACGGAGATCTTGGCATCACGATCTCCGCAGGAGCAAAGGCCGTTATCGAGGCTCTCGATGACGTAGCGGATGATTCTGCTCCTTCCGATTTGACGAGGGCGTGCGCGAAGGCATTCGCAAATGCAAATCCGTCAACAATGGCGGCGCTTGTCGCTGGCGGACTGCTTCAGGGATCGAAAGCATGGTCTGGAAAAGATGAAATTACTGTTGCTGATGCCGAATTGTTCATACGGTCGGCTGCCGACAGCATTTCGCATCGAGGAAAGAGCCAGGTCGGCGACAAGACAATTCTTGATGCGATCGTTCCGGCTGCTGATGCGCTCGCAGCGTCTCCTCAGTCACCGATCGATGCGGCAATCGAAGCGGCCGCAGATGCGGTGATTCGCACGCGCGATCTTCAGTCAAAACGAGGCCGAGCATCGTGGCTACAGGATCGGAGTATTGGACTTCAAGATCCGGGAGCGACCGCGTTTTTGAGGATGCTTGAGGCCTGGCGCGACGCAGAGAATGGTGACACAGGTCCAAAGGCCGCAGTGTACGACGGATAAATTGAATCTCACGTGGATCGGGGCATGCCGCTTGACCGGCATGCCCCGATTTTCGTCTGTGGGGGCGATAGGGCAGTGGGCCTTGGATGATCGAGGACCCGGTATGTCCACGCACGTGCTGTCCTGATTGCGTACTCAAAGATTCATGTCCTTGGGCTGGTATGTCGCCCGAAAAGTCGTGCGAAAACAGTCGCTCTCTCGTTGTCCTATGACGCCGATGTCTGGTCAAACAGGTCGTCAGAATTTGCGGAAATTCCTCGATAAGCAACAAAAGTGCACACCTCAACAGCTCGCACCTGGGTGCATTTTGCACGGGAAAAATTTCGGGGAGAAACAATTGAGGCGACCTGGATAGCGAGGGGTTGGCCCTCGGTCATCGTGACGACGCAAGGAGGCATCATGGGATTCAGGATCGTTGTTGCCGCAGACTCAGCTGGCGTTGACTACAAAGAGATTCTCAAGAAAGACCTCGAAGCTGACCCCCGAGTCGACGAAGTGATCGACGCTGGGCTTTCATCCGGTGAAGACGTTGACTACCCGCATGTCGCCGTCGAAGCCGCACGAATCATCGCCGGCGGAAAAGCTGATCGCGGGCTGTTCGTCTGCGGTACCGGAATGGGCGTTGCGATGGCGGCAAACAAGGTTCCCGGGATTCGTGCCTCCGTTGCGCACGATTCCTTCTCCGTTGAACGCCTCGTCAAATCGAATAACGCGCAGGTCCTGACCTTCGGGCAGCGCGTCATCGGCCTTGAGCTTGCCCGGAAGCTGACGAACGAATGGCTCGGATACGAATTCGACCCGAGCTCGCACTCGGCCCCTAAGGTCGCCGCCCTCGACGAATACGACCGAGAACATTCGGTCGAATCCGTCGGCTGCTGACACAACGACGTGGGTGCCGCCCTTATGCGAGCTGGGGCGGCACCCGAAAGCTCGGTTCACGAGCGCATCCCCTTAAAGCTCGTCCATCCCAATGGATCCTTTGAGATCCCCTCTTCAAGGACGAAGATATGACACCTGATGCAGTATTTACCTTCGCCAACATGGATCTTTTTTGGCTGATCCTTGCGCTTGCAGGGGGAGCCTTCGGTGCCATGATTGGCGCGAACTTTGCCTTTGCCTTTACCGGCGTGACAATCCTTGTTGGTTTCGCAGTTCTCGTGACAACAGGATCAAGCGCATTCCTTGACTACGTGTCTTTCGGCCCGGTGTTCGGCCCGCACATTGCCTTCGCCGGTGGTGTTGCAGCTGCTGCCTACGCGGCTCGAAAGAACGTGCTCGACGGAGGCGGTAAGGACGTCAACAGCCCGCTTGCGGGAGTTGGACGCCCAGATGTCCTCTGGGTAGGCGCCCTCTTTGGTCTTGGTGGATACGTCTTCCACAAACTCATCGTCATGATCCCGTGGTTCGGGACTCACACGGACTCCGTTGCCTTTACAGTGGTCTGCTCGGGCATTCTTGCCCGCATCATTTTCGGCAAGTCTTCGGTGTTCCACAAGATCACAGCCCCAACTGACGACGCCCGCTGGCTCGACTGGCAGGAGAAGCCCGCTCAGCTGACAACGGTTGGCCTGTTCGCGTCGATGCTCGCCGCAGGCGCTGCCGTCATGCTCCGCGGCTACATTGCTCCGGCCTCGGCCAATCCCGATGCAGTTGCAGCGAATGTCCAGGTCATCCCCTTTGCGATCTCTGCTCTGTGCATTTTCTTCGTTGCAATGGGGTGGCGCTTCCCGGTGACGCACCACATGACGATCACCGCTGCGCTTGCCGCATCCATCTACTTCCCGATCGTCGGCTCCGGCCTCGTTGCTGTCCTCATCGGTACAGTTTTCGGAATCGTTGCGGCCTTCGCTGGGGAGTATTTCGCACGTTGGACCTACGCCCACGGCGACACTCACATTGATCCACCGGCCGGTGTCATCTGGTTCATGAATACACTGGCAGTTGGTTCGGCGGCATTGTTTGCCTAAGTCAGGTGCTCGGAAACGGGGACACGGACGTGCGAGGCGTCCATGTCTGACACGGAGCTGTTGTCCCCGTTTCCCACCGACATTAACGATACCGATACTCGCGATTTCACAAGGAAAAGCATCATGGATTCAGCTGAGGAACTCACGCAGTGGCCCACCACGCTCTACGACGCGTACGTCTTCGACATGGATGGAACCATTTACCTGGGTGACAACTTCCTCCCCGGTGCCAAACGCCTCGTTGAGGAGCTTCGCCGGCGCAACATCCCGGTGCGATTCCTCTCGAACAACCCCACGAAGGACCCCGGTCAGTATGTGGAGAAGCTCGAAAAAATGGGGCTTCCAACTCCCATTGATGAGATTGCGAATACCGTTGTCACAATGACGCGGTGGCTCAAAGAAAATAAGCCCGGAGCCACCGTCTTTCCGATTGCGGAAGACCCCCTGATTCGTGCGTTCCGCGAGGCGGGGATTCCGATGAGTGACGATCCCGAAAAGATCGATATCGTCGTTGCCTCCTACGATCGCACCTTCGATTACCGCAAGCTCCAGATTGCTTTTGACGCGATCTGGTTCCACAAGCGCGCGATTCTTGTTGCAACCAACCCCGATCGTTTCTGCCCGTTCCCGGGTGGGCGCGGAGAGCCCGACTGTGCAGCGATGATCGCGGCGATCGAAGCGTGCACCGGCACGACATGCGAAATGGTCATTGGCAAGCCGAACCCAGCGATGGCTGAGGAAGCCCTCGGGGATCTCGATGTTGATCCAGCCAACTGCATGATGGTTGGTGATCGCCTGGGTACCGACATTCAGATGGCCGTCAACACCGGGATGTTTTCAGCAATGCCTCTGACGGGGGAATCGACACTCGAAGGAGCCCTTGCCCGCGACCCCAAGGAACGCCCCACATTCGTCCTCGACCGCGTTGACCGACTCATTCCCCAGGCGATCTGGGAAGAGAACGGCTGGACCGAAGACAACGATCCCGTGAACTAGCAGACACCGCACCGACAATGAATACATCGTGCGATCTCGACGGTATTGAGTCGAGGTCGCTGGGCGAAGCATTACCTCAAACTGGGCCATTTCAGGCCCTGAACCTCACCCACTAAATCCACAAAGACGTGTGAAGAAAGAAGAAAAAGATCATGGTTGCTCCTGGATACGAAGGCCCCTTTGTCATGGGTTTCGACTACGGAACCGAATCGTGCCGCGCGGCAATTTTTGACCTGCACGGACACCCCATTGCCTTCGCGGCGACACCGTATAAGACCTCTCACCCTCGTCCGGGCCAAGCCGAACAGAACCCGCAGGACTGGTGGAACGCAATCGTGGCCTCGACCCGTCGGGTCCTCGACGAAACGGGAATTCCGGCTCGTCATATCGCCGGAATCTCCTACGACGCAACAACAATGACCGTTGTTGCGATGGATAAGAACGGGCGCGAGCTGCGCAACGCGATCATGTGGATGGACGTGCGCGCCACCGAACAGTCGGCCCGCGCCGAAACCATCGATCACTGGGCGCGCCTGTACAACGGCGGCGGTACGATGCCCGCGACTGCCGAATGGTATCCCTTTAAGGCCGCATGGCTCAAAGAAAACGAGCCGGACATCTATCGCGAGGCCTACCGTCTTGTTGATGCTCCCGAATGGCTGACATACAAGCTCACGGGGGAGTGGACGTTGAACATCAACTCCGCCGCACTGCGCATGTACTACAACCGTGACGAGGGCGGATGGCCCGTTGAGTTCTACGAACACATCGGCTGCGGTGATGTCTTCGACAAGATCCCCGAGCGGATCCTCGACCTCGGCACCCCCGTTGGTGGACTTTCCGTCAGCGCTGCGAACGAGCTCGGCCTTCTGCCTGGAACCCCGGTTGCTCAGGGGTGTGCGGACGCATGGGCCGGACAAATCGGCCTGGGCGTTGTGTCCCCCGGGAAGACCGCAGTGATCACGGGGTCTTCTCACGTCATCACGGGTCAGTCCGGGAACCCGCTTCACGGTGAGGGCTTCTTCGGCGGATACACCGATGGCGTCATCCCCGGTCAGTACACCTGTGAAGGTGGCTTGGTCTCGTCTGGTTCGACACTCAAGTGGTTCAAAGACAACTTCTGCCGTGACCTCACGGGTGCCGCCGAACGCCTCGGCCTGAATCCGTACGCGGTGCTCGATGAGCGCGTCTCACACATGCCTCCGGGGTCCAACGGCCTCATCATTAACGAGTACTTCCAAGGCAACCGCACTCCGTACACGGATTCCAAGGCGCGTGGCATCATGTGGGGATTGACTCTGGGAACGTCGCCTGAGCAGGTGTACCACGCGATTGAAGAAGCCGTCTGCTTCGGCACAGCCCACGTCCTGAAGGCTTTCGAGGATTCAGGTTTCACCTCAACCGAGCTCGTTGCCTGCGGTGGTGCAACGAAATCTCGTGACTGGATGCAGATGCATTCCGACGTCACAGGTCTTCCCGTCACCCTCACAGAAGTCGGTGACGCCGTGGTCCTGGGCTCCTGTATGCTCGCGGCAGTTGGCTCCGGCCAGTATCAGTCGATCCAGGACGCAGCCCGCTACATGGTGCGCGAAGCCGACCGTATCGAACCTCGCGCCGACATCCACGAGGAATACCAGTTCTACTTCACGAAGTACATGGAGACGTACCCGCGTTTGCAGGACCTCTCCCACGAAATGGTTGATCACCTTGTGTGATCAGGAGGAAAACAAGGAATCATGTCGAACGAACTCATCGAACAAGCTCTGACAACCGCCACGGAGACGAAAGACATTGTCTTCGGGACGGATGTCCTCGACCAGACGGGTGATCTTTTTACCCGGATGTTTCCCGGAAGTCACGTGCTTGTCGTTGCTGATGGAAATACCTTCGCTGCCGCCGGTGAAGCCGTTGTTGCTTCCTTGAAGTCCGCGGGTGCCGAATTCGCCGAGGAACCCTACGTATTCCCCGGAACCCCAACCCTCTACGCCGGGTACGACAACGTCGAAAAGCTCCGCGAATACATTCGTCCCCTCGACAACACCGTTGTCTGCTCAATCGCGGCGGGCACACTCAACGACATTGCGAAACTTGCCTCCGGTGAGCTGGGACGTCCCTACATGAATGTGTGCACCGCCCCCTCGGTTGACGGCTACGCTGCCTTCGGCGCCTCGATCTCGAAAGACGGATTCAAGATCACCCGCAATTGCCCCGCGCCGACTGCCCTTGTCGCGGACCTGCGCGTCATCGCCGCCTCACCGCAGCGCCTCATCGCCACGGGTTACGGTGACCTCATTGAGAAAATCCCAGCGGGTGCCGACTGGATCCTTGCCGACGAACTGGGAATCGAAGCGATTGACGACTACGTCTGGTCCTTGGTTCAGGGTCCGTTGCGCGGAGCACTTGCCGATCCCGAGAAAATTGGCGAGGGCGACGTCGAAGCAATCACCGGATTAGCAGAAGGCAACATCATGTCGGGGTTGGCCATGCAGGCTGCCCAATCGTCGCGCCCAGCTTCGGGTGCGGGCCACCAATTCTCCCACGTGTGGGAAATGGAAGGCCACGGCCTCGACTGGGAACCGCCGTTGTCTCATGGCATGAAAGTTGGTGTGGGCACCGTCGCATCCTGTGCGATCTGGGAGGAAGCCCTCGCGATCGATATGAACGCGCTGGACGTCGACGCCATTGTTGCCGCTGCTCGCACTGACGAGGAAGTTGAGAAGTCCGTTCGCGAACTCCTCATTCCGCGCATCGCCGACGAAGCAGTTAAACATTCCGTGTTCAAGAATCTTCAGGGCGATGAGCTGCGTCAACGCATCGAAGCGATTCAGGCTGCGTGGCCGAGGATCGTTGAACGCGTGCGCCCCCAGCTCATTAGTCCCGAGGAAGCTGCCGAGCGCCTTGAGAAAGTTGGGGCACCGTTCCACCCTGAGATGATCGGCATCGACATGGAGCGTTTCCGCACGACCCACATCAAGGCCCAGATGATTCGTGCCCGCTACACGGTGCTCGACCTGCTGATGGACCTGGGACTGCTGGATTCCGTTATCGACGCTCTCTTCGCTCCCGACGGCTACTGGGGCCGTCACCCGCATCAGAGTGCGTGATCATTCCATTGACGAGGACGAGCGGCGGTCCGTGGCAGCCGGTCCGCCGCGGCGACCATCATCAGGGGTGTGACTGTCTGTGCGCCCCCGGAATGTCCGCAGTGATCCTCGGTGAGGCGCCAGGCCCGCGAAGCGGGTCCGTCCTCGTTAATTACACACGACAAAGAAGGAAAGACATCATGGTCAACGACGATCAGACGTACGTCATTGGTCTGGATTTTGGAACTCTGTCCGTTCGTGCCGCCGTTGTTCGCGTCAGCGATGGCGAGTTGGTGGCCGATGCGGTGAGTGAATATGCGACGCCGATTATGGATCGGACCCTGACTGCGGGGGATGGGCGCGCACTGCCCCCGGAGTTTGCCCTGCAAGTTCCCGGAGACTACCTGGTTGCTCTCGCACGTGTTGTCCCCGAGGCATTGAAGAATGCGGGTATCCCGGCTGATCAGGTCATCGGCATGGGGTTGGACTGCACATCCGCGTCGGTTGTCATCACGGATGCTCAGGGTTCACCAATGTGTGAAAACCCGAAGTATGTCAACGAACCTCAGGCATACCTCAAACTCTGGAAGCATCACGGAGCTCAGGAACAGACCGACCGGATCGTTGCGCTGGCAAAAGAACGCGCAGAGAAATGGCTTTCTCGTTACGGTGGGATTCTTTCCTCCGAAATGCTCATGCCAAAGGCCCTTGAACTTTTTCAGACGGCCCCTGAACTCTACACCGAAACCGCTGAGATCCTCGACATCGTTGACTGGTTGACATGGCAACTGTCGGGAACGCTCGTGTATGCGGCGGGGGACTCTGGCTACAAGCGGATGTATCAGGACGGGACCTATCCTTCCCGCGAGTATCTCAGGGAGCTTGCGCCCGGTTTTGAGAACATCTTCGAGGAGAAGATGAGTCACCCGATCGTTCCGCTCGGCTCAAAGGTTGGTGGATTGACAAAGGAATGGGCTGAGGTCTTTGGCCTTCCCGAGGGCATCGCCATCGCCGCCGGCAACATTGATGCCCATGTTCAGTGCGTGTCGGTTGGAGCAGTCAAGCCCGGCCAACTCACGGGTATTCTCGGAACCTCAACGTGCTGGATTCTTCCGTCGACCACCCTCGAAGAAGTTCCGGGTGTTTTCGGTGTTGTTGATGGTGGCGTCTGTGAGGGTGCGTGGGCGTACGAGGCAGGTCAGAGCGCCGTCGGTGATTCCTTCGCCTGGTTCATTGACAACTGCGTTCCACAGGAGTACTTCGACGAGGCCAAGAAACAGGGAGTGTCCATTCACCGGATCCTCGGCGGTCTTGCTGAGAAACAGGAGGTTGGTGAGCACGGGCTGGTTGCCCTCGACTGGTGGAACGGTAACCGTTCGACACTGGTGGATTCACGTCTCAGCGGTCTCATTGTGGGTCAGACGCTGACGAGCCGACCCGAGGATCAGTACCGTGCGCTGCTGGAATCCACGGCCTTCGGGGCGCGCGTGATCATTGAGAACTTCGAGGAACACGGAGTGCCGGTTGATGAGATCTTTATTGCGGGTGGCCTCATTAAGGACGCATTCCTCATGCAGATTTATGCGGATGTCACCAAGCGTACGTTGAGGATCGCGCGAACAGGGCAGGCCGGTGCTCACGGGAGCGCGATCTTTGCGGCTGTGGCTGCGGGAGAGTATGCGGATGTTCCCGAGGCTGCTCAGTCAATGGCCGGAGTTTCTCAGACGGTGTACACCCCGAATGCTCACGCGAGCGAGCGTTACGACCGTCTCTACGCGCAGTACAAGGCGCTTTACGATCTCTTCGGTCAGGGTGACATGATGCATGAGCTTCGTCAGTTGCGTACGGAGGGAATTGAATCTCACCGCTAACGAATCCGCTTCGTCGGGTGAGCGCGGTTCCATGACTCCGGGGATGTCTCGGTGTTCACGCGGCCGTTAGCTCATCCGTGCGCACAACACACCAGCCCCGCCACGTGTTCGCACGTGGCGGGGGATATCCCCGTGGAACAGATGTGCAGGACGACAGATTTCAGGAGGAAGTAGCTGTGGAAGGCGATCGCGAGATGCTTGCGCTGCGTGCTGCGCAGCTCTACTACTACGAAAATCTCACGCAGGGGGCTATCGCAGAGCGCATGCACTGCACCCGGTGGACTGTTGGGCGTCTCCTGGAGGAAGCCCGCGAAGCCGGCATCGTGCGCATCACGATTGCCCACCCTCAGGCCCGCGTGCGTTCCCTGGAGAAGCGTTTCCTTGACGCATTCGACATCACCGATGCCATCATTGTCCGCGAGCAGGATTCGGTGGGTGCAACGAAACGTCTTGTCGCGCAGGCCAGCGCTGACTTCATTACCGCGATCCGCCCGCGTCCGCAGTCCATAGGGGTTGCGTGGGGTCGGACGATTACTCAGGTGTCACACGCGATGCCGGACGACTGGGCTTCGGGTGTTGACATCTATCAGACATATGGTGGTTTGGTCCGCTCCAACGATGACGAGGTTGCTGATTCTATTGGCCTCATGGCACGCAAAGCTCGCGGCATCGGCCATATGCTTCCCGCCCCCGCAATTGTGACGGACGCGGAGCTCGGCCGCAGGTTGCGCCGGGAGCCGTCGGTGGCGAAGACCCTGACAGCTGGGCCGAAATCTGATCTCCTCCTCTACTCTCCGGGTGTCTTAGAGAACGAGTCCGTGCTTGTGCGCTCGGGTTTTCTCTCTCCTGCGGGAATGGACAAACTGCGGAACATGGGAGCGGCGACTGACCTGTTCTCCCACTTCGTCGATAGGGAAGGCAACCCGGTGTCGCAGGAGCTGGAAGCTCGGACAATCGGGGTGTCCCTTGATGCTGTTCGTCGGGCGAAGCGCAAGATGCTTGTCGGATCGGGTCCGCAAAAGGTTCTCCCCATGTGGATTGCCCTGTCGATTGGGCTTGCGTCGATTGTTGTGGCCGATGAGGTCACTGCCGAGGCGATCCTGTCTCAGACGCCCTGAGGATGGGCATCGAATTCGCCCATAGGTCGCAACGAAGTACCCTTAGAGGCATGGCTGTAGATGTTGTGACCTCGAAGAAACTTGTCATCACCCTGTCATGCCCGGATCAGCCGGGCATTGTTCACGCTGTCACGGGCGTTATCGGTGAAGTTGGTGGCAACATCATTCAGTCTCAACAATTCGGCGATCCGGATACGGGTCTGTTCTTCATGCGAGTCGAGGTTGACTCACCGGCCGGGCGCGACCCCGTCGAAGAGGGGCTGGGGAAGGTCGCTGAGCGCTTTGGTGCAACATGGAACATTGATCTGCTTGGACGCCCCCTGCGCACCATCATCATGGTGTCTCGTGAAGGTCATTGCCTGACGGATTTGCTGTACCGTCAGCGTTCGCAGGGGCTTCCGATTGATGTTGTTGCTGTGGTGGGCAATCATCCAGACTTGGCTCCCGTTGCCCAGTTCTACGGCGTTCCCTTCCTCAACATTCCGGTAACGAAGGACACGAAGGACGAGGCGGAGCGCCAGCTCCTCGACCTCGTGCGTTCTGAAAATGTTGAGCTCGTCGTCCTCGCCCGCTACATGCAGATCCTTTCCGACAAGGTCTGTCGCGAAATGAAGGGACGGGTGATCAACATCCATCACTCTTTCCTTCCGTCCTTTAAGGGGGCGCGCCCCTACGCCCAGGCCCACGACCGCGGAGTCAAACTCATCGGGGCAACCGCCCACTATGTCACCGCTGATCTTGACGAGGGGCCGATTATTGAACAGGACGTCACCCGCGTAACCCACGCCGATTCAACCCCCGATATGGTGGCTCTTGGGCAGGATGTTGAGCGTCGAGTTCTCGCCCAGGCGGTACGTTGGCACGTTGAGCGTCGCGTCCTCATGGACGGCACTCGCACGGTCGTCTTCTCCAAGTAGCCGCCCCGGTTTTCTCCGCTTTTCGTGGAGTTGGCCCGTCGCCTTCGCCTGTTCGCCAGTATCGCCTGGGGACGAGGACGACGCCGGCTTTCGCAACGCTTGGCTGGGAGACGCGCCTGGCCTATGACCCCCGTATTCGGGGGTCGCTTTATTTTCGGAAGAGGTCATCGAAGATCGCTGTCCGGTTGTTGTGCTCGGGCGCCACGGTCGTGGATGAGACGCTAAACTGTACGCGTCGTGACTGGCGAACAGGTGGGAAACCACCGGGAAGCGATGACCAGACATTTCTAGCCGCCCGCCTGGGCTCGGATGTCGACCGCATACGCGGAGAGTTCGGACGAACAGGAGAACCCGTGGATTCCCTCAATGACATGACTCTGGCGCAGCTCGATCCGGAAATTCAATCCATCCTGGATTCTGAGCTTGACCGTCAACGCCACACCCTGGAAATGATTGCGTCGGAGAACTTCGTTCCCCGTGCGGTCCTTCAAGCACAGGGGTCGGTCCTGACAAATAAGTACGCTGAAGGCTACCCTGGGCGCCGCTACTACGGTGGCTGCGAATTCGTTGACGTTGCAGAGAGCCTGGCGATTGAACGCGCTCAGCAGGTGTTCGGCGCGGACTATGTGAACGTCCAGCCTCATGCCGGTGCTCAGGCAAACGCCGCAGCCCTCATGGCTATGGCAGATGTGGGTGACACCATTCTTGGCTTGTCGCTGGCCCACGGTGGTCACCTGACCCACGGTATGCGGATCAACTTCTCCGGAAAGAACTACAACGCCGTCGCCTACGAGGTGTCGCGCGAGACCATGAGAATCGAACCCGAGCAGGTCCGGGAGGCTGCTCTCAAGGAACGCCCGAAAGTCATCATCGCCGGATGGTCCGCCTACCCCCGTCACCTGGACTTCCAGGCATTCCGCGAGATTGCTGACGAGGTCGGTGCTGCCCTGTGGGTCGACATGGCGCACTTCGCGGGACTTGTTGCTGCCGGACTACACCCCAGTCCCGTCCCTCACGCCGATATCGTGACGACCACCGTCCACAAAACCCTCGGCGGCCCGCGCTCGGGCATGATTCTGTCCTCGCGTGGCGAGCAGTGGGGCAAGAAGATCAACTCCGCAGTGTTCCCCGGACAGCAGGGCGGCCCCCTGATGCACGTCATCGCCGCGAAAGCCATCGCAATGAAGGTCGCTCAGACGGAGGAATTCAAGGAGCGTCAGCGCCGCACACTCGAAGGCGCGCAAATCCTCGCCGAACGCCTCGGAGCGGATGACGCGAAGAAAGCCGGTGTCAAACTCGTTACCGGTGGAACAGATGTCCACCTCGTCCTCGTTGACCTTGTGGACTCCAAGCTTGACGGACAGCAAGCAGAAGATCTCCTCCACGACGTTGGCATCACCGTTAACCGCAACGCCGTTCCCTTTGACCCGCGTCCCCCGAAAGTCACGTCGGGTCTGCGCATTGGAACCCCGGCTCTGGCCACCCGCGGCTTCGATGCGGAAGATTTCCGCGAAGTTGCCGACATCATCGGCACAACCCTTGTTCAGGGAGCCGACGGTGGGAGCGTTGATGTCGAGGGCTTGCGTGCTCGCGTGCGTGCCCTCACGGATCGTCACCCCCTGTACGCAGGACTTGAGCAGTGAGGGCCCCCTGGGAGGGACCGGCGCAGGTCCTCGACGGTCAAGCCACCGCTCAAGCCATCAAAGATGAGCTGCGTGAACGTGTGACCGCGTTGCGCGCTCGCGGCGTTGTTCCCGGTTTGGGTACCGTTCTTGTTGGCCAAGACCCGGGGTCGGTTGCCTACGTTGCCGGTAAGCACCGAGACTGCGCGGAAGTGGGGATCGAATCAATCCGAGTTGATTTGCCTGAGAGTGCCACACAGGACGAGGTCGAAGCGGCTATTGACCAGCTCAATGCCGATCCCGCATGCACCGGCTACATCGTTCAGCTGCCGCTTCCGCGTGGCATCGACACGAATGCTGTGCTGGAACGCATTGACCCGGCGAAAGACGCAGACGGCTTGCATCCGATGAATCTTGGTCGCCTGGTCCTGCGAGGGAACGGGCCGATTGACTCACCGCTGCCGTGCACTCCGCGCGCCGTCATTGAACTCATTGAGCGTCACGGAATTTCCCTTGCGGGTCAGGACGTGTGCGTTGTTGGCCGCGGCGTCACCGTTGGTCGTTCGATTGGGCTGCTGCTCACTCGTAAGGAGGTCAATGCGACGGTTGACGTATGCCATACGGGAACCCGTGACCTCGCAGAGCATGTCAAACGTGCGGATGTCGTTGTTGCGGCGGCTGGTTTCGCTGGGCTCATCACGAAAGACATGGTGAAGCCGGGTGCAGTTGTCCTCGACGTCGGTGTTTCTCGCGTGCAGCTGGAGAACGGGAAGACGCGCCTCATGGGTGACGTTGCTGACGGCGTTGACCAGGTGGCTTCCTGGCTGTCACCCAACCCCGGAGGGGTTGGCCCGATGACGCGTGCGCTCCTTGTGACGAATGTTGTCGAGGCCGCTGAGCGAAGCGCCTGACGCTGGAACAGACCACAATACCGCTGTGTGTTGTTGACCTGTGGGTACACCCCGCGCGGGGTGTACCCACAGGTGCTCTTGGATCATGAGTGTGACAGCGAAAAAACTCATCAGGCGCGAATGTGCTGTGACGATTGAAGAGACAGGACCCGGTGGTGGGCCGCGCAGCGGCCCCGTCCTCGTCCCCATAAAATGAATTGGGCACGCGCCGCATAAGGAAATAGCAACGCCAGAACGAATGGAAGGCACGACGCATATGACCCACCCGCTTCACGGATGCCACTTTCTGCGCGAACTCGATTTCACTCCCGCGCAGTGGATGTCGCTCATTGACCTGGCGGCGCAGCTGAAAGACGACAAGAAAAACGGATGTGAAAGACAGCGTCTCGTGGGGAAGAACATCGCGCTGATTTTCGAGAAAACATCAACGAGGACGCGCTGCTCTTTCGAGGTGGCTGCCGCCGACCAGGGGGCGCATACGACCTACCTGGATCCGACCGGTTCGCAGATCGGACACAAGGAATCCGTGGCGGACACGGCGCGTGTTCTCGGACGGATGTTTGACGGCATTGAATACCGCGGTGACGACCAAGCGAAGGTTGACACGCTTGCTCAGCTCTCCGGCGTTCCCGTGTGGAATGGACTCACCGATGACTGGCATCCCACGCAGATGCTCTGTGATTCCCTGACGATGCGTGAACACGCGGGAAAGCCGCTGTCTGACGTGTCCTATGCCTATGTTGGTGATGCCCGATTCAATATGGGGCGATCCCTGTTGGTCAACGGGGCGCTCATCGGAGCGGACGTGCGAATCGTTGCCCCCAAGCAGCTGTGGCCCGATGACGAATGTATTAACGCCGCGCGGACGATCGCCGAGCAAACCGGGGCTCGTATGACCCTCACGGAATCTGTTGCCGAGGGCGTGGCCGGAGTTGACTTCGTCCACACCGACATCTGGGTGTCGATGGGGGAATCTGCGGATGTGTGGAACGAACGGATCGCACTGCTACGTGACTACCAAGTCAATGCGTCCCTGATGAGCACGGCTGGGCCGCAGGCGAAGTTCATGCACTGCCTGCCCGCCTACCATGACCGCAATACGGTGATCGGCGAGCAGATGTACCAGGCCACGGGGATGGACGGGATCGAAGTGACGAACGAGATCTTCGAGGGGCCTGCGTCCATTGTGTTCGATCAGGCGGAAAACCGGATGCACACGATCAAAGCCGTCATGGTGGCAACCCTGGGTGATTTCTCCGACGGCAAGTGAAAAGAGCACAGCATGACTGACACGCCCTCGGCAATGCACGAAGCTATCGCCTCACTGAGCGCCCCACGGCGAGCAGAAGTCCTCGTTGAAGCACTCTCATGGATGCGGGAACTACGCGGATCCATCGTCGTCATCAAGTACGGCGGTCACGCGATGACCGATCCGGACGCTCAGCTCTCCTTTGCTGCCGATGTCCAATTCCTCCACCAGGCCGGGATGTTTCCCGTCGTCGTCCACGGAGGGGGACCCCAGGTGTCGGCGATGCTCACCCGCCTAGGGATTGAGACTCCCTTCGTTGACGGGGTGCGGGTGACCACCCCCGAAGCTATGGAGATTGTCCGGATGGTCCTCACGGGGTCCGTGCAGCGTCGACTCATTGGCTTACTCAACCGTCGCGACAACCTCGCCATCGGGATTTCCGGCGAGGACGGAGCTCTGCTGCGCGCCCAGCGGAGGCGAATTGGCAGCGACGGATCCGCCAGGGATTTTGGCCTTGTGGGTGATATCTGCGGGGTTGACACGGGAGCTGTCATTGATCTCCTGGAAGCCGGTCGTATCCCCGTGATTTCCTCAATCGCCTTGGATGATGAGGATCCCACGCAGGTCCTCAATATCAATGCTGACGCTGCTGCTTCGGCAATTGCGGCGGCGTTGCACGCGCCTAAGCTCCTGATGTTGACTGACGTTGAGGGAATCTACGCGAACTACCCCGACCCGTCGTCACTCATTACGAAGATCACGGTCTCGCACCTACGTGAACTCGGTGAGTCCATTTCTTCGGGAATGATCCCCAAGGTTGATGCCTGTGTGGAAGCAATCGCCGGGGGAGTGGGAGCTGTCCACATCATCGACGGACGGATGCCGCATTCGGTGCTTGTCGAACTGATGACTGACGAAGGAAATGGAACGATGGTCATTCCCGATCCTGTTCTCGACGAGGCCGATACGGGTGACGCCGCTATTTCGCTGGACACACCAAGGTAAATGAACGATGACGCTACGAATTTCCACTGTGAATCTCAATGGGGTGCGTGCCGCCTCCAAACGCGGACTGACCTCGTGGCTTGAATCCCATGCCCCCGCGGTTCTCCTCATGCAGGAAGTGAGGGCAGATGAAGCAATCACGCGTTCGCTTCTGCCTGATGCGTGGGACCTTCGAGTTGTTCCGTCGAGGATCAAAGGCCGCGCAGGTGTGGCGGTTGCTGTTCATCAGGATCGTGCAGAATTCGTTGGTGATGCGCGCCTCGTCCTCGACAATGAGGAAAGTGACGTTGACTCGGGTCGATGGCTTGAAACACTGGTTCGAGGCGTTGATACTCTCACTCCCATTCGGGTTGTGTCCGCCTACTTCCATTCCGGTGAGAAAGACACACCCAAGCAGGAAGCGAAGATGGCTCACTTGCCGAGGATCGCTGAGCGTATGCGGGTGCTTCTGGACGAAGCCAGTGGCGTTTCCCCGGTTGAGAGCATTGTCTGCGGTGACTTCAACATCGTTCGATCTCAGCGTGACATCAAGAACTGGAAACCGAACCATAACAAGCGCGCCGGGGTTCTCGACGAAGAGATTGAGTTCCTCAACGCGTGGGCTGACGCCGGATGGGTCGATGTTGTTCGGAAGCTAGCAGGAGATGTCCAGGGGCCATACTCGTGGTGGTCGTGGCGAGGCCAAGCCTTCGTCAACGACGCAGGATGGCGTATTGACTACCAGTACGCCACCCCCGGGATTGGCGCCACTGCGAGCGAATTTTTCATTGGACGCGCCGACAGCTATGACGCGCGTTTCTCTGACCATGCTCCCGTGACCGTTGACTACGACTGGGCGCGTTGAGCCTGGGGACGAGGACGAGCGGGGAGCGGTCACGCTGCGTGACCGGGCTGTGCCCCCTATCGTGAGAGCATGAACTCTCCCACGACGCAGCCTCAGTCTCGCGACAGTGAAACAGTCGATGACCTTGGTCTATACACAACGCCCGAGGATTGCGGACTCGAAGCCCCGCGCCTGACAGAGGCGTTGGGAGCCGAAGGGTTCCCCGCGAAAGCCGCGGCCCTTGGACAATGGTGGGCAGCGACGCGGCTTGCTCGTGCCCTGACTCGATACAACCAGCGGAACGGAACGCTGCTGACCGGCGGCATGGCATTGACCGCGCTGACCTCGCTGACAGCGGCGCTGACCGTGGCGATCACGATCTTCATGCTTGTCCTTGGCGATAACGAACAGCTGCGCACGGCATTCTTCGAGACAATCGATTCGGCGGTGCCGAACCTCTTGAAAACGCCGACGACGCCTGATGGTCTCGTTGATCCGCACGCCCTGATCATGTCGAATGCCGTGTCGGTGACCGGCATCGTCGCCTTAGCGATCATGGCATGGTCGGCAATCGGTGTTGTTGGACAGCTGGGGAACTCGATCCGCGCGATGTTTTCCATCGGGATCACCCCCGGAAATCCCGTTATCAAAATCCTCATGAATGCTCTGGGTGCTCTTGGCTTGGGAGTCGGACTGATCGCCAGCGCGGGTTTGGGTATTCTCGTGTCCTTTGCCGGAGACTGGTTGCTCGGCCTCGTTGGCCTTGCCGGATCGGGTTTTTCCGCGGTTATTCTGCGGATCCTCACCGAGGTGATTTCCTTCGGGGTGTATTTCTTTGTCACATGGTTGCTCATCCGCGTTGTCTCAAGGGTGCGTGTCCCCAAGCATGACCTGTATTGGGGACTGGCAATCATCGCTCTGATCTCCATCGTGTTGCGTAACCTCGGGACCAGCGTTGTTGGAGCGGTATCCGGTCCTCTTCTGGCAACCGCGGCAACCCTGATCACTCTGGTGCTGTGGCTTAATCTTCAAGTACGGGTGGTCCTTACCGGATGCGCGTGGATGGCCAACCCACCCAAAGCGCACGCGCCTGCGACCCCACGTCAGGTTCACTTCATGGAAACCCCAAACTATGTGTCCCTGTCGGCACCCCATACTCTTCAGTGGCCGCACAATGCGATTTCCGGTGAGGTCATGCCCGATGAGCTTCACGAGGCCGCAGCCATCATGCTCGGCGACGATCACTGAGACGTGGAGAACAGTATGAGCTGGTGGAGAGGTTGCGTGATTCTACGAGGCGGCCTCGAAGTCGAAAATCGCCATTGACGAGTACATTCCATTGGCGTCAACCCGATCAAGACGAAAACCCGGAACCATCCATGACGCCTCGAATTGGTCAGTGATATCCATAGCGAAGTCCATTGCCGGATCGGGAATATCCTGGGCGAGGGTGACGTGCGGATGGTAGGGGAAACGCAGATCAATGTTCAGCGGTCCGCTGCGGATGTCTTCTTCGAGGGCCGTACACGAGTCAGCGCCCTCAGCAACATTGATGAAGGCGACTTGGGATACGGGACGGAATGAATCGGTGCCGCGCAGCGTGATACGGAATGGCCGGTGGGCTTTGGCAACGGAACGCAGGTGACGAATGATGTGTTCGCGCCCGTCAGCGGGAACCGGAATCGGGGGAAGCAACGTAATGTGCGCGGGAACGATCGATCCTTGAAGGTCACCAAGTCGCAGGCGTAGTTCCGTCAGCTCCGTAACCCAGGGTTCGGGGATGGCAATGACAACGCCAAACCATTCCTGGCCCGGGGACAGCTGAGGGAGGAACATCAACACCTCGTCGGCATCTGCGTGGAATCTGGGACGAAGGTCAAGTGTAGAGGGTTCGGCCGTTGCATGTCGGCCTCGTACATCAACGAGCCACGAGCAACGACACCCTCAGGCGCACGTCAGGTACGGTGGGTGCGTGAAACCCCTGGAAGCAGTGCAAGGAGGCACACAATGAGCGCTCCTCTCTTCGTGCGCGCAGCGGTACCCACCGACGGAGTCCAGCATGCCCGCGAGACATTCCGTCAGGCCTTCGGTTCGGACGCGACGGGAGTGTGGTCAGCTCCGGGACGACTGAACATCATCGGGGAGCACGTGGACTACTCCGGTGGACCGTGCCTTCCTATTGCGCTCCCGCATCGGGCATATCTCGCATTGTCTGCGCGCACAGACCGCAAGATCCGATTGGTATCGGCCCAATCTCAGGCAGCTGTGACCCTTCTCGATCTCGATGACATCGGTCCGAAAAGGAGTGCCGGGGAAGTGTCCGGGTGGAGCGCCTATCTTGCAGGCGTTGCCTGGGCTCTTGAAGAAGAGTACGGGCGTGACCACCCAGGTTTCGACGCTGCCCTGTGGTCGTGCGTCCCACAGGGCGGGGGCCTGTCCTCCTCTGCGGCCATTGAATGTTCACTCGCTGTGGCCCTTGACGAGGTGTGGGGCATCGGACTTGCCGGTTCATCGGCATCCCCAAATGGCCCGGGCCGCACACACCTCGCTCATTTCGCTATTCGCGCAGAAAATGAGGTGGCGGGAGCACGCACCGGCGGGCTTGACCAGAACGCGTCACTGCGCTGCCGTCAAGGCCACGCCCTCGCGCTGGACTGCCGAGATTTTTCCGCACGAGACGTTCCCTTCGACCTGGCAGCCGATGGCCTTGAAATCCTCATCATCGATACTCAGGTCTCCCATTCCCTCGCCGACGGACACTACGCCGCCAGACGCGCTGACTGTGAAGAGGCCGCTCGGATCCTCGGCGTTCACCAGCTCGTTGATGTTGACGACGTCGAGGCGGCGATGCGCGCGCTAGATTCTCAGCGGCTTCGTCGCCGTGTCCGCCACGTCCTCTCCGAAATTGCTCGGACTCGTGCCTTCGGGGATCTCCTTGACGCGGGGGCGTTGACGGGGACCCGCAGAGACGTTGCGCGTCTATTACTTGACGATTCACATGACTCTCTTCGAGATGACTTCGAGGTGTCCTGCCCCCAGCTCGATGTTGCCGTCGATACGGCACGCGCTGTCGGAGCATACGGAAGCCGCATGACAGGAGGAGGATTCGGGGGATCCGCCTTCGCCCTCGTCACACCGGAGATCACTCAAAGCGTGACTCGGGCCGTCGCCGACGCCTACGATGCGCGCGGGTGGCACTCGCCTCGCTTCATCCAGGCGCGACCAAGTGGTCCTGCCGCTCGGGAAGATGAGTGACGAGGACGAGCGGGCATCACCGGTCGAGGACATCACCGACGCATATCGACGCGCAGTCATTGACACGCGGAAAATGAAGCTGCGCCCAAGTGATGGCACAATTTCTCCATGCCTGAAAACACTCCCTGGGTTGTCCTTGGATTGGGAAACCCCGGCCCCGAATATGCCAATACGCGGCACAACGTCGGATATCTGACGGTCGACGTCCTCGCCACACGCATGGGAGAGTCCCTGAAAAGTCACCGGTCGCGCACACACATTGCCGATGGACGCTTAGGAATGCTTCCCGGGGGGATCCCAGGGCCGCGCGTGATCCTTGCCCGCTCGGACTCGTACATGAACACAACGGGTGGGCCAGTGGGGCGCCTGATGTCTTTCCTTGGGATTCCCCCCCAAAAGCTCCTCGTCATCCACGACGACCTCGATCTTCAAGCCCACGATCTGCGCCTGAAATTCTCCGGCGGCGAAGGCGGACACAACGGCCTCAAATCGCTGAGCCAAAACTTGGGAACGAAGGACTACCATCGTCTCCGCATCGGAATTGGGCGTCCCCCGGGTCGGCAAAACCCCGCGGACTATGTGCTCTCAGCTTTCCCGGTCAAAGATCGGCCCGACTGGGAGGTGACATTCGAGCAGGCAGCTGACGCTGTTGAAGACGTTGTCCTCAGCGGTTTCCTTGCCGCTCAGCAGAGCCTGCACTCCCGGTGACCTCGATCATTCCACGCCTCTGGGCAACCGGGACGAACGCTAAAGTGGGGGCCAACATCACCTGAGACAACAGTGGATCACACGGATCAGTCGGCCGCGCCCGACAAGCGGTGGACCACACGAAATCCGTGACAAAAGGAAGGCGCTGCGCGTGAAACTCAGCGGATTGTCCGAACTCATCGAAACGGACGCAGCACTTATGCAGTTCGTTGACTCGGTGAACGCCGGGCGCAGCGGCACGGTTGTGGCTTCCGGGGGAATCCGAGCCGCAGCAATCGCGTCAATCGCCCGCCACATCAACACGGATCAGGCGTCAATGTCCACGCATCCGGTTGTTGTCCTCACCGCAACGGGCCGTGACGCTGAAGCGATGACCGCTGCCCTCCAGTCATGGTGTGATGGCGTGGATATGCTCCCAGCGTGGGAAACCCTCCCACACGAGCGACTGTCCCCGCAGGTCGACACAATGGCGCGACGTATCGCCGTGTTCCGCAGGCTCGCCCATCCAATTGTCGGGGACTCCCACGCCGGCCCACTGCGCGTGCTGGTTGTTCCGATCCGCGCATTCTTGCAGCCGGTGATCGCCGGCCTCGGTGAACGCGAACCGATTCGTGTGCGCGAAGGCGACATTGTTGACCTCCCGACCCTCACGCAACAGCTCAGCGACCTGGGATACACCCGCACCGATATCGTCGAGGGGCGCGGTCAGTTCTCCGTGCGCGGCGGAATCCTCGATGTTTTCCCCCCTCAGGAACCGCATCCTCTGCGCGTCGAGCTATGGGGTGACGAGGTCGACGACATTCGAGCGTTCTCCATTCAGGATCAACGAGCATTGGGGAAGGCTCCGGACGGACTGTGGGCAACGGCATGTCGTGAACTCCTGTTGACGCAGGCGGTGCGCTCGCGGGCCCGTGACCTTGTGGATCAACTCCCCGGGGCAGCGGAAATGCTGGAGTTGGCAACCGAGGGAATTCCCGCTCCGGGCATTGAATCTCTTGCTCCACTTCTTGCCGACGGCATGGAACGCCTCATCGACCTCGTGCCCGAGACCTCTGCGGTGATCGCATGCGACCCTGAGCGTATTCGCGCACGGGCCGACGACCTTATCGCGACGACTGAAGAGTTCCTCCAGGCAGCATGGTCGGCGGCCGCCGGCGGGGGTGACGTCCCTCTGGAAGCGGGCGCGGCCTCGTTCATTCCCTTAAGTGAGCTGTGGGGGCTGGGGCAGCGCGCGTGGTGGGAGATGACGTCCCTACCTCCGGCTGAGCTGGCGTCTTTTAGGGGATCTGGGGACGAGGACGAGGCGGCAACATCCGTGGACGCGCGACCGGTGATCGCATCGACCACGCTCATGCAGATCGGGACGCGTGATGTTCATCCGTATCGCGGGGATTTCGACTTGGCGTGCCGTGATCTCAAGGCGCTATCACGCGATGGCTGGACGCTTGTTGTAACAACGGAAGGTCCGGGCCCGGGCCGTCGAATCCGGACGATCTTCACAGAAGCAGGGATCGGCGCGCGCGTCGTTGACGACATCTCACGCCAGCCACCCGTTGGAGCGGTGACGATCACAACCGCGCAGGCCGGTTCGGGTTTCGTTGCCTCAGATCTACGCCTGGCGATCATTACCGAGGGCGATCTCACGGGACGAGCAGGTGCAACGACTCGCGACATGCGCCGTATGCCGTCGAAACGCCGCAAGGGTGTGGATCCGCTGGCTCTTCATCCGGGCGATTTCATTGTCCATGAGCAGCACGGCATTGGGCGCTTCATCGAGCTTGCGACGCGAACGATGGGACGCGGAAACTCCCAGACAACTCGCGACTACATCGTTTTGGAATACGCGCCGTCCAAGCGCGGTCAACCGGGGGATCGCTTGTATGTTCCCACGGATTCCCTTGATCAGATCTCGAAGTATTCCGGTTCGGAGCAGCCGGTGTTGACGAAAATGGGGGGTGCTGATTGGGCTAAACGCAAAGCGAAGGCCCGTCAGGCCGTCAACGAGATCGCGAAGGAACTGATCCGCCTCTACGCCGCTCGTCAAGCAACGAAAGGGCATGCTTTCGCTCCTGATACCCCGTGGCAACGTGAACTAGAGGATGCCTTTCCCTACGTTGAAACTCCCGATCAGCTGGTGACAATTGACGAAGTCAAAGCTGACATGGAAAAACCCGTTCCGATGGATCGTCTTCTCACCGGTGACGTTGGTTACGGGAAGACAGAGATCGCGGTGCGCGCAGCTTTCAAGGCCATCCAGGACGGATGCCAAGTCGCCATCCTTGTGCCCACGACCCTGCTTGTTCAGCAGCACTACGAGACCTTTTCCGAGCGCTACGCGGGTTTCCCCGTGACGATCGGGACGCTGTCGCGTTTCTCCAGTGCGAAGGAAGCTGCGGAAGTTAAGGAAGGGTTGGCATCAGGCAGGGTTGACCTGGTGATCGGCACGCACGCGCTGCTCACGGGCGCGGTGTCTTTTAAGAATCTGGGGCTCGTTGTTATTGACGAGGAACAGCGTTTCGGTGTTGAGCATAAGGAAACGCTCAAGGCCATGCGCACGGACGTTGACGTGTTATCTATGTCGGCCACACCAATTCCGCGGACCCTGGAGATGGCGGTGTCGGGGATTCGTGAAATGTCGATCCTGCAGACCCCACCGGAGGAACGTCAACCCGTGTTGACTTTCGTTGGGGCGTCTACGGACGCACAGATTTCTGCGGCGATTCGCCGTGAACTTCTGCGTGACGGTCAGGTGTTCTTCGTTCACAATCGCGTCGACACGATCAATCGGGTTGCCACACATGTCCAGACCCTCGTGCCGGAGGCTCGTGTCCGCGTTGCACACGGCAAGCTGAGCGAACATCAACTTGAGGCCGTGATCGTTGACTTTTGGAATCACGAGTTCGATGTCCTTGTCTGCACAACAATCGTTGAGACGGGTCTGGATATCTCGAACGCAAACACCCTCATTGTTGATCGGGCGGATCGTTTCGGACTGTCGCAGCTCCACCAGTTGAGAGGCCGCGTGGGACGAGGGCGAGAACGCGCTTACGCGTACTTCTTCTACCCGGCTGATCAGACGCTGACAGAAACGGCTCATGAGCGGTTGAAAACGATCGCGGCGAATACGGATCTGGGATCGGGTTTGGCTGTTGCTCAAAAGGACCTGGAGATTCGTGGGGCGGGTAATCTTCTGGGCGGCGCTCAGTCCGGTCATGTCGAAGGGGTTGGCTTCGATATGTACGTGCGGATGGTCGCGGATGCGGTTGCCTTGTTCAAGGGTGAGAAACCCGCAGAAAAAGCCGATGTTCGCATTGATCTTGCCGTGGATGCGCACATCCCCGAGGACTATGTCACGGGTGAGCGTCTGCGTCTTGAGGTGTACGGGAAGATCGCCGCAGTGACCACTGCGCAAGAGGAAGCGGATGTGCGCGAGGAACTGACGGATCGCTACGGCCCGATTCCGCGCGAGGTGGATCTGCTTTTCGCTGTGGCTCGTTTGCGTGAAACCGTGCGCGGACTGGGAATCGAGGAGGTCGCCACTCAAGGCAAGTTCATTCGCGTTGGGCCCGTTGAACTACGCGACTCCCAGGTGATGCGTCTCAAACGTCTCTTCCCAGGTGCCGTCATTAAGGCGGCGGTTCGTCAGGTACTTGTTCCCGCTCCGCTCACCCAGAAGATCGGGGGAACACCTGTGAGCGATGAAGCTCTCTTGGAATGGGTTGATCATCTGGTCACTCGGGTGTTGGTGCCTTTCTCAGGGTGACTGCCTTACACTGTCAGTGGCCAACGAGGGTGAAAACGGAAGGATCACGCGTGATCAGTGTGAAGAAAATGGCGTTTGTCGCCGCCGTTGCGGCGGTGGCTCTGGGTGTGGGCGCATGCTCGGCTCGTCCTGGCACCGCTGCTGAAATCAATGGAACCCGTTACACGGACGCAGATGTGTCTTACGCCGCTGCGCAGTTCACAGAACTCACCGGAAAAGCGGCCTCGCCCTCGGCAATTGTTGCCGCCCTTCCGTCGATTGTTGCTCTCGAAGAGGCTGCGGCGCAGACAGATCTGTCGGTTTCCGATGAGGACGTCGTCAAAACTGTTGACGAGGCCATCGCTGCGGGAAATCTCAAGAAAGCGACATCGGAGCTGACGCCAACAACGATCATGCTTTTGCGTAACCAGCTTTTGGTTGCTCAGGTGCGAAATTCCCCAGCGGTCGACCAAATCGCCGAGCAGTTCAAGCAGATTGCTCAGCAGCAGGACGTGACGATGAACCCGCGCTATGGGACCGTCAATCAGATCACACGTCAGCTTGTTCCCCCAACTTTCGGTGACGTCAAGTCCCTCCAGGCTTTCGGCTCGCAGGCCAACGAAATGAACCCGGGTGACGGAGCTGACTCCGATAGCGGGAATTCTCAATCTCCTGAAACAGGGGAGTGACCGGAAGAACCGGCGATGAGGGGACATCACGCCCCCATGCAAGACTTACGTCCTACCCCGGGAAGCGCACATATGAGTACGTGCGTGAATGCTCCCTGGGCAAATTGTTGGGGATACCCGTCCTGGGTATGCCCAAACCCAAAGCCCGTACTAACGTTGTGACTGGATACAGTCCACGCAATTGATCGATTGGAGAATGACGTGGCAAGGATTGAGGCTATTGGCGCTCGCGAGATTCTAGACTCGCGCGGAAACCCGACCGTTGAGGTTGAGGTGCTGCTTGAGGACGGCGTGGTGGCACGCGCATCGGTTCCGTCCGGTGCCTCCACCGGCGCTTTCGAGGCGGTTGAGCTGCGCGACGGCGACAAGGGCCGTTACCTTGGCAAGGGCGTTGAGAACGCCGTGAGCAACATCGAAGAGATTATTGCTCCCGAACTGATTGACGAGGACGCCGCTGACCAGCGTGCAATTGATCAGCTGATGATCGACCTGGATGGCACTGACAACAAGGGCAAGCTGGGAGCCAACGCGATCCTCGGCGTGTCCCTGGCGGTGGCTCGCGCTGCCGCGACCTCGGCCGGTCTTGAGCTGTTCCAGTACCTCGGCGGACCGAACGCACATGTTCTGCCGGTTCCGATGATGAACATTCTCAACGGTGGATCCCACGCGGACACCAACGTTGATATCCAGGAATTCATGATCGCGCCGATCGGCTTCGATTCCTTCCGTGAGGCCCTGCGTTGCGGCGCCGAGGTGTACCACACCCTCAAGTCCGTGATCAAGGAGCGCGGCCTGTCCACGGGTCTTGGTGACGAGGGCGGCTTCGCACCGAACCTTGACTCTAACCGTGAAGCTCTTGAACTCATTGTCGAAGCCATCGAGAAGGCCGGCTACAAGCCGGGCGAAGATGTTGCTCTGGCGATGGACGTTGCCTCCACCGAGTTCTTTAACGCCGAGACGAAGACCTACCGCTTCGAGGGCGAAGACCGCGACACCGCGTTCATGGTGTCCTACTACGAGAAGCTCATCGCTGACTTCCCGATCGTGTCCATCGAGGATCCGCTGTCCGAGGACGAATGGGAAGACTGGAAGGCCCTCACCGACAAGATCGGTGACAAGGTTCAGCTGGTGGGTGACGACTTCTTCGTGACGAACCCGAAGCGTCTGGCCAAGGGCATTGAACTGGGTGCAGCGAACGCTCTGCTCGTCAAGGTCAACCAGATTGGTTCCCTCACCGAGACCCTTGAAGCCGTTGAGGAAGCACACCGCAACGGCTACCGTTCGATGACCTCTCACCGCTCCGGTGAGACCGAGGACACGACGATTGCCGATCTCGCTGTGGCCACGAACTCCGGTCAGATTAAGACCGGTGCTCCGGCTCGTTCCGAGCGCGTCGCGAAGTACAACCAGCTGCTCCGCATCGAGGAAATGCTCGGTGAGGCTGCGAAGTATGCGGGCCGTTCCGCGTTCCCGCGTTTCAAGGCCTGAGTTTTCGATGCTCGGCTCCTGCGATCAGCTTGATGCGGTGATCGCTCAGAGCTGAGAACACCTGGCTGCTTGAGCGAAAGGCCTCTGGGGTTGCTAAAGCAACCCCAGAGGCCTTTCCTTTGTATTTTCACGGATTTTGATGGAGCGTATCGAATAAAATCCCTGGAAATGTGATGTTTGACGCCCGGTTGTCACAGAGTTTCAGATCACGGGTTTGGCCGTGAAGCCACGCGATATGCCACGTAGGGTCGCTGGGTGAACGGGCACTAACCGGGTGCCCCGATGCCTCAAGCAGGAAACCATGAACCTTCGACGCCAAGCCATCTTTGTCATCACTGCACTTTTCGTGACACTCGGCCTTGCCGCATGTTCCACAGGTTCAGGTAGCGGGACCAATGAGTCAGCCGAGGCGAAGAATGGGGAGAGGACTTCAGCAGACGGACTCATTGACGATGGTGTTCTCGCCGTCGGCGTTCCCACATTCCCGCCGTTCATCGGCCTGGACAACGGTGAAATCACCGGACCGGAAGGGAAAATTCTCAACGAAATTGCCTCCCTTAATGGGTGGACCATTAAGGCACAGCCCTATGACTTTGCCGCCCTGATCCCGGCGGTCCAACAGGGGCGTATTGATATTGGAATGGGGTCGTTGTTTAGAACGAAAGAGCGTGCCGCATCGGTGGACTTCAGCGACCCGATCTATATCGAACCGGGCTCGATTATTTCGAGGGAAGGGTATTCCTCGGTCAGAGATCTCGTTGACGTCAAGGTCGGTACGGTTCAGGGCTTCAACTGGGTGGACGATGTCAATACGGTCCTCGGCGGAGACCTCAAACAGTATCCATCGTCGGCTGAACTCAAAGCCGACCTTGAATCGGGCCGCTTGGATGCGGCGATCGACTCTCACGGCACCGCCCTCTACCTTTATGCAGGCTCGGACTATGTGGTGAAAGTCATTGAGCCAGATGACGAGATCGAAGCGTCAACAAACCCCGGTCAAACAGGGATTATTTTGCACAAGGGCAATGCTGCGCTTGCCAAGAAACTGAACTCCGCAATCGCAACGCTCCATGACAACGGTTTTATCGCGAAGGTTCTCAAAGATGCCGGTCTCGATCCGGATGCCGCGACCATTGGGGAACCGAGCTTCCTATGAGCGATTCACCGTTGACACCTATGAGCGTTGACCATCACGTTGACATCCACCGCCTACGAGCCCTCATCAACGAGTTTTCATCATTCGGTTCGACCCCCGCTGGTGGGCTTAACCGTACTGCCCTGAGTACAGACGACTTCGCGGTGCGTGATCACCTGTTGTCAATCGCGCAGCGTCACAGCTGGGAATGGGGAATCGATGAAATGGGAAATATCTTCATCACCCGATGGGGAAGCGACCCCCAGGCTGCACCCGTGTTCATTGGTTCCCATCTGGATTCTCAACCTGGCGGTGGACGATTTGACGGATCGTACGGAGTGATCGCTGGGCTGCTTGTCCTTGAAACCCTTGAGATGCGCGGAATTGTCACGCGGCGACCAGTGACGGTTGTTGATTGGACAAACGAGGAGGGCGCAGTGTTCTCTCCGTCAATGATGGGTTCGGCAGTTTACGCCGGACAGCTCGCATCATCAGCGGCGAAGAACGCAGTTAATGGCGATGGTTTAAGCGTCGCCGAGGCGCTTGCTAGCTGGCGAAAGCTACCGTCAGGGGCTGAGCCTCGTGCCCCACACTCCTATGTTGAGCTTCACATCGAGCAGGGGCCAATTCTTGAAAGTCGTGGGCAGGTCGTCGCGGCGGTCCGTGGTGTTCAAGGGATCAGCCAGTTCGATCTGATCTTCTCAGGGCAGGCAGCTCACGCAGGAACAACTCCGGTTGAGCTCCGAAGGGATGCGCTTGTCGTCGCATCACGTGTCGTCATTGCCGCAGATCAAGCGATGCGTGAAGACGCGAAACTTCGGGTGACCGTTGGAGACCTTTCGGTTCGTCCCGGAGCGCGCAATGTCGTTCCCGCTCAGGCGAGCTTGCACATCGACCTGCGGCATCCCGACCGGCGTGCACAGCGCCAGTGGGTTGACACGCTGGTGGAGCGCGCGCGTAAGGAAGCGGAACAATCTGGAGTCACCGTCGATGTTCACCACGTCCTCGATCAGGCTCCGCTCTCGTTTGATGAATCCATCATCGAGATCATTCAGAGGGCAATCGACCATCTGGGGCTTTCGGGGACCGTTCTCGATTCGGGCGCTGGCCATGATGCCATGCAGATCAGTTCGATTGCTCCAACGGGAATGATCTTCATTCCGTGTGTTGGCGGCATCTCCCATGCGGAAGCTGAGGACATCACCGATGAGTGGGCACACGCTGGAGCCGAGGTCCTCTTTGAGACAGTTGTGGAGTTAGCACGATGACCACGTCAAACCTCTCTGATATTCACCTGTCGATTCGTCACCTGACGAAGAAATATGGGGACGTCACCGTTGTCGATGGTGTGAACTTTGACGCTCCAAGAGGACAAGTGACAGCGATCATCGGGCCATCCGGGGGTGGAAAATCCACTCTGCTTCGATGCATCAACCTCTTGGAAACGCCAGACAGTGGCACCGTGACGATCGGTGAGCGCGTGCACCGCGGAGGGGAGAGAATTCCCGAGGCTCAGCTACGTCAACTCAGAGCAAAAACAGGGATGGTGTTCCAAAGCTATGAGCTTTTCGGGCATCTCAGCGTCCTCGATAATGTGACCCTGGCTCAGCGACGCGTCCTTAAACGAACCCCACAGGAAGCAACCGAACGTGCGCGGATGCTGCTTGAACGGGTCGGTCTTGCTGACAAAGCCGATTCCTCACCCGGGGAGCTATCAGGTGGTCAGCAACAGCGCGTGGCCATTGCGCGGACCCTGGCCCTTGATCCAGAGGTCCTGCTTTTTGATGAGCCAACATCGGCTCTTGATCCGGAACTCTCAGCAGAGGTTCGTGCAGTGATCCGTGATCTCGCAAAAGACGGACGCACGATGCTCGTTGTGACTCATGATCAAGACTTCGCCAGGGACGTTGCTGACCGTTTGACGGTGATGGTTGACGGCGTGCTCTTCACTCGGGAGGAACTGTTGTCCGAGGCCCCGGCAATCGAGAATCGATCGCAGGAGCATGAGCAGTGTGGAGATCAGCGGTTGCGCGCTCGGGCCTACATTCAACGAATCGCGGCCCGATCATGAAAGAGATTCTCTTCGCAATCATTCAGGGGCTGCCGTTGACAGTGCTACTGACAGGTGTCTCATTCGCGCTGGGAATAGGGGTCGCGTTGATCCTCATCCTCGCGCAGCGCACCCGAATCGCACCGATCGGGTGGATTGCTCGGATCCTCATTGACCTTCTGCGTGGCATTCCCATCCTCGTGTGGCTTTTCCTGCTCTACTTCGGCGTCAAGATCGGCACCTTCGTTTTTGATCCGCTGCCCGCAGCACTTGTGGTTCTCGGCGTGACTTCAGGTGCTCATCTTGCCGAAACAGGACGCGTCGCCCTCGAGGCTGTTCCTCCACACCAGTGGGAATCCGCGCGTGCACTTGGCTTGAGTCGATCAGACACCTTCTGGCGGGTTCTTGCCCCACAGGCAGCACGAATCGCATTGCCATCCGTAACGACCTTCGCGTTGGTTCTCCTCAAGGACACGTCGATCCCTTCGGTAATCGGTGTCATGGATATTTCTTTCCACACCACCCAGGTGGCACGAACAACGGGTAGCCCCCTGAATGCCTATCTTGCAGCCGTGGTCTGTTATCTCATCGCATCGATCCCACTTGCTCTTGTCTCGCGGACCCTCGCACCTGCACGCCAGGAGTCAGAACAATGAGCCTCAGCCTCGTCGATGTATTTCCAGATCTTCTCCACGGACTGCTTGTCTCCCTCCAACTGACTGCCGTCTCATCCCTCGTTGGCGTGATTCTTGGGTTCCTTGCGGCCTTAGCGGTGGGTTCGCGTTCGCGCATCCTCGCGGCAATTGTCGTGGTTCTCGTTGAAGTTGGAAGAGGGACACCGGTGATTGTCATGCTCCAGCTGGTGTATTTTGGCCTCCCTCAGGCCGGACTCACTCTGGACGCGCTGCCGGCTGCATGGGTTGCGCTCAGCGCAACGACGGCGGCGTACTCCTCCGAGATTTTGCGTGGAGCGATGGATGCAGTGCCGATTCGACAACGTGAGGCGGCACGCGCCTTGGGAATGAGTCGTCGCCACGTGCTCTGCGATGTCGTAATCCCCCAAGCGGCCACAACGGCGGCAGCACCTCTCCTTGGGTTTCTCGTCCAAATGTTCCAGGCGACGTCGCTGGCTTTTGCACTCTCAGTCCCAGAGCTTCTCTCACGTGCGTACGACATTGGAACGCGGACCTTTCACTTCCTTCCCGCACTGTCAGCAGCCGGGGTGCTCTACGCGTTCGTCTGCATTCCTCTGATGCATGTGGTTCGCCGCCTCGAAGGGAAAAACACAGCGAACCGTCTGCGTGTCGCTGTTGCAACGAAATGAAAGGATCACCAATGTCTGCACACACGAATGGCATCGGCGATGTCCCGATCCTTGTCAAAAGAGAGATTGAGGCGCGTGCGCTCGCCCCGGTGTATCGCGCAATAGTTCGTGAACTCGGCGAGGAACGTGCCCGAGCAATCCTCTCCGAGGCCGTCCGGGAGCTTGCCATTGCCGAGGGAGCTGCGTTCGCTGATCGGGTGGATGGACAGACATCAATGCGGACGTTCATCGACATTCAGGACCTGTGGACCGCGGATAACGCCCTGACTCACGATGTGCTGACCGCCGATGATGAGCACTACGACTACAAGGTCACTCACTGCGCCTACGCAGACATGTACGAGCGTCTGGGTCTACGTGACTTAGGGACGATCCTTTCGTGCCAGCGTGACTATGAGTTCATCGAAGGATATGACGACGATATCGTGTTGGATCGCTCGCCCTCGATCATGATGGGAAACGATCACTGCTTGTTTAGGTATCGCCTCAGGTCAGATGATGGTGACGCGGAGTCAACCACCGAAGCTGACTAAAAACGTCAACGCGGAAAACTCGTGGGAAAAGTCGCTGACCGGGAGATTCCCGCGAGTCGCCGCGCTATCGGCTCATTCCTGCGGCACGATGTTCACCATGACCGAAAGTTCTCGAAGCGGACGCCCGCACGCCCCCAAGCGTCCTCGCCGCACGGGAACTTTCACGCCCTCTCAGAGGGAAACTCCGCGTGAGCGGAAACCTCGTGAATCCGGTTCCTCTGATGAACGCAAACCCCGTGAGGCTGTGTCCTCTCAGGGGCGCAAGACCCGCGAAGCTGCGTCGTCTCGTCAGCAGCACCGTGCGCGTTTTAGGGAACGCCAGGCCCTGCGTTCCCAAGGGCGAACGGCGGGTGGTGAGCACACAACGGATCCAGAAAAGCACACATCAGGCCGCGAGCGCACAGCGGGCCGCGACCGAAAAAATTCCCGTCGGGTTCGAGAAGGGCGTTCCTTCCTTGTCGGCGGGCTTGAAATCTCTGTGCGTTTCCTTGTTGTGGGGATGCTTGCCGCTGTGCTTGGAGTTCTTCTGATTCCCAACCTCGTTCAGTGGTGGAATCAGGAGCAGGATTTACGCGACATCAAGGCGCGTGTTGCTGCCGCTCAGGAACGTAATAAACAGATGGAACGGGATCTTGATTTGTGGAAAAATCCCGACTACATCGCCTCGCAGGCACGTGAACGCCTGGGATATGTCAAGAGGGGGGAAACCCAGTACACGGTTGTTGACCCCGGTGATGATTACCAGGATGAGGCTCAGGTCAACGCCGCACCTGACGCCGGCCCCGCTCGCCCGTGGCTCCAGGTCGTCGGTATTCTTCTTCACGAGGCGGATCAGCCTCAAGAGACGGCTCAGCCTGTTTCAGGACTCAATGAGGGGCAGTCGGCGGACTCGTCCTCGGCCCCTCAAAAGGGTCAATGATCAGGTGAAGTGCGGGAGGAAACTGCGGTGACAACGGCTGACGGATTGACGAGCGAGGACACCGGCACGCACGATGCGTCGTGGACGCTCACGGAGGCTGACCTCCAGGTACTTGAAGAACAACTGGGACGCATCCCCCGAGGAGTTGTAGGCATCGCAGCGAGATGCGTGTGTGGACGGCCAACGGTTGTTGCCACCGCGCCGAGGCTTGAGGACGGCTCTCCGTTCCCCACGACTTTCTACCTCACGCACCCGGGGGCGGTGAAGGGATGTTCGACCTTGGAAGCTGAGCAGGTGATGGAATTTCTCAACGAGATGCTTGCTCGCGATGAGTCAATTCGGGAACGCTACGCGCTGGCGCATGAAGATTATCTTCGTCGGCGCTCAGCCCTTGGTGAGGTCGAGGAAATCGCCGGGATCTCTGCCGGAGGAATGCCGACGCGCGTCAAATGTCTTCATGCGCTTGTGGGTCATGCGCTTGCCGCAGGGCGCGGCGTCAATCCCATTGGTGACTGGGCGCTAGACGAGATGGTCAGGCGGGGACTGTGGCATCCCGACAGGTGTTCGTGCTGAGCGCCGGGTGACGCGGTGCTGCCGTGGTATTAACGAGGACGACGCCGCAATCTGGTGCGATCATGACGAACCTCGCAATATATAGACCAATAGATGCTCCTCGCGCAGTCAATGTCCGCACGTGACCTACCTGTGACTGGAGTCTTCTCACATGCCGATGCGGTGACATTGAATCCGTGGTTCGGGCAGCGTGTGGGAGAATCTTCGGGTGACTCGCGTAGCTGCTATTGACTGTGGAACAAATTCGATCCGGCTTCTTGTTGCCGATGTCGAACCGGGAGACCCCGATGGTCGTCCCCGCATTTCGGACCTCACGCGTCAGATGCGGATCGTGCGGTTAGGACAAGATGTCGACCGCACGGGGGTGCTTGATCCGCAGGCCATTGAACGCACCGTGGAAGCGGCGACCGAATATCGCCGAATGATTGAGAGGCTCGGAGCGGAAAAAATTCGCTTTGTTGCAACGTCAGCTAGCAGGGATGCTCGCAACCGTGATGACTTTGTGCAGGCCATTCGCCAGGTGCTTGGAGTTGAACCCGAAGTCATTGAGGGAACGGAAGAGGCCTCTCTCTCCTTCGCCGGAGCGGTGACGGGTCTGAGCGATGGAGCTGCCATGCCGATGCTCGTTGTTGATATCGGCGGTGGGTCCACGGAATTTGTTCTCGGATCAACAAGCGTCCGGCAGGCAATCTCGGTGGATATGGGAGGGGTGCGAGTCACGGAGAAATTCTTCTCCCAGTGCCCACCGGATCAGGGAATCCCCGAAACTGCTCAACATCAAGCTATTGAATGGATTGATGGCCAGTTAGATGCGGCGGCTCGGGTCGTTGACTTCCCGAAAGTCAAAACCCTCGTCGGAGTGGCAGGAACTGTGACAACGGTGACGGCGCAGGCGCTGGGCCTGACCTCCTATCAGCCTGAACGTATCCACGGGGCGCGTCTGAGCCTCGACACGGTGAGCGAGGCCGTGCGTTTCATGGTGGATCAACCGATTCCAGTCAAGGCAGCACTGGGATTTATGCCGCAGGGACGCGAGGACGTCATCGCCGCTGGCTCGTTGATCTGGAGTCGGATCGTTGCACGCGTTGTCGCCGAAGCCGCAACTGAGGGCACGGTCATTGATCACACAGTGACGTCGGAACATGACATTCTCGACGGGATTGCTCTGTCCATGATGTGAACGTCGAGGAGATCAAGCCGCAGCTTGCTAGACTTGCCGGCGTTGCCCCCGTAGCCCAATTGGCAGAGGCAGCTGACTTAAAATCAGCGTGTTGCGGGTTCGAATCCCGCCGGGGGTACGTGAGGATGCGCGGGCGGTTTCGTCCCTGGTTTTCCCCGGAGTGATGTGCCGAGGAAGTTTTCGTTGTGCGCCAGTACGTGTCAACGTGCGACGATAGAGCACAGTATCGCAAGATCATCACGCAACCCCAGGAGGCTGCACGCCTATGGCAAACCCCGTTTTTGACCGCCTTGAAACCGAATGGGCACGTACGACACCACCATCACGTACCCCCAACGGGTACCCCACGATGCCCGGATACCAGCCAGGTCAGGCACACCCCTCTTCCACAGGGGGAGCCGTCGCAGGGAACGTCCCTGAGTACGCCTCGCAAAACCCGCAAGGAAACGCCGGGGCTCCGGTTCCGGGGAACGCCACCTCAGCTGAGGACATGCGTTCCTTCGAGCACATGATGAGCGCCCCATCGGCCGATGCTGTTGATCGCGGTGCACTGACCTACGACGACGTCATTGTCAAAACAGGGATCTCTCTGCTGCTTCTCCTTGCCGGGGCAACGGTGGGTGGGTGGCTGTGCCTGACGAACCCCGGCCTCGCTGTGGTCCTCGCGGCAGGAGGGTCGATCCTCGCGCTCGTTGTCGCCCTGGTCAACACCTTCTCGAAGACAATTCGTCCGGCGATGGTTCTTCTCTACGCCGTCCTCGAGGGCCTTGCACTGGGTGCGATCTCGATGGTGTTGGAAGCAGTCTTCCCCGGAATCGTCATCCAAGCGGTCCTCGCAACGCTCGTTGTCTTCCTCGTGACGCTGGGGCTTTTTGCTTCCGGCAAGGTCCGTAACTCTCCGAAGCTCGCACGTTTCGCCTTGATCTCGCTCATCGGCATCGTCGTCTACCGGCTCGCCGCGTGGGTGCTGTCTTTTGTTGCCCCGGGGCTCATCGGTGGTTTCGAGTCCATGTCGATCCTCGGGATTCCGCTGGGAGTAATCATCGGAGTCTTCGCCGTTTTCGTCGGTGCGGTCTGCCTGATCCAGGACTTCGATAACGTTCGCGAGGGCGTCGAACGCGCAGTTCCCCGCAGCTACGCCTGGTCGTGTGCCTTCGGTCTGATGCTGACAATCGTGTGGATGTACGTGGAAATTCTCCGTATCCTGTCCTATCTACGCAGCGAGTGACTCGCAAAGTAATTTGTCGTCTCACAAGTGAGGAACAATGGAAAACATTACGGTGACCGGTGATTTCGGTCGTAAACCAGAGCTGTCCTTCGAGAATTCCCCGTCGGATGAGCTCCTCGTTGAGGTTCTCTTAGAGGGTGATGGCCAGGTCGTTGAAGCCGGCGACACCATCCACTGCCACTACCTCGGTCAGGTCTTTGACGGCGAGGTCTTCGACAATTCCTACGACCGCGGCCAGGCACTGTCCTTCCAGATCGGTGTGGGCATGGTGATTCGCGGATGGGATGACGGCCTCGTTGGTCAGCGCGTCGGATCACGGGTTCTTCTGTCGATCCCTTCCGAGTACGGCTACGGGGACCGAGGAGTCCCGCAGGCGGGGATTCGCGGCGGTGACACTCTCGTGTTCGTCACCGACATCATCGGAGTTTCCGAGTAGCTTTCACGCTCCATCGCCGTATTGTCGAGGACGAGGACGGCCCCGGAAACGGATGTTTCCGGGGGGAGGTTCCCACGGTGATGGGCTTTTCTGCGGGGGTATTCCATCCCCGCTAGGCTGATGTAACCGACTGCCGAAGGGAGACAGTCAATGAGTGGTGAAACTGCTCGGGCGAAGTGGAACCTGGTTCAGGTTTTTGACCGCTTCGTTTCTCAGCTTTCAGATCGTGGGAGCCAAGGAATTCAGGAAGAAGTGTCCTTCCGAGAGGGGCCGGAGACTCCGCACGGTGATGCGGGCACGGCGGTCCCGTGGACACTGAGGGTTGCAGCAGCCTTCTCGTGGCGGGTCATTGTCGTTGCGGTTGCCGCGGTGGGCATCGTATGGGCCGGTATGCAGCTCTCGATGGTCATCATGCCGGTGGCAGTGGCATTGCTCCTGGCGGTTCTTCTTGAACCCTTTGTCGGCTGGATGGTCCGTAAACTCCACCTGCCGCGCACGCTCGCTGCCGTCCTCGGCCTTCTGAGCACCCTCGTCCTCCTCGTTGCGGCGCTGTCTCAGGCGGGTAACGAGATTTTCCAGCAGATGCCACGCCTGTTCAACAGAACAACGGACGGTATTCAGAAGTTCGTCACGTGGATCCAAGAAGGTCCTCTGAAACTCGATTCCGGTTTCATCGACAACGGCTTGAAAACAGCCCAAGAGGAGATCACGCAGTGGGCGCAGTCCAATAGTTCCACTCTGGCCTCGGGTGCTCTCTCGGTGACGTCTTCGGTGGCCGGGGTCCTCTCCTCGACGCTTATTGTCCTGTTCTGTCTGTTTTTCTTCCTCAAAGACGGTCGCCGTATCTGGCTGTGGGTTGTCAGACTCTTCCCGGCTCCGGCACGTGTCCCGCTGCACGAATCAGCGATTCGCGGCTGGGTCACTCTCGGGTCCTACGTGCGCACGCAGATCCAGGTTGCAGCAATCGACGCCATCGGCATTGGCCTGGGAGCGTTCTTCCTGGGTCTCCCGATGGTCATTCCGATTGTTGTCGTCGTCTTCTTCGCCTCATTCATTCCGATCATTGGTGCGTTGGTTTCCGGTGCAATGGTGGTGTTTGTGGCCCTCGTTGACCAAGGGCTGACAGCCGGCATCATCATGCTCGTCATTATTCTGGCGGTCCAGCAGGTCGAATCGAACATTCTTCAGCCCCTCCTCATGTCCCACGCCGTGTCCCTCCACCCGATGGCGGTGCTCCTGGTTGTCACAGCCGGGGGATCAATCGCAGGTATTCCGGGTGCAATTTTCGGTGTGCCGATCGCGGCGTTCATCAACGCAACCTTCCTCTACCTGCACGGCTACGATCCGATGCCGGATCTTCAGACAGATCAGCGTCGCCCAGGTGGGGCTCCGGGGTTGCTTGAGGAAATGGTGAGCGCCACCTATGGCACGAAAGAGCATCAGGTGGCTGCGAGCGAGGCCCACGACGGAGCGGAGTCCGCGAATAATGCACACGCAGACAACGCGGCTGACACTCAATCCTCGACGTCGTCTGACGCTTCGGGTTCGGGTGCATCCCACGATGCTGAGCCGGGATCGTCGTCGGATGCTTCTTCATCGGCCTCACAGTCGACGGGGGAGACATCGACGGGATCGAGCAGCGCTGCGAGTGACGCTCCATCAGATGAGCCTGAGTCGCCGACGCGTTAGACGGTGAATCGGAAAGCACTGTGGCCCTCGGACACTGTCCGAGGGCCACACGTATATATGATCAGGGGTTTTCACCTCTCGCTCACGAAGGCAAATGCCCGCGTTGAGCGATGAGGATGACGGCGGGCATCAGCCCTTGAAAGGCGTGGCTGCGAGGATTTCAACCTCGATGACGCGACCGTTGGGGGCCTCATAGCTCAGCTTATCGCCGGGTTTATGCCCGATGACGGCTGCACCAAGCGGAGCCTGAGCTGAGAATACTTGAACTCCAAGATCGCCGCCGGCGTCGCGCGAGCCCAGGAGGAACTCCTGTTCACGACCGGCAACAATCGCTCGAACAACCATGCCTGGCTCAACGATGCCGTCGTCTGCGGGGGTTTCCCCAACTTCGGCGTGTTCGAGCATCTCCTCAAGAGCCTGGATGCGGGTTTCATTCATCGACTGTTCGTTGCGAGCAGCGTGGTAGCCGCCGTTTTCGCGCAGATCACCTTCTTGGCGTGCAGCGTCGATGAGGCGTGCAATTTCGCCGCGCTTGACAATGCGGTCAGCGAGTTCGGCCTTGAGCAGGTCGTACTGCGCCTGTGTCAGCCACTGTGTATCGGCCACTGTTTCCTCCAAAGAAAAGGACCGGCACCGCTGGGGTGCCGGCGTAAGAATCCACACTATTATAACCGGTTGGCCACAATTTTCCTGGGAGTTGTAACGCGGCGGGTGTTGTCGCCCATCAACGGGCGAAGGGGACGAGGACGGACAAGGCGCCTGTTCGTCCTCGTCAATTAACACTCAACTCAGAACTGCGAAGTAGACGGCCACGCAGTGACAGGCCCACGCCAAAACGGTGAATGTATGGAAAATCTCGTGGAATCCGAACCATGTGGGCCACGGATCGGGTTTCTTGAATCCGTACACAAGGGCGCCGAGGGTGTAGAGGAGGCCGCCGGCGATGATCAACCAGACCACGACGGGCCCGCCAGCCATCCACAGCTGCGGAAGGTAGGCAACGGCAACCCATCCGAGAGCAACGTAAACGAGCGTTGACAGCAGTCGCGGTGCGGTTGGCCAGAACAGTTGGAGAAGGATGCCGATGATGGAGCCGATCCACACGATGAGGAGGAGGACCGTTGCGTCGTGCCGGTTGAGAAGCGAAATCGTCAGCGGTGTGTAGGTGCCGGCAATGAGGAGGAAGATATTTGAGTGGTCGAGGCGCCGCCACACGGTCTCCCACCTCGGGGCCCAGTAGAAACGATGGTAGGTCGCAGACACGCCAAAAAGAACAAGCGACGTTGTCAGGTAGACAGCGGACGCCCATTTTTCTGCGGCCGTGGGAGCCAGGCAAATGAGGACGATCGAGGCCGCAAGAGACAGGGGTGCGGTCACGAGATGGAACCATCCGCGCAGGTGAGGCTTGATTGCCACGAGCTGATCGGGGATCCATGATCTGGGAGTCAAAGAAGCGTTCTTCATAGGTCTTCCCTTGAACCGACGATGTTACAACCTACGATATCGTAAGTTACTCCATCGTAGGTTAATACGAGACACAACCGCGACCTCTTCGACGCACACCGACCGTCGGTGTGACGCGCTCCCTGGTGATCCGCGCTACCCTAGCCAGTAGTATGGCCGTTGAAGCGCGAGAGCGCGAGTCACCAGAATGAGCCGGGTGTACGGGACGAGCAGAACGGAGCGATAGATGACGCGGTGGAACGTGCTCTACGACATCTACGAACGACAGCTCCGCGCCGAACTTCACGGCGCCCAAGTTCCCGAGCATATCGGCGTCATCCTTGACGGAAACCGCCGGTGGGCAAAAGCGCTGGGAGCCTCCGCGTCGCAGGGACACCGCGCGGGTGCGGGGAAAATCTCAGAATTCCTCGGATGGGCCGAGGACGCAGGCGTGTCGATCGTGACCCTCTGGCTGCTTTCGACCGACAATCTCCAACGTAACGCCGAAGAATTAGACAAACTCCTGGCGATCATCGTGCAGGCCGTTGAAGCGCTCGCGCAACAGAAGAAATGGCACTTGAGGATCGTCGGCGACCTCAGCCTCCTGCCCGACCCAGTTGCCGCTGCTCTGCGGGATGCCGTTGCGTCGACTCAAACAATCGAGGGGCTGCAAGTCAACGTTGCAGTTGGCTACGGCGGTCGTCATGAAATTACCGAGGCCGTGCGTTCTCTCCTACGGGAGGCCGCAGCGGATGGGCGCACTCTCAACGATATTGCTCAGTCGCTCACGGATGGGGACATCGCAGACCACCTGTACACGAAGGACCAACCTGATCCCGACTTAGTGATCCGCACATCGGGTGAGCAACGCCTCTCCGGGTTCATGCTGTGGCAGTCTGTTCATTCGGAGTTCTATTTTTGTGAGGCCTACTGGCCTGATTTCCGCCGAATCGACTTCCTTCGTGCGCTCCGTTCCTACGCCCAACGGGAGCGTCGACGAGGACGATGACGGTGGCCTCCGAGGCTAAGGAAAGCCTCGGACGCCACCTACTGCGTCAGCGACTGCGAACAATCAGTACAGAATCAGTTCAGCTCATGCGCCCACGGCGGATTTGCTCCCGCGCGTGACACCGTCACATCGGAAACACTGGACGCACGTTCAAGGATCTGCGACACCGTGTCTTCACTGATCCTGCTGAGAGCTTCGCGAGCCTCGGCTCCTGTCAGCCCTAGACTCCACAGGGAATCGAGGATACCCCCCATGAACGAGTCACCAGCTCCGACGGTGTCAACGACGGTGACATCCTTGGGTGTGTGAGCCATCCGGATGCCCGAGCGCGTCACTGCAAGGCCGCCTTCTTTTCCGCGGGTCACAATGATTACGGACGGTCCCATTCCCAGCCACCGGTCGATCGTTGTGTCGAGGTCATGCGATCCTGTCAGCCACGCGATGTCTTCGTCAGACACTTTGATCAGGTCAGACTGAGCAACAAACTTTTCAACAAGCGCCAGAGCCTGGTGAGGAGACCCCATGATTGAGGGCCGGGCATTGGGATCGTAGGTGATCAGGGCGCGAGAACGCCCACGCTCAAGTGCCTCAAGAACAGCGGAAGCACCAGGCTCCTGAGCAGCGGAGATCGACCCGGCGTGGATGATACGTGCACCAGCGCCGACGTGAATCGGTGTTGTTGGATTCCAATCGAAATCGAAGGTGTACGTTGCGGCACCTTTCTCATCCAATTCGGCGGCTGCGGTGGTCGTGTGGTGAGCCCCATGCGACTCAGCGGTGATGACAACGTTCGACGCTGTGAAGTGGTCGTTGATCATCCGACCGTGCTCATCTTGACCAAACCACGTCTGGAGCACAACGGGACGCCCCAAACGCCCGAGCGTCATCGCAACATTGGCGGGAGACCCACCGGGGTGCTTCTCCGCTTCTTCAGGCTTGCCTGCGGGGTAGACAATATCGATGAGAGACTCGCCGATCGCGAGGACATGAGGGTCTTTTTCCAGATCCATGAGAACTCTTTCTAAGATGCGGCACCGGTGACGCAACGCGCCTTTTCATCCCAGTTTACTGGGCGAAGCAGATTTTTCGTGACAGATTCTCGCGCCGTCCATCCAGGAGGCCTCATCAGGCATCCGTAGAGGTTCCAGCCTGTTTGGCGGTCACACTGTCGAGACGTTCCTGGGCGCCGGAGAGAATCGCTCGGCAGCGCTGCGCGAGAGCTTCACCGCGCTCCCACAGCGCAAGAGTGTCTTCAAGTGGGGACTGTCCCGATTCGAGAGTACGCACGATAGTCACGAGTTCGTCGCGTGCGGCCTCGTATCCCAAAGTCGAGGGATCGGGGAGTGGGGTGGTATCGGCCATGAGTTCAGTTCCTTCGTCTAAGTGTGTGGTGCGTTGTCAGTCGTCGCGGTGGCTAAGAGCGGTTACGAGGGGGAATCCTCAGGTTCCGGGGGTGTTCCTCCTGCGGTAGACCCCACGACCTGCGCGACCATGCGTCCCTGAGCGAGAATTCCCTCAATGAGTGTCCCCTTGGGAACCTGGGCCGCTGAACGAATGAGTTCGCCGCCGGGGAGCTTGAGCAGTGAATATCCCCGGTCGAGCGTTGCCTGAGGTGACAGTGCCCTCAGCGTTGCCTGTGCTCGGGTGAGCTGTTCCTGCTCGGCAAAGAGCCGACGTTCAACACGCTGGCGTAGCGCCGTCACCTGAGCTTCGACGGCCTGAAGATGATTGACGAGGACGGCCGCGGGACTTTGCATGACCGGTCGCGTCATCACGAGGCTGAGCGTGTCGCGTTCGCGGCTGATTCTCTGGGAAATCGCGGTGCGCATCCGCGTTGTCGCGTGGGCGAGTCCGTCATATTCCTGGGCGCGATCGGGAACGATGTTCCGTGCCGCATCCGTGGGAGTTGACGCGCGGAAATCCGCGACCAGGTCGAGGAGGGGCGAGTCCCCCTCGTGTCCGATTGCGCTGACGAGGGGAGTGTGAATGTCGGCGGCAACGCGCACGAGGCGCTCGTCGGAAAAGGGAAGCAGATCCTCAACGGCCCCACCTCCGCGAGCAACAACGATGACATCTACATCGTCGATCCCATCAAGGTCGCGCAAAGCGGCGATGACCTCGGCAACCGCATGATCCCCCTGGACAGCAACCTCTCGGATCTCAAAATGCGCAGTCGGCCAGCGATCTGTTGCGTTGACAATGACGTCATCCTTGGCTTTCGCGTTGCGCCCACAAACAAGGCCGATTGTGCGAGGAAGAAAAGGAAGACGCTTCTTCCGATCCGACGAGAACAATCCTTCCGCTGCAAGCTGCTGGCGGAGTTGCTCAATTCGGGCGAGTAGATCTCCAAGACCTTGAAGGTGAATTTCAGCGGCTTGGAGGTTCAAGCGACCGCTTCTTTCCCAAAACACGGGTTTAACCCGGGTTACGATCCGTGATCCCTGTTCAAGGCCGGGGCCTGCGTTGTCCATGACGCCCGCCCAGGCGGTCACCGTCATTGACGTGTCCGTTTCGAGGTCGCGCAAGGTCAGGAAGTGCATTTTTGCGCCCGGACGCTTCGTGTACTCAACGACCTGCCCCTCGACCCACAGAGCAGACATGCGGTCAACATAGAGTGCAATGTTCTCAGTGAGGCGGCGCAGCGGCCACGGATTGTCCCGCGTGGTGTCGGCAGCTTTCGCTGCCGGAGGCGCTTTCATTTCAGACACCACACCATTGTAGGGGGAGGCACTGACACTAGCCGCAGCAGTGTCCTTCCCGTTTCTCCCGCTGTCCCTTTCTCCTATCGGCCTCAAAGTTTGGGAAACATTGTGTGGAGTCAGTCGCCTTCCCCAGCATTGAGGCTCCAACACCGATAAGTTAGAACCCATGACTCGTGTTCCCGTGGATCTTCACGCCACAGCGGATGAAGTACTCGATGCATCAACCGTCTCCGGTCGATCGGATCATTCAGGCGGCGGCAGAATACTTCTGGCCGCACCTCGTGGATACTGTGCTGGCGTGGATCGTGCTGTGGACGTCGTTGAAAAGGCCCTGGATCTCTACGGCGCGCCCGTGTACGTCCGCAAAGAAATCGTTCACAACAAATTCGTTGTTGAATCCCTCAGTCGTCGCGGAGCAATTTTCGTTTCGGAAACTGATGAGGTTCCCGAGGGCGCACGAGTGGTGTTCTCCGCTCACGGAGTGTCACCGCAGGTCCGCGAAGCGGCCGCTCAACGTAACCTGGCAACCATTGATGCAACGTGCCCACTGGTGACGAAGGTTCATCGCGAAGCCGTCCGCTTTGCCAAAGACGACTACGACATCATCCTCGTGGGACACCAAGGACACGAAGAAGTTGAAGGGACTTTCGGTGAAGCCCCCGATCACATCCAGGTTGTGGGAACTCCCGATGAGGTTGATTCCGTGAAGGTGCGCGACCCCGATCGTGTCGTGTGGATCTCTCAAACCACGTTGTCCGTTGATGAAACCCGCGAAACCGTCAACCGTCTTCGTCAACGTTTCCCCAATCTCATCGACCCACCCTCTGATGACATCTGCTACGCCACACAGAACCGTCAGGTCGCGGTCAAACACATCGCACCGGATGTCGATGTCATGATCGTCGTCGGATCGGCGAACTCCTCGAATTCCGTGCGCCTTGTCGAGGTTGCAATAGAGGCTGGCGCCGGTAGCGCTCACCGCGTGGATAAGGCAGATGAGCTTTGCCCACAGTGGTTTCAAGGAGCTCAAACCGTGGGACTCACGTCGGGTGCCTCTGTTCCCGAAATCCTTGTCCGCGAAGTGATTGAGTGGCTCCAAGCAAATGGGTTCCCAACCGTCGACGTTGTGCGAACACAAACGGAGACGACAACTTTCGCGTTGCCGCGCAACCTCCGTACCGAGCTCTCACAGTCGGGGCTTGTGGATTCACGTCCCCATGCGCCCCGCAAGGCCGGACCGGGTCACACGCAGTAGTGGACACAGGGTCTGATATATCCCGTGTGAGATCCCGCCTCGTCCTCGTCAAGAGAAGAACGTAGAAGGTGACCGGCCTAATGACTGCTCGCGTGGGGAGTGGCGCGATCGTCGATTAAACTGGCAGCGTGTCTTTGACTATTGGAATCGCCGGACTGCCCAACGTCGGTAAGTCGACCCTGTTTAACGCGCTCACTCGCGCGACCGTCCTCGCTGCGAACTATCCTTTCGCGACGATTGAACCGAACGTCGGTGTTGTGCCGCTGCCTGACCCCAGGCTCGGTGTGTTGGCGAAGATGTTCTCTTCGGAGAAGGTTGTCCCCGCCACCGTGTCATTCGTGGATATCGCCGGAATCGTTCGGGGAGCTTCCGAGGGTGAGGGCTTGGGAAATCAGTTCCTTGCCAACATTCGCGAGGCCGATGCGATTTGCCAGGTAACGCGCGCGTTTGCTGACCCCGATGTTGTTCATGTTGACGGCAAAGTTGACCCTGAATCCGACATTGAGACGATTAAAACCGAGCTGATCCTTGCCGACATGCAGACATTGGATAAGCAGATTCCTCGGCTCGAAAAAGAGGTTCGTGCGAAGAAGACCGAACCTATTGTTCTTGAGACAGCAACGCAGGCGCTTGCCCTGTTGGAGAAAGGCGAGTTGCTGTCTGGGCCCGAGGGGGCGAAGCTTGATCAGGATGCGCTGAAGTCCTTCCAGCTGATGACAACGAAGCCATTTATTTTCGTTTTCAATATGGATGCGGATGGAATGGAGAATGAGGACCTCCAGGCGGAGTTACGCTCTCTCGTTGCGCCCGCTGAGGCAATTTTCCTTGACGCGCAGTTTGAGTCCGAACTCGTTGAGCTTGACGAGGACGACGCTCGCGAGATGCTCGCCGAATCCGGTCAGGACGAATCCGGATTGGATAAGCTCGCCCGTGTTGGATTCAATACGCTCGGCTTACAGACTTTCTTCACTGCCGGTCCCAAGGAATCGCGCGCGTGGACTATCCACAAGGGTGATACTGCTCCGAAAGCTGCCGGTGTGATCCACACTGATTTTGAGAAAGGCTTTATTAAAGCTGAAATCGTCTCTTACGACACCCTGGTTGAGTTGGGTGGAATGCACGAGGCGCGCGCGGCCGGCAAGGTCCGCATGGAAGGGAAAGATTACGTCATGGCTGACGGGGACATCTGCGAATTCCGTAGCGGCCTGGCATCCGGTGGGAAGAAGTAATCCTGAGCGTCAGGCCCGTTCCCAGGTCCTAGCACTTTCGATACATCGGCGCGATCCCCCACTTTTCAGCACTGAGTGGGGGGAGGCCGTTTTTGCCGCATGATTACGCGGAGAACGCGGGCACTTTCCTCCTGAGAACGGTGTGTGCTGGTTCTAAAATAGAACACATGAGAACCCCGGCGCGCACCATCCAACTCTTCTTAATCGATGGTGACCCTAAATATCGAATCAAGGCAACACTGAGTAACTGGACTGGCCTGGTCTACCTCATGCCTCGAACCTGCCTCGATTGGACTCCAGCGCGCGCCGACCTTAACCAAACCGGTGTTTACCTTCTCTTCGGCACAAATGACGAGACCGGAGCTGATCAGGTTTACGTTGGTCAAGCCCGCGAACGCAGTAATGGCAAAGGCATACTGGGACGTGTAGCCGAACATGTGGGCGAAGAGAAACTGGACTACTTCACCCATGTCATCGCCGTAACAACACAGAACGACTCGTTTGGTCCAACTGAAATCAGTTACCTAGAAAACGCCTTCTACCGGATGGCTACCGATGCTGGTCGATACGTAGTAACAAATGGCAATCAGCCCTCTGCCGGGAAAGTAACCGAAGAAAAAGAGGCCGAACTCAATGAGTTCATTGCCTACGCCAAGATTGTGATCGGCTCCCTCGGCTACAAGGTGTTTGAGCCCTTAACTACCTCACCACTGTCTGTCCCCTCAAAGACGAACGAGCCTGGGGTCATGACAGATGGATGGTCTGATGATGAGGTACTGACCATGCGCTATAAGAATCTCGAAGCTCAAGGCAGCCAGACAACTGATGGATTTGTCGTGCATGCGGGAAGTCAGTTGGATGGGGAAATCAAAACTTCCTGCCCCAAGTCCGCGATTCGTAACCGTGAGAAATACGCCGACGCAGTCAATGAACAGATGGTAACGACACGACATTTACTGTTCTCGTCACCTAGCGCGGCGGCGGCCTTCGTCACAGGGGCATCTGTGAGCGGACCGGAGAATTGGCATCTGGGAGATGGACGCAGTTTGCGTGAGGTGGAAAACCAAGAAGCAGACCAAGCTGTACGAGTAACGGAGGAAGCAGCACAGACCACTGAACGTCGAAGCCTCCTGGGATCCTCTGACCTTGACCTTTAACTCTCGTTGCTTGTGAGGTTCCTTGGCGGGGCTTGTTCGCAACGGGTTTTGGGTACTTTGCCTGTACGCAGGTGTTTGGCTAGGGCCTTTTCGAACGCTGCATGGTCGACAATATCCACATCCGCACTGACCCTGCCGGCAACGTCAAACCCGACAAGTAAAAGAGCGCTGAGAAGAACGCCGGGGTGGTGGCTACCATCATGGCCCTGGACCGGGTAATCAGGAACGGCAATCAGTCGCACTCGCATTCGGCGTACAATAAGAGGCCACGCGTTCTATAATTGGAACATGCGTTTACCACCACAGATGGCTGAAGATGAGCCCCTCACTAAGGAAAAGGCTCAAGAGCTCATAAAAAAATATACTTGGGACCTTAATAAGGATGAAGCGACTGTCAAATCATGGGATGAATTACCAGTCACAATTAATCCGAAAGCATACCGAATCGAGGAGGCTCGCAGGCAAGCAGAAAAACCTCCTGTCAAAGTAGAGACAATTGGTCTCTATGTCAATGAATTTCTAGCAGTGTTCGGAATGACGACTGAAGAGGGTCCTAAGTTGGAAATTCCGGAAGGAATGACAGATAAAGAGCTTTACGGTTATCTGAATGAAAAACTTTATGCAGCTCTACCTGAGAAAGGAGCGTCTTGCAAAAAAGACTTGGTCTGGATGAAATTTACCGCTGATGGCTTCCTGGGGGTGGTGGCAGCCAGTAACGATGTCAACTTCGATATTCCTGAAGAGGAAGAAGAGGATGTTCGTCAACGGACTACCGCAGGTATCATCGTCCATTCTCTCGGTAAGTCCTGGAATCGTCAATTCATCTTAAAGTTCCCATTAATCGGGATCCCGAAATGTCTGACGCGCGATGACATCGAGAATGGGATAGGCAATTACCTGATCGCTCGAGGTGTCCCGATCCTGGACGTTTACTCGCATAGATATAAAAGTGCTCGCACTAGGAGCGTCCCTCAGTGAAGCTCCTTTTCTTTTCGAGAGTTTGATGAAGTTCCCTCAATGGCTGCTCGATGGTCCTCACCATTCCATTAGCAACACGCAGCTCTCAGCCGGATACAGCTTCCTGTTCGACCCCACCTCGTCTTGGGTGGACAGTTCACCCGATCACATGCCCATGTCTTAAGTCCGGTTACCCCACAACAACAAATGGGTCATCAACGTTTCGCGGAATGCGAAGGACGTTATCTCGCTGTTGGGCTCATCATGCAGCACCCGATACAAAGGATGACTCAACGCCCGCTCGGACTCGCCAGGTGTTCCTTCGCGCTGCTGATAGAGATGTCAGTGATGCTTTACGCACTAGGTCCTTTAGGGAAATTTGAGTCACTCTCAAGTGCTTTTCTCGCGACAAGAGTGATCAAGAAACCCCCTAAAATTGCACCCAGAATTGATGCTGGAGTAAAGAATTCCCAATCTCTAGCAAATGAGATGATCACCCAAAGCACGAGCACAATAGTGGAGAAAAACCCTAGCGTGAATATAGTCTTTGTGCGCATTGGACCTCCTCTAGCACTAAAGAGTACAGGATACTGCTGCGTAAGCTTGCGCAGCAGCGATGAGGGCCGGACCTCCAGTAGCTTTTCCAAATCTCTCGATGAAAGCCGGCCCCAAAGCTCGTGCAATCGTAGAAGCAGCTACTTCCCAATTCCAGGCAGAAATTGCGGTTGTGATTGCAGTCCAAGTCCCATGATGGTGGCCACCACGCCGTTGATTTTCTCGGTGGACTTTTCTCCGTCGGGTTTGACGTTCCCGGCAGGATCGGTGCGGATGACGATGTTGTCGCTGAAGTTGTGTAATGCCGTGACATGGATGCTCCCCGGAAGAAGGAACTGATTCAATCAGTCCAACCTCCGGGGAGCATGTCATGACTGCCGGGGCCGGCCTTAGATCACGCCATCAAGGAGCTTGGTGTGGTCTCCGAAGCGGTGGTTTGTGGCCGCAACCGCTTGCTCAAGGAAGAACGGACGCAGGTCCACCCTGCCGTTTCCGGTGGCCGGATCGGAATAGATCGTCACGTCCACTGAGCCACCCACGGCTTCGGCCACGGAGTGCGGATTCGGGCCGAAGTAACGAATCTTGCGGCCCACATCAGGTCGACGGGCGATGTTCGCCAGCCATTGGTCGGTCGATTCGACATTGACCGTAGCCCCCGCGGAGCGGAAAGCTTGGGCAATGGTGTCGCGCAGGTCATCTCCTACGCTGAGCTCGATCTTCGTCTTACCGGTAAGGGATGCTGCGACCATCGGGGCAACCTCCCACCATGTCTCTGGGTCTTCGAGACGGACCGTGACAGCAGTAGGCATGTAGCGGAAGACATTCTTCTCCACACCCAGCGCCGACACATCGCGCCTGGCAAGGTAGTGCTCCTTCAGAGCTTTCTCTGCGCTGCGCAGTGCACTGCGATAGGCATCAACATGCTCGGAAGGAACCTTGTCGGCGACCTTGTCGAAGCCGGCCAGGGCGGGGAAAGTCAGCGCCGTGAGCTTGTCGTCCGCAGGACCCACGGGGGCCGGTTCAACGCGGCACAGGCCGATGAGGTGGTTCGGGCCTCCTGCCTTTGAGCCGGTGCCCACCTGTGAACGCTTCCATCCACCGAAGGGCTGGCGACGCACGATCGCACCCGTGATCCCGCGGTTGACGTAGACGTTTCCTGCCTTAACCTTTGCCAGCCACCGGGTGATTTCCTCCGGGTCAAGAGAATGCAGGCCGGCTGTGAGGCCGAACTGAACCTCGTTTTGCAAGGCGATGGCCTCCTCCAGGGTTTCCGCACGCATGATGCCTAGGACTGGACCAAAGTACTCCGTCAGGTGAGCGTCTTGACCGCGGCGTACGCCGTCGCGAATACCGGGAGACCACAGGCGTCCTGAATCGTCGAGCTGGCGGGGCTTGAGCAACCACGTCTGACCCGGCTCAAGCTCAGTGAGGCCGCGCTTGAGCTTGCCTGTTGCAGGCTCAATGATCGGTCCCATTTCGGTGCTGGGATTGGTTGGCCAATCCACCACAAGTGACTCGGCAGCATCAACCACCTGGTTGATGAAGCGCTCTGACTTACCCATCGCACCCACGAGGATGCACAGTGATGCGGCCGAACACTTCTGGCCGGCGTGCCCGAAGGCGGACTGAACAACGTCTTTCGCTGCGAGGTCGATGTCGGCCTGCGGGGTAACGATGATGGCGTTCTTCCCCGAGGTCTCCGCAAAGATCTTCAGGTCCGGCTCCCAGGAGCGGAACAGCTTGGCTGTGTCGATTGATCCAGTGAGAATCACCTGATCAGAGGCTGTCACGAGGGACTTACCGACCTCGTCAATCTCCTCCGGATGGATATCTACCAGATACAACGCATCCTTGGGCACACCCGCATCCCACAGGGCTTGAGCAACCACGGCACCGCAGCGGCGCGCCTGCTCGGCAGGCTTAAACAGGACCACGGAACCGGTGGCCAGCGGCGCGAGCGCCGAACCAGCCGGGATTGCGAGCGGGAAGTTCCACGGCGGGATCGCCGCGGTGACCGGGGCGGGGGAGAAGCGCACACCCTCGATTTCGTCCAATTCCTCGGCCAAGTCCGCGTAGTAGTTGGCGAAGTCGATCGCTTCGGAGACCTCGATATCGGCCTCGCCGACGACTTTGCCGCACTCGGAGGCAGCGACCTCGATGAGCTCGGCGCGGCGCTCACCTAACACCTGGGCTGCGCGGCGCAAAATCTTGGCACGCTCAGCGCCCGTGGTGGCCGCCCATCCCGGCGCAGCCTGCCGGGCCTCGGCCACGATCTCCTCCATCTGAGCAACGGTGCGCACGCGCGCTGCATCTGCCTCGGCAACGCCCAGCTGCGAATTGCCCATCTTGGCGAAAATTGTGTTTGCCCATTCGACGTTTGCCGGCAGTGACGGGTCCGAATCGGCCGTGTTGGCAAAGCTGTCCATGAGCTCCACCTCGTCCGTCAAACGGTTCTGGCGGCGGTTGGGGCCAAAGCTCAACTGCGGCACCTCGTTGACCGGGCTCATCTTCTCGGCCAGGTCGGCCTCCGGGAAAGCTGCCACAACGCCGGTGGCGAAGCGGTTGCGTTCGCGGGCGAAGATGGCATCGTTCGTGGCGATATCGAAGACACCGGACATGAAGTTCTCGTGCGCCGCGGACTCCTCTAGGCGGCGGACCAGGTAAGAGATCGCCACGTCGTAGTTGGATGGGTCAACCACGGGCACGTAGTACAGAATCTGGCCGACGTCCTCGCGAATAGCCTGAGCTTGGTTGGTGGCCATGCCTTTGAGCATCTCCACCTCGAAGCCTTCGCTGATGCCGCGTTCCTTGGCGAGGTTCAGGCCGAAAGCGAGAGTGAAGAGGTTCTGCCCGGCGATGCCGAGATTGACGTTCTTGACATGCTCGGGGCGCAACGCGAACTCAAGAACACGCATGTAGTTGGCGTCCGTTGCGGCCTTGGACGGCTGGACGGCCAGTTTCCAGCCGTGCATGACGGAGTCGACGTGTTCCATCGGCAGGTTCGCACCCTTAACCAGGCGTACCTTGACCGGTGAACCGCCGTCAGCCACGCGTTTGGCAGCCCAGTCCTGGATCTCCTCCATCGCGCCGAGGGCGTCGGGCAGGTAGGCCTGTAGCACGATGCCGGCTTTGAGGTTCTTGAACTCTTCGCGGTTGAGGATCCCGGTGAAGACGTCGATGGTCAGATGGAGGTCGTGGTATTCCTCCATGTCGAGGTTGACGAACTTATTGCCCTTCTTCGCGGTGCGGTACAGCGGCAAGAGCGCCTCGATTGCTTGGTCAACGGCCTGCTGATACCCCCAAGGATTGTGAACGCCAAGCACCGAGGAAACCTTGATCGACACGTAGTCAACGAAGTCGTACTCAAGTAGCTCGGTGACGGCCGCGAGGCGGTGTGCGGCTTCTTTCTTTCCGAGCACGGCTTCCCCGAGCAGATTGAGGTTCAGTCGTGAGCCGTCGGCGCGGAGCTTCTTGACCGCCGGGCCGAGCTTCTTCGGCGTTGTATCGAGCACGAGGTTACCCACAAGCATACGGAAGACACGAAAGGCGGCGTCCGTGATGAACGAAGGGCAAGCCGGGGCAAGGACTCCGCCGACCTTCGCCGGCAGCGAGAGGTAGGAAGGCAGGAATCGTGCTGGCTTCGTGGTGAGCTTGCGCAGATTCTTTGCGCGGGTCTTTGGATCTTCGGGTCGGATCACGCCGTCAACGAACTGGACGGTGAAGTCTAGTCCGCCCTCATCTTTGAGGACTTGAGACAGTAGGTTCCCGGCGCGGTCTTCTGGGAAAGACGCGGAGCGGCGTGCCCACGTCTTTGCTTGGGTGATGGCGCTGTTCGCCACCTTCGAAAAATCGACGTCATTTTTCAACGTTGCCACGTGGTTCTCCATCTTTGCAGTCAGTGGCGTCCGGCTAGGGCCGTCACAGTTGTTCGATTCTAAAAGGCGAGAGGGTCACTTTTTGTCGACTTGAGAACGAATTTTCGAAACTCTCTCGACATCGAGGGATTTTCCTGTATCCTCGCTTTCGCAAGCCTTCGTTTCACATCGCAAGGTGCAGCTTGTGATGTAAGGTTACGAGACAACTATACCGACTGTGTTCCCAACATTGCAATGAGGCAATGACGCAATGATGCAACGATACAACACAGTCCAACAACCTTTAGGGAGGTTATTGATGAGCGGTACCACGTGGCAGATCATCACGATGATCATCTACTTCCTCGTCATGATCGGAATCGGGTTGTGGGCATATCGCCGCACCTCCGACGTTGATGACTACATGCTTGGCGGACGCCAGCTCAACCCCGCGGTTGCGGCGCTTTCCGCCGGAGCCTCTGACATGTCCGGATGGCTCCTCATGGGCCTACCCGGTGCCCTCTACCTATCTGGCGTATTCGAGTTCTGGATCGCGATCGGTCTGACGGTTGGTGCATGGCTGAATTGGAAGTTTGTGGCCCCGCGCCTGCGCTCCTACACCGAGGTGTCGAACAATTCGATCACCGTCCCATCCTTCCTGGATTCCCGCCTACGTGATTCTTCACACACTCTGCGTATTATTTCCGGCTTCATCATCCTGTTCTACTTCACCTTCTACGTCTCCTCCGGCATGGTGGCTGGCGGCACCTTCTTCGAGGGCGCATTCGGTGTGAACTACAAGGTCGGAATGCTCATCATCGCTGCAATCACCGTGTTCTACACACTGGTCGGTGGCTTCCTCGCGGTCTCGTATACCGACGCCATGCAGGGGTTCCTCATGTTGCTCGCCCTCGTCATGGTCCCGGTCATGGGAATCATCTACGTCGGCGGCTTCGACAACATGCTTGAGGGTGTGCGCAGCGTGGATCCCGGGCTCCTCGAACCGCTCAAGGGTGCAACGGTCATGGGCCTCATTTCCGCGGTGGCCTGGGGTCTGGGCTATTTTGGCCAGCCTCACATCATCGTGCGTTTCATGGCGCTGCGCAATCCGAAAGAGTCCACCTCGGCCCGCCGTATCGGCATTGGCTGGATGCTGTTGGCCGTCTTCGGTGCGCTCTTAACGGCGCTCGTGGGTGTGGCGATCTTCAAGCATGACAAGTCCGCTCTGGCCAGCTCTGAGCAAGTGTTCATCGTCCTTGGTCAGATGCTCTTCCACCCGCTGTTTGCGGGCTTCATGCTCGCCGCCATCCTCGCGGCCATCATGTCCACGATTTCCTCCCAGCTCCTGGTGAGTTCCTCAGCCTTCATCGAAGATGTCTACATGACGTTCACCAAGCGCAAGCTCTCTGCCAAGGCGGGCGTCTTGCTCTCGCGCATCTCGGTGGCGGGTATCGCCCTCCTCGCCGGAGGTTTGGCACTCAATCCGAATGACACAATCCTGGGCCTAGTTGCTTTCGCATGGGCTGGATTTGGCGCATCTTTCGGTCCGACAATCATCCTTGCTCTTTACTGGCGCAAGCTCACCGGCTTTGGAGCACTCGCTGGTATGGTCATGGGCGCCGTGACCGTCGCCGTGTGGGGCAACATCGCAGGTGGCATGTTCGACCTGTACGAAATTGTGCCCGGCTTCGTCGTCAACTTGGTCGTTACGGTCGTCATCTCGAAGCTGATCTATCGGCCCAACCCGATCGTTGAGAAAGAGTTCGAGACCGCTCTTGAGCTGACGAAGGACTGGAGCCGCCACGTGGAGGCGGTGGCCGAGGTTCGCGAGGTTACCCGTCACAACCCCGACGGCTACGAGCCGCGCTCGGCCACCCTCGTGGCTGAGGGTGACAGCGAGGGCGAACTTCCTGCGACATAAGACTGAGTCAGCAGTGCAGCCTCAGTGCAAAACGAAGTGCTTCCCAGAAGGAAGAACTGGATCATCCAGTCGACCTTCCGGGAAGCACTTCTAATTCTCGTTCCCTTTCCAATTGTAGGGCCCGCGTGCTCTCAGCGAGGGGGAATGAACAAAATATGTGTCTGGCGGCGTGTCGTGGGGAGTTTTTAGGGTTTGCGTCTGCCTGCCCAGCGGAGGAAGAGAGCGCCCGTGATCAGGCCAGCAGCTGCTCCACCCGCCAGTCGTCCATTGACGGACGAGACACCTGTGGACGCCAAGGTGGATTTTGCCTGAGCCTTAGTCGCAGGTGGGGGAGTTTTCGAGCTGGGAGGAGTCGGCTTGGGTGTGGGCTTCGGCTCCACCGGTTGCTCCGGTGTCGGTGGAGGTGTCGGTTCTGGCTCCGGAGCGGGTTCGGCCTCGTTTTTCACAACCCTATTAACGAGGGAATCGCCCTCGTTAATGAGGTTCACATCACTGGTTGAGGGGGCGCGCACGTATCCGACAGGTGCTTTCGTCTCTACGACCGTGTACTCGCCGAGAGGAAGAAGCGGACTTGTGGTCTTTCCCTCTGAATCTGTGACCAGGTGAGCGACAACGTGTCCGTTCTTGCGGATATCGAACTCGGCGCCAGGAAGTCCTGTTCCGTTCTTCGCATCCACTTTGGTGACCGTGATGTACTTCGCAGGGATGATGTCACTGAGTTCGCCGAAAGCTTCGGCACCCCTGTAGAACACCGAGGAGTTAGCTTGCGTCTCAACATCGGATCCTGTGAAAGAGGCGCGCAGAGATACCTGCTCCCACGTTGACGTGTTGACTCCCTTCTGCTGGCCTCGCACCACCACGAAGTATTCGCTGGCAGCTGTTGACGTCGAGCGCAGTGTGTAGAAACCGTTTCCGCGTTCGGCAACTGTAAATTCTCCAGTCACGTTTGTGAGTGCACTGATGTCGGCATTGAAACTGTCTGGGAAGGTGTAGCCGGCAGGTACTTCATACACTGAGACCTCAGGTGCAGGACCGCTGTCACTGAGGGAACGGGCTCTGACGCTGAGATCTACGCCTGTCCTCGGCTCAGCGAGAGTTTTGAGGTGGAAGAGCTGGGTGTAGTCACCTGAACGCGGATCGTACTCGGGGAGATAGGGGGAAATTCCGTATCCCTCGTTCATCCGATCTTCGGCGTAGTAGGTGTTCCCATCGAAAGGAACATCGTAGGTGTAGCTGTAATCTGTCCCTGCGAAATTATTGGTGAAGGTGTAGGTGCCGCTGTTGGTGAACTTCTGATAATTGAGGGTGTCACCGGATTGGAAGCGAAGTGTGATCGATTCGCGGCTATTGACCTTGTCTGTCAAGACGTAAACGGCTCGATGCTCCGTGGGATCGTAATATCCGGAGGCGATGATGTCACCATTTTGGGAGTGTGATCCATATGAGGAGTCCCAAGGTGAGGATCGCAGCCGCAGCGGGGCGGCAGCGATGAGTGATGGTGTGGTTCATGCACATTCTCCGGTCAATCCACGTGGGGTCTCTAGCAGTAAAAAGCCAGGTCGCGGCCACTTAGATGAGCCCACAGATGCACGTCGTAGCATACGGGAATTTCTGAGAAAATTCCTTGAAAATTTGTGTAAGTGAGGACTTTTCCAGTGAGATGTGTGTATTTCACGGACGGAAAAGCTCAGAGGGTAGGAAATGTGAGACTAAAGTCCCTCTTGTTCAGACGTGTACTCCTGCCGTGCGTGCGGTGAAGGAATCCTTGCCGAGGTGATGCCCAGTCGGTTCGTCGTCACGAGCGGGCACCGATGAAGGTTCGTAACGGTAGGCCGTTGCCTTTCTGGTGATCTCCCCGGTGTCTTACAGCGAATTCACAGAGGTGCTTCATACGATGAGGCCGATTGATACTGAAACTAGTACGAAAGATTCCTCTCAGATGTCATTTTTTCGGCGAGCGTGGCTTCACACTTCTCGTAAATTGGTCAAATCGTTGACCATCTTTTTAGTCCTCCTCATCGCATCAACGCTGCTGCTCTCAACTTTCGCTGTGCGTGAGTCAGCGGCGAATGCAGGTGATGATCTCAGCTCCAAGCTCCTGTCGGGTTTCATGCTTGAGAACAATCGGATGACGAACCTCGGTACGGCGCGTGGAGGAGGCACGGTCACGCGCGCCCAGATCGACGCAATCGCTCAGCTTCCGGGGGTGGAATCCTATGTTGCGACGATGAACTCTGCGGTTGCTGACGTTGTCAACGCTGAAATTTTCCGACTCCCGGGTCAGGCAGAGGATTATTCCAGGGCAGAAGAAGAGAAATACGGTAATGCGGTACCGATGAACGCTGTCAGTCGCTCTGACTTGTCAACCGCATTCCGTGCAGGAACATTCACCCTGACGAAAGGGCGTCACCTCACTGAGAAAGACCACCACAAAATCTTGGTACATGAGGAGTTCGCCGCTAAAAATCACTTGAAGATCGGCGACTCCCTGACGTTTAAGGCCAATGAATACGATGCGGAAAATCGTTTCCATTCAACGGCTTCTGTCGATGCTGAAATCGTGGGGATGTTCTCTGGCCAAGGAAGCCCCAGTGCGACGCTGCGCACGGAACTGTACCAAAATGCGGTTTTTACTGATCTTGACACCGGTCGCACGATCAACGGAACAAATCCGGAGACCGAGTACTACCACGAAGCCATCTTCTTTGTGAAGAGCGTGGGTGATCTCGACTCAGTCATGCAGGAAGCGCAGAAGCTGCCCTTTGATTGGGAGAAATACCTCCTCCACAAGAACTCTCAACTGTTCGGTGGAATCGGCGCCGCGCTGGAAGGAATTCACTCGCTGCTGCGAGCCACTTTCATCGGTACGGCCCTTTTTGCGGTTGCCGCACTCGCCCTCGTCCTCTTCCTCTGGCTCAATGAGCGTCGCAAAGAGACAGGAATTCTCTTGGCAACCGGGGTCAGCAAGCTCAAAATTTTTGCCCAGTACGTCACCGAGAACGTGATGATATTTGTTCTGGCGTTAGCCGCATCATTTGGAACATCCAAGCTGGTTGCTCAAGCCCTAGGAAACAACATCGTTTCACGTGCCTCCGCAGAGGCTGCTGAACGAGGAAGAGGTGGCTATAACCTCGGCGCGGACTTCACAACGTCGACCTTCCAAAAGACCATCGATCACGTGGATGTCACAGTGGATCCGAGCTACCTCATCACCGTGGGTATCGCGGGTTTGGTCCTCATCGTCATCGCTACTCTCATCGCCTCTCTGCCGATGCTGACCAAGGAGCCCAAGCAGCTCCTGACGCAGATTGGATAGTCCATGACATTCTGGAACCAAGCGTTTTTCGCTGTAACGCGCCGACGCACGAAGAGCGTCGTCCTCGCTCTGATCATCATCCTCATTTCAGGGGTGTTTGTCTTACAAGGAGTGATAACAAGTACGTTAACCGCAATTACTCAAGCCGCTGAAAACCAGATCAGGCCTGGTTTCACGGTGACATCCCCAGCGGGGGATTTTCAGCAGAAAGCTGTCGACGCCCTGCTGTCTACCCCGCATGTGTCCGGCCACAACTTCACGCTCGATACCTCAGCAGAAAATGCCGAAGGGCATTTCCAATCGGTACTGGGAGTCAGTGATCTTTTAGAACTCCCCACCTTCACAAAGAAAGAGTCTGAACTCAAACAAGGTGGTGACGACGCCGTCACTCAACTTCGTGACGGTACGGGCGCGGTGATCGCTGAACCCTTTGCCGCTGCACAGAAGCTAACAATCGGTGACGAACTGACACTGACCAGGGACGATGAGAGCATCACGTGTCGCATCGTGGGGATCTATGCACTCACCGAAACAGCGCCCTCCGATAGTGAACTGCCGATCTACACCGACCTCAAGAGCGCGCAGAAACTCGCCGGAAAAGATGCCCTGAGCACTGCCACCTTTTACACGGACTCGCGTCATCATCTTGACGCGGCAATCACAGAGGCCAAGGCGCATCTTGCGCAAGGACTGGAGCTCAAGAACAACAACTCAAGTGTGGCCGCTGTCCTTGACTCTGTGGCTGGAGTGACAACGTTGATTTCGCGCCTTCTGTGGGCGGTACTGGCTGCGGGCGCAGCAATCCTTGTGCTGGTCTTGACTTTCTGGACGCGTTCGCGCATCCACGAAGTTGGTGTTCTCCTATCGATCGGCTACTCCAAGCGTCGGCTGTTCGCTCAGTTTGTTACTGAGTTGACGATGCTTGCGGTCCCAAGCTTTGTCATCGGGATGTTCATCAGCGAAGGTATTGGATATGCCTTATCCAGTTACGTACTCAATACCGTCAATACTGCCGCCGTTGGTGATGTGAGCGTCTCACGGGGTGCCCTTGTTCTCACGGCTGCATTCTCTCTCGTGGCAGTCCTTGCAATTGTCGTGGTTTCACTGCTGATCGCGATGATTCCGATCCTACGTCTGCATCCGAAGCAGATTCTCTCCAAGATGAGCTAAGCGCTCGTACATTCATACGTGAAATAGAGGAAATATCATCATGACCACTCTGAAACTCGACAATCTCAGCTTCGTCTACCACGGCCTGAAGAAAAGCGTGTTGAATAACGTCAACGCGGAATTCACCTCCGGAACCTTCTACGCCATCGTTGGTAATTCCGGGGCTGGGAAGTCCACGCTTCTGGGCCTACTCGCCGGTCTTGACGAACCGACCCGAGGCAAGATTCTCCTCGATGGTCAGGACGTGGCTGAGCGTGGGTACGCCTACCATCGCCAGCACAATGTTTCCCTGGTTTTCCAGAACTACAACCTCATTGACTACCTCACGCCGTTGGAAAACGTGAAATTGGTTGATCCCAAGGCGAAAATCGACTCCCTACTCAATGTTGGTCTTTCTGAGGATGAAGCCAAACGTAATGTCATGAAGCTCTCGGGTGGTCAACAGCAGCGTGTGGCGATTGCTCGAGCGCTCGCGTCGAATTCGCCTGTGATTCTCGCTGATGAGCCGACCGGTAATCTCGACGGTGATACGGCTGCGGAGATGATTGAGATTCTCCGGCGCCTCGCCCATGAACAGGACAAATGTGTGATCGTGGTGACGCACTCAAAGCAGTTGGCACACAGAGCGGATGTGGTGTTCCGATTGAAGAATCGCAACCTCGTTCGTCAGTGAGTGCGCGTCGGACGGTTGGTCGATGAGCTGAGCCGTTAGAGGTCGAGAGTTCTCCGGTGGGGTTCCCTTGCTGGGACTAATAGTGCGGTGGTGTGAAGGTGTTCTTCGCGCCACCGCACGTGTGTGATGTGGCGAGAGTGGGTGTTGAAGGCGGGCGCCTCGTCCTCGTTCCCCATTGACGAGGACGAGCATCGCCGCAGGTCACCTGCGCGATTCCTGGGATTCTCAACTCTAACGGGTGGTCATCGGCGGCTGATTGTATTAATCGATTGACACAGTGGGCGAGATGTGTCATTGTATGAGTGTATTAGTTCAGTGATACAGATGTGGGTGGAAGGGGGGACAAGTGAAAATCGACGACACCAGGCCCATTTGGATTCAACTCTCCGAAGAATTCACTCGTCGAATCGTCAGTGGTGAATGGGCCATCGGATCCAAAATTCCCAGTGTCCGAGACCTGGCACTTGAAGCCGGAGTCAATCCCAACACCGTTCAGCGAGCCCTGGGAGCAATCGACGCCCGAGGACTGACAACAACCGAAAGAACCGCAGGCCGATTCGTGACCCGTGAAGAAGAGGCAATCACCGCGGCACGCAATGAACTCGCTGTCGGAGCCACCGACACGTTCATTACTGCAATCACGGCAATCGGCCTTGAACAAGCGGAAGTTCTCGCACTTCTTTCCACCCGATGGGACGACACCGCAGATACAGGAGGCGCACAATGATGCAGACATCCACACCGCTTATTTCCATCTCTCACCTAACGAAAAGCTATAGAAAAATTCCGGCACTGACCGATGTTTCTCTCGACCTTGAGGCGGGGCACATTGTCGGACTACTCGGTGAGAATGGCTCGGGGAAAACCACTTTGCTCAAGATCCTCGCCGGTGTCCTGGCTGAATGGACCGGCGACGTCACGATCGATGGCCGCGCTCCCGGAGCCGAAACCAAGGCGATGGTCTCCTACCTTCCCGATGCGGAGTTCCTCAATCCCGCACTTACTCCACCCGCTGCGATCGATCTCTACCAGCGCTTCTTTGCCGACTTTGACGCCGAAAAGGCTCGTGATCTCGTCGAATTCTTCAAGCTTCCTCAGGATCGAACACTCAAAGAAATGTCTAAGGGCATGGGGGAGAAGCTGCGCATCGCCCTCGTCATGTCTCGTCGCGCACGTGTCTACCTGCTTGACGAACCAATCTCGGGAGTTGACCCCGCGGCCCGTGAGGTTCTCCTCGACGGAATCCTCCACGAATTTGATCCCAACGCTCTCATGGTCATGTCCACTCACATCATCACGGACATTGAAAGCTTTGTTGATCAGGTTGTTTTCGTTCGAGGCGGGTCCATCTTGCTCACCGGTGACGCAGATGACCTCAGAAGCGAATACGGAATGTCTCTGGACGCAATTTTCAGGAAGGAATACCGCTGATGTTTGGCACCTACTTCGGATATGAGCTGGTCAAGCAAGGGAAACGCGACCTTCGGGACCTGGGTGCTCTCGCGCTGATCATCCTTGTTCTCGGTGGCATCCACGCCCTGAAAGTTCCGATGCTCGCGGCAATCGCACTTCCGCTGATGGCCATGATCACGTTCTGTATTCCCATTGTCATTCTCGTTGAGGCGGCGATCGACTACTGGCAGGAACTGTACGGAGAACGCGGCTACTTCACGATGACCCTCCCCATCAAAGGGCACACGATATTTGCAGTGAAAATTCTCCGCGCGATCATTGCCGGCATCTATTCGACAGCTGTCGCCATTCTTCTTGGGCTTTTCGATGCATGGGCATTCGCCACGAATAGGGGAGTAGAGGTCTCGACAATCATCACAACGGTCGTCGACTCATTGACAGATGCGGGCACACTCCCCTTGTCCCTCGCGATCCTCCTTGCCTTCATCTGGCTTGTATGCATGGTGATCACGATGTCCGCGGCCATGACTATCGGCGCACAAGCACGGTGGAATCACCTCGGAGCAGGAGCCGCATTCATCGCGATCATTGCTGCCTACATCGCCAATCAACTTGTGATATCCCTTGCGTCATTCTTCATCCCGATGAATATCAATATGACGACCCGCGAATTTCGACTTGACTCGATATTCATGATGACCGTTGGACCCGGTGCGAGCGGGCTGGGTGAGGGCAGCTGGATGCCTCTTGGTCTTTTCATCGTTCTTCCGCTGTGGACACTCTTCATGGCGCTGTGGGGTGCCCGAACAATCAACCGGAAGACCTCGCTGCGGTAAAACACCGGTGGATGAGCCGGGGTGCTTGTGGAGCCCCGATCGTCAGGACGAGGCTGTGTCAGCTGCACTTTTTGGCGGCTGGAAATATCTCGCTGCGAAGGTTCCCAGCCGCTTGTTCTGCCCTCAGTTTCGCAAGAAACTGAGGGCAGAAGCATTGGATCACTATTCAGGCGCTCATGAACACCTGGCTACCGTGTTTAGCCTTCCGATCCGCTAGCGGATGAGCCGCGCTTACGGATGCGTCGACGAGTCCGACCGGTCGATGCATGAGGTGAATCCACGGCGGATGTGTGGTTGCCGCGACCACGGCCACGCGTCCCTCGATCAGAATGACCCTGGGTGCCCGGCTGAATACTCGAATCGCCATCACGCGACGTCCTGTTACGGTCACCATAATGTGCACGTTCCGACCCTGAACCACCCGAAGAACCACGTGAAGACCGGGCACGTCCGAAGCGTCCAGCTGAGCTCCCACGACCACCAGACCGGGAGCCTGCGCGCGGTGAGCGCGCTCGTCCTCGTCCCCTGGATGAAGGCCCACCCAGGTCCTCCAGAACCTCAGCGCCAAGCCCTGCAGCGGTACGACGCGATCGCGGGAGACGCCCGGTTGTTCCTTCTGGAATATCTAAGTCCGTGTACAGGTGGGGCGAGGTGTGATAGGTCTCCAAGGGCTCGGGAACGCCAAGCCCCAGCGTCTTAGAAATGAGCGACCATCTGGGCGTATCATCCCAATCCACGAAAGTGACCGCCGTCCCGGAATGACCTGCGCGACCAGTACGGCCAATCCGGTGAATATAAATCTTTTCATCCTCGGGACACTGGTAATTGATGACGTGAGTGACATCGTCAACGTCGATGCCGCGCGCCGCAACATCCGTGGCAACGAGGACGTCCACCTTTCCCTTGCGGAAGGCACGTAACGCCTGCTCACGAGCTCCCTGACCGAGATCTCCGTGGAGTGAACCCACGGCAAAGCCGCGTTCGGTCAAATCCTCACCCAGGTGCGCGGCCGTGCGCTTCGTTCGGCAGAAAATAATCGTGCGGCCTCGATCCTGGGACTGAAGGATCCGCGCAACAATCTCAATTTTATTCATCGCGTGCGCACGGTAAATCACCTGCTTGACCGAGTTAACGGTCTGATTCTGATCCTGCGGATCCTGCGCGCGGATATGAGTTGGATGCTCCATGAACTTCCGAGCCAAAGCGACGACAGGTCCAGGCATCGTTGCAGAGAACAGCATCGTGTGGCGATTCGACGGGACGCGGGCGAGCAGCGTCTCGACGTCGGGAAGGAACCCGAGATCAAGCATCTCGTCGGCCTCGTCCAAAACAACGGTTTCAACGCCGGACAGATGCAAATAGCCCTTGCGCAGCAGATCAATGAGGCGCCCGGGGGTTCCAACAACGATGTCTGCGCCTTTTTCAAGAGCGTCGATCTGCGGCTCGAAAGCAACACCACCGTAAATCTCGACGATGCGCGTCGAGAGATTAGCCCCCGCGACGCGCAGATCCTGAGCGACCTGCTTGGATAATTCGCGGGTCGGCAAAATAATCAAGGCTTGGGGATTATTCGGGTTGAGCAAATCGTCGAAACCCGGCTCATCTGGGGCGATGACGTCCTCAAGTACGGGAATACCGAAGCCTAGGGTCTTTCCAGTTCCGGTTTTCGCCTGGCCGATGATGTCGTGACGATCCAAGGCGGGGCCCAGCGTCAGAGCTTGAATCGGGAAGGGATGCGTGATCCCACGTTCTGCCAATGCGTCAACGATCGGATCGGTGACTCCAAAGTCCGCGAAGGACTTCTGCTCAAAATGTTCGTCTCCCGTGTTCGTAACATCGGGAGTAGCATCTGCGTCGGTGGTTACCGCGCGGATATTGCCCAGTCGTACGACTCCTGCGGAATACTCCACGGGTTTGACGGGACGTTGAGAATCTGTATCTGTGGACGCTGGAGCATCCGAAGAAATCGTGGCCATGACGATCGCCTTGTCTCCCGAAAACACTCGGGGTGGGGGTGGCAGCCGATCGCGCATTATCTGAGCGCCGTGCCGGCGCGAAGCCTAGTAGTCACAAGCGACCGGTCAACCGTGGTCAGTGCCATTCTACGTGTCAACACATGATCGGCTCGCGAGGAGCCGGTCACAGTGATGAGAAATGACCGTGTGGGTCATGTGTCACAAAAGGCCGTTGAGCGTTACTGTTGCTCTATGGCTTCTCAACACAACCCACTGTCAGGTGCCGATACTGAAGTCCTCGGACTCGTTGCCTACTCTGCGTTAGCCGTGATGACGCGCCTAGCGAAAGACGGAGATCAGGCTCCCACCATTGAGGCACACGTGCAGAATGCGCGAATGTCCGCGCAGGCATTCAGCCTCTTCGAGCAGCTGGAGAAATGGGCTCAAACCCACGGTGTCGATCTGGCGACTGCCGCGGGAGAATTCTCCGGGCTCTACGACGACCTTGATGCGCGAACGCGACCGACCGCCTGGGTTGAACGCCTGGTGAAAACCTACGTCACCGTGGGAATCCTCGGGGACATGCTGTCGAAAATTGCGGAGTACCACGACCTGACTCAGCTGGGAGGCAAGGGGTGGGACGTCAACCAGGGGGAGTGGACGCGAAACCACCTGGGTCCTCAGACCTTAGAGGATGAGCAACTTGCGGCGCGCCTGTCACTGTGGGCGCGGCGCGTTGCCGGAGAGGTCTTCGGCCTCGTGCGGTCAACGCTTTTTACCCACCCGAATCTCCTCCCTGACCCCGATGCCCAAGACGAACTCGTTCAGTGGATTACACAGCAGCATCGTCAGCGGATGACGGAGATTTCCCTCAAGGGATAGCCGGCGCGTCTGGTGGGGTGTGCACGTGCGGGTTGCGCACGTGCTAACTCAGCTGGAATCCGACGTGGCGTGATTCCTGCTCCGAAATCTGGATGAATGCAACTGATGCTGCGGGAATAAGGACGCGGTCCCCCTTGGTGTCGGTGAGATCAATGAGCGCTCCGTCCAGGAGTGCCCTCTCTACGGTTGAACGCAGCGCATTGGCATCCAGATCAAGGTCCAGCGGGATTTCTCTGACGGAATCTCGCACACCAATAACAACCTTCATCGTTTCCTCCTCGATGGTTAACTCGCTGTTCCTATGCTACGTGCCGCAAATGCCAATGGTCTCTGTCATCATTCCACTATGAGCGAAACAGAGGTTCGGATTCAGTCGCGACCCGAGGGGTGGTTCGCGCTGCCACAGCTGAGCAACGAACAGCAGAACGTGGTTGACGGCGCACGCGAGGAAAATCTCGTTGTCCGCGGTGCCCCTTCCTCCGGGCGGACAACGACCGCCCTCGCCGTCTTTCACGATGCATACACGCGCGGCCTCGACCCTCTTCTTCTCGTTCCGGATCGAACCCGCGCGGATGCGCTGATGGCACGTGCCCAGGCCCTGGCCCCAACCACGGTTCGGCCTGTGCGCACGCCAGCCGCATTCGCATTCCACATCGTCTCTGAGTGGAGAACACATCGACGTGACCCTCGTGGTCCCGTTGAACTGATGACGGGGGCACGCCAAGACCAGGTTCTTGCCGAACTCATCGCCACAGTGCCTGCGCCCTGGCCAGAAGAACAGATTCCCCTACAGATGCGACAGATGCAGGGATTCCGAACAGAGCTACGCTCTCTTTTTGCTCGGGCAGGGGAAGCCGATATCGACGGCCCCCAACTCATTGCGGCGGGCAAGACTTATGGAATGCCCCAGTGGGAGGCTGCGGGGACGCTTCTGACGGAGTACCTCGATGGAGCAGAACATTCGATTGAATATCCCGACATTCTGCGCGTTGATCTGTCGCGTATCCAGTCACTTGCAGCTCAGGTCATCTCTTCACGGCACGGTGATGCTGGTGATCATCACGTGGATGGTCACCTAACGATCCCTCGGGTTGTTGTCGTTGACGACCTCCACGATTGCACGCCCACAACGATCACTCTTCTACGGGCGCTTGATGCACAGGGCTGCCGAATTGTTGCATTTTCAGATTCCGACGTTGCCGTTGCGTCATATCGTGGCGGCGAACCACACCTTGATTTGCGTCTGCAATCAGCTCTGAACTGTCGCATGGGTGAACTCGGTGATGTTTTTCGTCAGCCTCGTGAAATCCGCGGTCTGATCCAGCGTCTGGCCAGTTCCATCACTCAGTCCGGACCTTCGACCAGGCGCGAAGCCTCAGTCGTCGACTCAGATCTTCCAGGGTCCGTCGATGTACATGTGACGGCAACGAATGCACAACTGGGGGCGCTGATCGCCCGGAAACTCCGCAGTCATCACCTCCACGAGGGCGTGGCGTGGCATGACCAGGCGGTCATCGTCAGGTCCGCGGCGATGGCTGAGGAATTCTCCCGATACCTTGTTCGCGCGGGCATCCCCGTTGATACAGCGTCACGGGCGTTCGCTTTTGCTCGACAGCCCGTCACACGCGTGCTCCTGGATCTCCTTGCCGCACCAGTGTCCGCAGTGGATTCCTCACAGGCCGATCAGCTCAATGAGCTTGCTTCCGATCTCGTGACCTCTCCGCTTATCGGAGTTGACCCGCTGACGATGTATCGGACACTCCGTGCCTGCCACGCCTCAGCCTCGTCAGCAGCATCAATCCGCCCCCAAGAGCCAGCTCAGACACATACAGAATCTGCCGATGCGGAAAACGCCTCCAGCCCATCGCGGATCAGCCTCGTTGATGTTGTGGAAAACCCGGAACTGATCCACCCACATGCGGATCCCCCAACGATCAAGGCGCTGGAAACTGCGGCGAAGCTGTGGTCTTTACGAGGACGATCAGGCATCCGTCCACGACGTGCACTGTGGGATCTCTGGGACGCGGCACAGGTCGCTGCCCAATGGCAGGATCGCGCCATGAGTGGGGGAGAGGATGCTCCGTGGTGCGATGATCAGTTGGATGCCGTCGTTGCCCTCATGCGTGTGGCGGACATTTGGGAACAGCGTCACCTCACAGCGGACGCGGTGACCTTTGCCCGTGAACAGCTCGCAGACGATATCCCCGTCGATACGGTAACGAGAATCGGTATTCGTCCTCCCGGAGTCGAGGTGCTCACCCCCGCTCAAGCAATGGGGCGGCATTGGCAGGTCGTTGCCATTCTTGGACTTCAGGATGGAGCCTGGCCGAACCTCAGACTCAGGGATAGGATCCTGCGCGCCGACCTCATCTCAGATCTCAATTCCGGACGCGTCGGAGTTTCCGCTCAAGGCCAACCCGTCCTCGTTGATGACCCACATGCGGCTCGCCGCGCGGTGCTTGATGATGAGAGACGGCTCCTCGTGGCAGCTGTGTCTCGGTCGACCCGTGTTCTCCACGTCGGAAGCGTGCGCGCCACCGAGCAAGCGCCGTCAACATTCTTCGACACCATCGCCAGGTATACGAATGTTCAACGCGTCGATGCATCGGTTCCGTTGGAAGAAGTGCCACCGCCGTTGGATCTTCCCGGTCAAATTGCAGCGCTCAGGCGCGTTGCCGCTGCCGATGGAGAATCTCCAGAGAAAGAAACGGCGATCAGGCTTCTTGCCTTGCTTGCACGTGAGGGGATTGCCGCTGCCCAACCGCGGCGGTGGATGGGATCGTCGGGAACGCTTTCGTCGGATCAGCCCATCGGTGCGCGGATCGTCCTGTCACCGTCGCAACTCGAATCCGCACTCGAATGTCCCCTCAAATGGTTCCTTACCTCAGTGAATGCGTCACCTTCAGCGGGAGACGCGCAGACACTGGGGAGCGTGATCCATGCGATCGCCGAGAAACATCCGCATGGAGATGAGGAAGAGATTCGCGCGGAACTTGATGCCCATCTTGAGGAATTGGGCTACGACGAGACGACGTGGGCTGGGGCAGTGGATATCCAGCATGCCCGCGGAGTTGCCGATGCTCTCGCGCACTACATCGGCGGTGTCCCCGCGTCTGTGGACGTGGAGGTTGAAAAACAGATCCGAGCTGATGTGGCAGATGTGATGATTTCGGGTCGGATCGACCGGATTGAACACGTTGACGGCGGCGTTCGACTCACCGATCTCAAAACCGGAAAGCCAATTACCAAGAAAGCCGCTCAAGAGCATGCGCAGCTTGCGGCGTATCAGCTTGCTCTGGAGGAGCAGGGGATCACTGTTGTCGCAGCACAACTGGTGTTCCTTGGGAATGAGAAACCAGAGATCCGGACACAGAAACCTCTTGACGATGACACCCGTCAACAGTGGCGCGATCGGCTTGCCTCTTTTGCGAGCGAAGCAAAGAAAACACGCTTTGCCGCGACGCCATCGGATGCGGCATGCCGGTTCTGTGCATTCACATACCTGTGCCCGGCAAAAGACCAGGGCCGACGGACAGTTGAGTGAGGGGTCTACATGATTAGTGCGGCACAGATACAGAAAATTGTTGATCCCAGGGTTGTTCCTACTCCCGAACAGGTGAAGATCATCGAGGCTCCACTTGAGCCACTGCTTGTGGTCGCAGGTGCGGGTTCAGGGAAAACTGAAACAATGTCGATGCGTGTTCTGTGGGTGGTGGCTAATCACCACGACATCACTCCGTCCTCGGTCCTCGGACTTACATTCACGCGCAAAGCCGCGGGGGAGTTAGGGGATCGGTTACGAGGGCGCCTACGAGTGCTCGCCGACGAGTTCGGGACGGATGTAGGGGACGAGGACGAACCCGTGTCCCTCACCTACAACTCTTTTGCTCAGCGGATCGTTGCCGAACACGGCCTCGCTATTGGTGTTGATCCGGATTTCCGGCTGTTATCACAGGCTGAGTCCGTTCAGATCATGACGGACATTATGGAGAACTGGCCTGAGCCGCTGAGCGAATCTTTGTCGATTGGGTCGGCAGTTGATGCGGCGTTGAGTCTTGCAGGGCAGATGGCTGACCACGGGCTCAATCTCGACGAGACGCATCTGATGCTTGACGAGCTCTCCCAGGAGCTCTCCCAGGCGGGCACAGGTAACGCTGCTGCGCGCGGGGCACAGGAAACCAATGCGGTCCGGCTGGCTCTGCTCGATCCGATCCGCGTGTTTCATGAGCGTAAGCGAGATATGGGGGTCCTTGACTTTTCAGATCAACTGACGCTTGCACATCGCATCGTCAGCGAATCTGCGAGCGTGTGTGAACAGTTGCGGCGAGAACACCGCGTCGTTCTCCTCGACGAATTTCAAGACACCTCTGTTATTCAGATGGAACTGCTCTCCACGGTGTTCCGGGATCATCCGGTCACAGCCGTCGGTGATCCGAACCAAGCGATCTACGGGTGGCGCGGAGCGTCGGCATCGTCGTTGGAAAAGTTCCTCAGCTGTTTTCGATCTGACGGCGCCGACACCGGCGCGCATGTATTGCCGCTGTCAAAAGCATGGCGTAACGACAGGAAAATTCTTGTGGCCGCCAACGCTGTTGCTTCACCTCTGAGATCTGAAGGGAGCGTTGCGGATTCACCCGTCCTTGTGGCGCGTTCTAGTGCCTCCCCGGGAACTGTGGACATTGCCTATCCGGTGACAATGGATGAGCAACTGGACCGTATTGTCGATTTCGTTCATGCTCAGCGCAGACCGGTTGGAGGGAAATATCCTTCCGTGGCGGTCCTGTGTCGGCGGCGTCAAGATTTTGCCCCGATCGACAGAGCGCTGCGGGACAAGGGAATCCCCACTCAGGTGGTTGGGCTTGGTGGGCTCCTTCAGCAGCCTGTTGTTTCTGATTTGCGTGCCGCGCTGATCCTGGCAAACGACCCCACGGACTCACCGTGGCTCGCTCGGCTTCTGGCTAACCTTGACCTAGGGGTCGCGGACTACGCCGCGCTGGGAGCGTGGTCTCGAGAACTCGCTCAATCGCAGGGACGCGATCGGCACGACAGCATCCTCATCGACGCGGTGGATGAGCCTCCCCATCCGGAATGGACATCACGGCATTCACAGCTTCGTCTCAGTGCCGAAGGACGCGAACGAATCCGACTCCTTGGTTCACGTCTTCGTTCGGTGCGTCACGGTGTGGGGCGTTCACTGGTGGACCAGGTGGAACGGGCCATGTCGATCATGGGGATCCGCGATGACGCAATTGCCGACCCACTGTCTACCGGTGGAAGTGCCGCGTTGGATGCCTTCGTCGATGTTGCCGTCCAATTCCACGCAACGATGCCGCAGGCAACGCTTTCGGCTTTCCTCACATGGTTGGACATGGCAGAGCAGGAAGAACGCGGTTTGGATTTCCCCATTGAAGAACCCGATCCCCACGCAGTGCAGATCATGACGATTCACGCGTCGAAAGGACTTGAATGGGATGCCGTTGTCGTTGCGATGCTCAGCGAATCCACGTTCCCGAATTATCGAACGAAGGTCGTTTCCTGGAATGAGGAGCTGTCCTCTCGACCCGGTTGGGTCACAGGTCTTCCTGGCGAGCTCCCTCATCCGATCCGGCGCGACTACGACGACCTGCCGGATTTCTTCCCCGTGTATTCCGGTGAGAAGAAACCGTCGACCGAGTTCAAGAACTGGCTTGACGCCGACTATGGCCTCAGGCTGGCGCAGCATCATGAGCGTGAAGAACGGCGTCTCGCTTACGTCGCCCTGACGCGAGCCAAGCACGCCGAACTTCTTGTTGGTTCGTGGGTGGGAACGGGAGCCCGCGTTTGCGGCCCCTCTCGCTATTTGATGAACGCGCGCAATTCTCTTGCCTCGACGATCGACACGGCATTGGATGCTGGTGACGGTGAACTTGCTGTATCCCCTCTTGCTCAGGTGGTCGACCACGCAACCGTTGCCCTGACGCACGCTCGCGCAGCGAACGCGAAAGGCGAGAATATCGAAGAACACTCCATTGAGGGGGCAGCAGAGGAAGCGGAAGCTCTCCTGACGGACACTCTTCGAGCGGTGCTCGTGGTTGCGCCGACAACGCGTGACAGGCTCACGGAAGACCGTTGCACCCTCAACGAGGCAATTGCTTCTGAGCCTGATCCTGAGACGGTTGCGGATCTGCGTGTGCGAGAAGCATCGGAGAATTTCCCGGTGAATCCGGGACCGTCGAGGCAACGCATCGTTGAGACGGCTGAGCGAGTTGGGGCAGAAATCCGCGAGATGCGCACGGATGCCGATGTTTTCACTCTGCTGCGTGACATGGGAGATGACCCGGCTGTTCGTGACGTCACAGCGCTGCTTGAAGAGGAGAGGCTTCGTCAGGAACGCCGCGTCCTCGTGATCGAACAGGATGCGCTGCCAGCAACCTCGGTGTCGTCTCTCTTGGAAGACCCGGAGGCTTTCGCACGTGAGATTCGCCGTCCAATTCCAACGAAACCATCGGAGTATTCGGAGTTGGGAACAATTCTCCACGCGTGGATTGAACGTCAACTGCACAGGGGAGCAGGGGAGCCGAGTGAGGAACCCATCGAATCGGAAGACAGCCTCGACGACGATCAGCGTTGCCGCCTCGACATACTCAAGGACCATTTCCGCGAACTAGCGTTCACTCAGCGTGACTGCGTGGGGATCGAAGAACCTTTCAGCGTGAACATCGGCGGGATTTCGGTGCGCGGTCGAATTGACGCCGTGTTCCGCGAGAAAGACGGTCGTTTCCGAGTTGTTGACTGGAAATCCGGGCGACCCATCGGGGAGCACTCATCAGCTTCCGTCCTGCGCTACTACGTGACGCAGTTACGCCTGTACCGCAAGGCCTGGGCCGACCGGATGGGCATTGAGGAATCAACTGTCGAGGCCGAGGTGGTTTTCCTCTCGTCAAAGAGCTGTTTTTCCTTGAGTGACGTGGAAAAGCGAGCGGGAATCAGCCCCGACGAGGATCTTTCTCAGCTTGTCACGGCTGCATTTGAGGGCAGGAACACTCATGAATCTCCCTGAGGTCGAGGCAGCCGTGCCGCCAACAGCACATATTGTTGCCGGGACGCCCGTGTCTATTCCGTGTGTATTTCGTGCGCGAGTCCAGTTACGCGTCGCGCAGGCGTGCGCAAGGGAAACCCTTGGCCGCAAGAGCTGCGCGCTCGTCCTCGTTAATTAATCATGAAGATCGCTGCGCATGTCGAGTGAAAGGGGCTCGGTGGGAATTTCCTCATCGGCTCCATCCTGAGCCTGCGGATTCGGCGTGTCATCGAATCTGTCCAGTTCCGACGGGTCCTGCCCCTGTTCCTCCGGGGACGAGGCCGAGGAGTCCTGGGCAGATGGTGACATCATGGGGGAGGGGCGGCGCACCAACTGGTCATCTCCCAGATCCATCGACAAATCCGACAGCATCTCCTGCGCCTGCGCGATGATCGACCTGTCTTGGGCGTGAATACCGTGAACCAGCCAGCGAACAATCGCGAGTTCGGACAGCAACTGCGCGCGAGTGATCAGATGCAGGTCAACGAACGAGCGGTCACGCGAATAAGCTTCAACGAAACGATCTAAGAACTCATCGCTTGCCTGGGCGAGAATCCACGCGATGTCAACGGCGGGATCACCAACGTGCGCGGAACCAAACCCGCCCATCCCCAAAACGGAACCATGATCAACTTCGAGATTGGTCTGCTGCAAATCACCGTGAATGGGGGCGGCGGGGAAACGCCACAGCGCCACATCATCGAAAGCTGCTTCCCACCGATTCCACAGGTTCGCGGGAATGAGCACCTGCTCGGCAGCTTCGTCAACGAGGGCGATCAGTCGGTCCCGACACTCAATTGCCGAATACGCCGGAAGATCGATGCCGGTGTACACCTTCGGCGGCAGATTATGCAGAGCAGCCAGTGCTCTACCCAGGGAAGCGGGAAGAATGTGCGGATCTGAGAAATCTGCGTCCGTCAACGCTCGGCCCCCAAGATTTTGATGAACCATGATGCGATCGCCCGCATGAGTGGTTGTCATCCCGTGGATCCGTGGAACATCAAAAGGAATACGTTTAACGTCATAGGCCTTGGCGAGGCGTTCGAGGAGCCCCGACTGAGCGGCGAGGTCGAGGCCACCAATCGCATCATGAGGGCACGACACCACCCAACGGTTCCCTGAAGAATCAACGATTCCGGTAACAGACATCACCTCGTCGTCATACTGGGGGCTGCACAGGCGCTCGACCTGCATACCTGGGACGGCAGCGGTCGCGAGCGCCGCCAATTCGAGAGGTGACTTGGTCATTACATCACCGTACAACGAGCATCCACAGGTTGCTCCGATTTTTATCCACAGGTCGCAGGTTGGGGATAGCCCACAAGACCCTCCGTTGTTAGCGTCGTACTCGAATTCACAGTCAACGGATCACGCCGACGCAAGGAGATGCTATGGGCTACGAACGTCACATTGAGTGGATCCGTCATGCCTTGGCGTCGCGCGACATCGAAGCGGTGACGCGCACTGAACAGATGCGGTTGATTGTTGAAGAAGCCGTCGACGCGTTTTCCGGTCCCGTTGATCGCCTTCAACGTCAGCAGCACGTCGATGCAATCCTCACGCAGATCACGGGACTAGGACCGATCCAGGGACTCATTGACGACCCCGATGTTGAAGAAATATGGATCAATTCAGGGACACGCGTGTTTGTGGCACGCGGGGGAAAACCTGAGCTGACGTCCCTGATTCTGTCGGAAAGTAACGTTCGTCTCCTTGTCGAACGGATGCTGCACCACTCGGGGCGACGCGTTGATCTCTCGCAGCCCTTTGTTGACGCAATGCTCGCCTCGGGTGAGCGCCTTCATGTGGTGATTCCACCGGTCACGGGGACGTCATGGGTGGTGAATATCCGCAAACATTTGCACGCCACGCGCACACTCCAGGACCTTCAATCAGCAGGGATGTGTTCGCCTCCGATGGCTGAGTTCCTCCACGCATCCGTGGTTGCCGGCCTGTCGATCGTTGTCTCGGGGGCCACTCAGGCAGGAAAAACCACGGTGCTTCGGGCACTCGCGGGGGAGATTCCACGGGTCCGTCGGGTGATTTCCTGTGAAGAGGTCTTCGAGCTGGGGCTGACGAACTGGGATTGCGTTGCGCTTCAGACCCGTCCGGGAAACCTGGAAGGCAAAGGGGAGATTTCTCTTCGTGATCTCGTTCGCGAAACCCTCAGGATGCGTCCCGAATGCCTGATTGTCGGTGAAGTCCGCGGACCTGAAGCTCTTGATCTCCTTCTTGCGCTCAATGCGGGGATTCCGGGGCTGGCAACGATCCACGCGAATTCCGCCCGGCAGGCCTGTGAAAAGATCGCGCTGCTGTCGCTACTTGCCGGCGAGAACGTCACGAGGGACTTCGTTGTTCCAACGGTTGCCGACAGCGTCGATCTTGTCTGTCATGTTGACCGCGACCCGCACGGAGAGCGCCGAATCACGCAGATCGTCTCGGTGGGAAGAAAAAACACTGGTCACGGCTTTGCAACAGAGCAACTGTGGGCGTGGAACGGCGAAGACTTTGTCAGAGGACAGGGGTCCCTCGACTGTGCCGAGCGTTTTGCCGCCGTGGGGATCCCGCTCGATGAGGTGCTCCCGGATCCGCAAGGGCATGACGAATCACAACGTTGTCGGGCATATGCGGACCCAATGGGAAGGCCCGTGCCATGAGCCGTGAAAGTGAGCGCATGGAAGGAGAAAACCGATGATCGGAGTGATCACGGGAGCACTATGCGGTGTAGGGATCGTCCTCATCGTGTCGACGTGGGTGGGGACCCCGACCGTGTCATGGGGATCTTGGCGCTGGGTTGACCAGTGGCGTGATCGACTCGTCATTGCGGGGTGGAAACGGTGGTCGTTACGAGCATTTGTGGTGGCGAGCATCGCAGTGGCTGTGGTCGTTGGCGCAGCAGCGTGGATGTGGTCATCATCGTGGACGATCGGAGGCATTCTGACGGTGGCAGTGTTGCCGCTTCCCTTTGTTGCTGTGTCATCGCGGGCACGACGCATCCAACTCAATGCTTATCGCCTGTGGCCTGACGTTGTCGATGGAATTATCGCCGGGGTGCGAGCGGGAATTCCCATTGCGGATATTCTCGGGGATATTGCTGATTCTGGTCCCGAAGAATTCCGTCCAGCATTCGCTCATTTTCGTTCGGAATATGCGGTGCATGGCCGTCTTCACGATGCGATGGATGTCCTCAAGGGGTGCCTGGCTCATCCGGTTGCCGATCGGATTGTCGAAACGCTTCGGATCGCCTGTCAGCTCGGCGGCGCAGATCTTGTGTCGCTGTTGCGCGCCCAATCGGTGTTACTCAGGGAGGATGCGCGAATCCGAGGGGAACTTCGGGCACGTCAGTCATGGACGGTGAACTCAGCGCGTCTAGGTGTTGCCGCTCCGTGGGTGATTCTTTTATTGACGGCCAGGTATCCGGGGGCGGGCGCAGCGTGGAATTCTTCTCGCGGAGCTGGCGTGCTTCTGGGAGGACTGATTGCCTGCGTCATCGCTTTCTGGCTGATGCGTTTCGTTGGTCGCATGGATGCAGAGCGACGGACAATGCGATGACGAACATCCCGATTATTTCTGCTGAAGTGTGCTGCGTCGTTGATGCTGTTGCCTGCGCCTGGGGAGTGTTCCTCCTCTGGCGTGTGCTCACCCGTCGATCACGACTCTTGGCTTTGCGCGTGTCCCAGGGCCAACCAAGCGATGGTGGTGTTTGTGCACGTGGCGTTCCCGTTGGCTCTTTTCGCGAGGCAACATCGCGGGGGTTGGCATCATTTGCGAGGACGAGGACGGCTGCGAACCTCCTCACCCTGTGTGCTCCCGTGTGGGAGATTGTTGGGTCGACGCAGTCATCCGTGGTGCGACGTTTCAGATTGCTTGGGCGCGACGCAGATGTCGGAGCATTCCGATTCCATCAGCTTCTCTTAGCCGTTGGTGGTCTGATCGTGGGGATCGCGGTGTGTGCTCCGGCGTGCATCCATCGAGGAACGATCGGTATTGCGGGGCTTGCGGTTGTGGCGTTTCTTGGGAGCGTGTGTGGAGCGGTTGCCTGGGACCAACAGCTGACGTGGCGGGCGAAGCGGCGGCAACGACTCATCGATGAAGAGGTTCCCGATGCTTCGGAGCTGCTGGCTCTGGCTGTCGGAGCGGGAGAGTCAATTCCTGCTGCGATTGAGCGGGTTGCCAGAATTTCACGATCGGCGCTTTCGGATGAATTCCATCGGATCGTTGTTGATATTCGGTCGGGATCAGGGAATGCTCGGGCATTGGAGTACGCAGTTCAACGCAATGATTCACCTGCCCTTGAGCGCCTGTGTCTGACGTTGGTGTCTGCGTTGGAACGCGGAGCCCCGTTAGCGCACATTCTTCATGCTCAGGCGCTTGATTTACGGACGGCGTCACGTGAACGCCTCATGGAGAGCGGTGGGAAGAAAGAGATCCTGATGCTGTTTCCGGTGGTCTTTCTCATCCTTCCGGTGACGGTATGTTTCGCCCTCTACCCGGGACTCTTCGCCCTGGAGGTTGTTCCGTAAAACGGTGACTTGTCAGAGTCTTCTTCTTTCCTTGCATATTCATTCATATCCAGACATATCCAGACAAAGGAGTCTTCATGAAATCCATGATCCATGTGTTCCGGCAGCTAGCCACGATGCGTTGTCGTTGTGTGAGCCGAAGCTGTTGTCATCTGCCCTGCGGTGAGCGGGAGCGCGGTGATGTTCCCGGCTGGGTGCTCATCACCTTAATGACGGCAGCCCTCGTCATGTTGATCTGGGGTATTGCCTCTGACCGCCTCGTCGCGCTCTTTAACCAGGCGCTTGATTCCATTGCCGGAATCTAGTGTGACCGGGGCAGGGGCGCCGTGTCGGCAAACGGAGCATACGGGTGAGCGCGGCTCGCAGGTTGTCGAATTCGTCCTCGTGCAATTCCTTGTTCTTGCTCTCGTGTGCGCGGTCCTTCAGATTGGATACGCACTTCATGTGAGGAACCTTGCCTCCTACGCGGCGGCAGAGGGAGCCAGGCGCGGAGCAATTCATGGGGGTGTCGAGGACGAGGACGTGTCAGCTGCTCGCCAGGCAGCAGGTGAAGTTGTTGATTCACTGATTGGCCGTGGAAGAGACCATGTGATCTCAGCACAGATCACCCGGGATAACGGTGTTCGCATACTCCGGATCACGGTGACAACAACACTCCCGATTATCGGACCGTGGGGACCGCGAAGCCTGTCGGCAACCGGCAGCGCAATGATTGAGGAGGACCTCCATGTGGGGCATGTGGAGACCCCGTAGTTGGGTGTGTGGGTGTGGTCCGCTTCCTCGGCCTCGAAAATCACCGCGGAGAATTCGTCATTGGACGCGGGGAAAGGAACGAGGGGAAGAGGGGAGCGCGGCTGTTGAATTCATTGGAATTTTCCTGGTGGGTGTTCTTCCCGTGCTCTGGGGAATCCTTGTTCTTTCAGATGTTCAGGGGGTGATTTTCGCCGGTGATTCTGCCGCGCGTGAGGCGGTGCGAATTTTGTCGACGGATCCCACTGCGAAGGAACGAGCGATGCGTCAGGTGTCGGCAATCTTTAGTGACTTCGGCCGTGATCCTCCCAATGATGTCGCGATGAATTGGGGTGACAGTTCGTCGCTCCAACCAGAGGGTGGCACAGAATCGGGGATGAGAGTTGGAGGCCTGGGCAGCGCCGATGCTCGCGTGACGGGTGATGGCTCTTCGCAGATCGATGGCTTTGTTGACGTCACAATCGTTTCGCGAGTGAATGTTCCCCTTGTGTCGTGGATTGCCGGCGATCGGGCGTCAATTACGGTGCGCTCCCACGCGGGTGCGCCGGTTGAGTCTGTTGCACTTGTCTCCCGTGAGGGGACGTCGCTGCGAGGGTCGTCCGGCGGTGATTGAACACCGCAGTGAGTTTTACGAGGGCATGCTCAGGGGAGCAAGGAAGGTCGTGGTCAACGTCGAGGGGGCGAGTGTGCAGCTGGAAAAACGAGGGAAAGTTACGGCGCGTCTTGCGTGCAATGCCAGAACGCTGTGTCAGCGGTGGACGCGAGAAGATGATGGCCGCGTGGGGATGCTGATTCTTGCCGGGGCTGCGCTCGTCCTCGTTGGTGTCTTCATGTCTGCGGCAACAACCTGTGTTGCCGTACAAAATATGCGGCTTGTTTCGTGTGCGGATCGTGTTGTTGCGTATGCAGCGGGAGCAGTTGACGAGGAGGACTACTACTCCCAGAAAGAATCGGGTGGCGCGCGAGTGTCGGTCACCGGAGCGCGCGTACGTGCGGCTGCGGCGCTGGAGCGTCTTCGGGGGAGCACCTGTGACGTGGGGGCAGGGGTGATTCTTCAACGAGTGGGGGTTCACGAGAACACCGTCTCGGTTACGTTGTCAGCACAGGCAACAGTTGAGTTTCTTCCAGGGCCGATCGCAGGTGCGATACTCCCTATTCTCGAAAGGGAATCGGCGGCCACGTTGGAGTATAGAAGCAGGGAAGAGTAAGTGACGTGCAGGGGAGGGAACTTATCTCCTGAGAACGGGCTGGAATGTGCAAGCCGGGGAGGGGTGTGGACGCGGAAATCTATCGCAAAATGAAGTGGGATGTTCGTCACATAGACAGTGAGAGCGTGTTGGAGGTTCCGTTTCCACGCCGTCGGACAGACGTGGTCTGCGAAAAAATATGTGCCATATCCTGCGCAAATACACGTAACACTCGGTTGGGTGGGGTGCTGGAGATTCGCAGATAACGTGATATGTCTCAAGGATCAGAATGTAAAACTTACTCTCAAACCCAGGTAAAAGATGGCAAAATTTTCGACATGAGCAACTTAGATTCTTCGCGCTTATCACCGCGCTTGCAGTCCGTTTATCAGTCCGTTCTCGACGCAAACCCCGGACAGGCTGAGTTCCATCAAGCGGTTTTCGAGGTCCTCTTGACTATCGGACCGATCGTTGATCGTCGACCAGAATACTCTGACCTTGCGCTCTATGAGCGAATCGTTGAACCGGAACGCCAGATTATGTTCCGCGTTCCCTGGACCGACGATTCGGGGAAGATCCACGTTAACCGTGGATTCCGCGTCGAATTCAACTCAGCGCTTGGCCCATACAAGGGCGGTCTGCGCTTCCATCCCACGGTGAATCTCTCGATCATTAAGTTCCTTGGTTTCGAGCAGATCTTCAAGAACTCCCTCACAGGCCTGCCGATCGGTGGCGGCAAGGGAGGCGCAAACTTTGATCCGAAGGGCAAGTCCGATGCAGAGATCATGCGCTTCTGCCAGTCCTTCATGACAGAACTTCAGCGTCACATCGGTCCCGACACAGACGTGCCTGCTGGCGATATCGGCGTGGGTGGTCGCGAAATTGGCTACCTCTTTGGTCAATACAAGCGAATCCGCAACCGATTCGATGCGGGAGTGCTCACCGGCAAGGGACTGACCTGGGGTGGCTCCTACGCGCGTACCGAGGCCACAGGCTACGGCCTCGTCTACTACGCAGATGAGATGCTCAAGGCTCGCGGCACCTCGTTCGACGGGAAGAAGGTCGTTGTTTCCGGTTCCGGTAACGTCGCCATCTACGCAGCACAAAAGGTCCAGCAGCTCGGCGGAACCGTCATCGCTGTCTCCGACTCCTCCGGCTACGTCGTCGATCAGAACGGTATCGATATTGAGCTGCTCAAGGACGTGAAGGAAGTTCGTCGCCTGCGAGTGTCCGATTACGCCAGCGAACGTGAAGGCGCTGAGTTTGTCACGAAGGGTTCGATCTGGGATCTGCCTTGCGACGTTGCTCTTCCGTGTGCCACCCAGAATGAGCTGCCCGTTGAAGCCGCTGAAACCCTCATCCGCAACGGCGTCCAGCTGGTTGCCGAGGGCGCGAACATGCCGACCACTCCCGAGGCAATCGAAGCTCTACAGTCGGCGGGCGTGGCCTACGCTCCCGGAAAAGCATCTAACGCCGGCGGTGTTGCCACCTCCGCGCTGGAGATGCAGCAGAACTCCGGGCGCACGCAGTGGTCATTCGAGGAGACCGATCAGAAACTTCATCAGATCATGGTCGACATCCACACGCAGACAGTTGCGGCAGCAGATGAATACGGTGTGCCCGGCGACTACGTTGCCGGAGCCAACCTCGCAGGATTCCTCAAGGTTGCCGACGCGATGGTTGCTCAAGGCCTGATCTAACCTGATCTCATCGGCGATCTCATACATCTTTCACCCCCGCAGTCACGACTGCGGGGGTGAAAGAGTCTTGCGTGGGAGATTGGTTCTGAAGAATCGACTACTCTAGGCGTGTGGCCACAGAATTCGCTGAAGAGATTGAACAGCTCCGTCAAACGATGGAGAACGTCCTGGCTGTCGTGCAGCCAGATAAATTGCGCGCGCAGATTAGCAAGCTATCGGATGAAGCGACAGCGCCGGATCTGTGGGATGATCCTGCTCATGCTCAGGAAGTGACATCGGCACTTAGCCATCGTCAAAGTGAGCTTGATCGTGTGGAACACATGGTGGAGCGGATTGACGACCTTGAGGCCATGATTGAGATGGCGGGGGAGGACCCCGAGGAATCCGCGGAGATCCTTTCCGAGGCCGACGCTGACCTGGAAAAACTCAAGTCCGATATGTCCGACCTTGAGATCCGCACCCTTCTCGACGGCGAATATGACGAACGAAACGCGGTTATCACGATTCGTTCCGGAGCAGGAGGTGTTGATGCGGCAGACTTCGCTGAGATTCTTCTGCGGATGTACCTGAGGTGGGCGGAACGCCACGGCTATCCGACGAAGGTCATGGACACGTCATACGCCGAGGAAGCTGGCCTTAAGTCGGCGACTTTTGAGGTTCAGGCACCCTACGCCTATGGCACTCTGTCAGTTGAGGCCGGGACTCACCGGCTAGTCCGCATCAGCCCATTCGATAACCAGGGGCGACGTCAAACATCCTTCGCTGCGGTTGAGGTCATTCCGCTCATTGAATCCACCGACCACATTGAAATTCCCGAGTCGGAGCTGAAGGTTGATGTGTTCCGTTCATCCGGTCCCGGTGGACAGTCGGTGAACACAACGGATTCCGCGGTCCGCATGACACACATTCCCACGGGGATTGTTGTGTCAATGCAGGACGAGAAATCACAGATTCAGAACCGTGCGGCCGCCCTGCGGGTACTCCAGTCACGCCTGCTTGTGCTGCGTCACGAGGAAGAACAAGCCAAGAAGAAGGAACTTGCAGGCGACGTCAAAGCCTCGTGGGGCGATCAGATGCGGTCGTATGTTCTTCAGCCGTATCAGATGGTCAAGGATCTCCGTACCGAGTTTGAGTCCGGTAACCCGCAGAACGTTTTCGACGGTGACATTGACGGTTTTATCAACGCCGGTATTCGGTGGCGCAAGAACGAACAAAATAGCGCCGCGGAGTAAAATTCACGAGCAAAACAGCGCTGAGCTGCACAAGCTGGAGGTGACGGCACGTCGGCCTCGTCCCCTAAGGTCGTTTCACACGGTGAGATCTCGTTGGTAGGAGAAGCTGAGACGGCTGAGGTCACACTGAGCTGATTCCTCTCGTGGCGTGTCGTTCGTGCCAGGGCCTGAAAAGAATGCCTAGTCTGATCGAGACTACATTCCCGATCTGGATGGCTTCATGATTCGTTTTGACGATGTCACTATGGTGTACACCCCTGGTGCCAGACCCGCGCTTGACCACGTTTCGCTTGAAGTGGAACGCGAGGAATTCGTGTTCCTCGTGGGCAAATCAGGGTCCGGTAAATCCACGTTCCTTCAACTTGTCATGCGAGAAATTAAGGCAACGTCGGGCAAAGTGTGGGTCCTGGGTCAGGACGTGTCGAAACTGTCAACATGGGCGGTGCCGAAACTTCGCCGCCAAATCGGAACGGTGTTTCAAGATTTCCGCTTGCTGCCGTCGAAAACGGTGTTCGAAAACGTGGCTTTAGCGATGCAGGTCATCGGTAAACCGAAGCACGCCATCGAAACCGCAGTTCCAGACGCCCTCGACCTCGTTGGCCTCTCCGGGAAAGAAAAACGACTGCCTCACGAGCTTTCTGGCGGTGAGGAACAGCGCGTAGCGATCGCCCGAGCAATGGTCAACCGGCCAGAGCTGCTGCTTGCCGACGAACCGACAGGCAACCTTGATCCGGACACATCCTTGGGAATTATGCGCCTCCTTGACCGGATTAACCGCACAGGAACCACGGTCGTTATGGCGACGCACGACGCGGACATCGTCAACCAGATGCGCAAGCGCGTGATCGAACTACAAGACGGCGATGTCGTACGCGACCAGTCGCGCGGCGTATATGGGGCGGCGAGGTAGCGAAATGAAATTACGTTTTATTTTTTCTGAAGTCGGAAAAGGTCTGGCCCGTAACCGCGCAATGTCGGTTGCGGTGATCATCGTGACATTTGTGTCGCTACTTTTCGTTGGGGTTGCAGGTCTGGCACAAATGCAGGTCTCCCGCATGAAGACGGAATGGTACGACAAGATCGAAGTATCGATCTACATGTGTGCCATCGATGATGCGACCCCGTCATGTAATGGTGAGGAAGCCACGGACAAGCAGATCGCTGCGGTTCGAGACAAACTCAACTCGAAGGAAATGTCGCAGTACATCCAGACGGTGTATGAGGAATCGAAGGAAGAGGCATACAAGAACTTCCAGGAACTCTACGGCGACTCAGCTTTCGGGCAGTGGACCAGCGCCGACATGATGCAGGTGTCATTCCGCATCAAACTGGTCAACCCGGAGCAGTATTCGATTATTAAAGAAGAGTTCTCCGGGGTGTCGGGAGTCTCGGACGTTCGCGATCAACGCGAGATCGTTGAACCGTTGTTTAACGTCATCGACTCGGCTCGAATCCTTGCCCTTGGTTTGGGTGCGGTAATGATCGTTGCGGCGATTCTTCTCATCACAACCACGATTCGTCTCTCCGCGATGAGCCGTGAGCAAGAAACGCAGATCATGCGATACGTCGGAGCGTCGAACCTCTTCATTCAGGCTCCGTTCATGATCGAAGGCGCCCTCGCCGCGATCGTCGGTGCGTTCATGGCCATTGGCACGCTTTTCGCAGGCGTCCATTTCCTTGTCCAACAGTGGCTTGCTCCGGCGTTCCAGTGGACCAGTTTCATTGGCATCCCTCAGGTGTGGTTCATGGCGCCGGTACTCATTCTTGCGGCTGTGCTTCTTGCGCTCATCGCGTCAGCTGTGTCCTTGGCGAAGTACACGAAGGCATAAAAAGGAGTCTCGACATGGGTTCCGTTGATTTCAGTGACGCTCAGGAGGCAGCTCGTCCTCGTTCATGGGGACGAGGAATCGCCCGCGCCGGTATTGCTGCGACGTGTACTGTGGCCCTCGCATTCCTCGCATCAATTCCTGCGATGGCCGAGGACGATCGAGATGCAGCTGTCCGCGAAAAAGACAAAGCAGCGGCATCCGTGTCGACCCTAGAGTCCCAGCTTGAGGGCATTGACTCCAACCTCGCGCAGATCTACATCGAACTTGATTCGTTGAAATCTCAGATCCCAACGGCTCAGGCCGCACTCGACGAAGCACATTCGCGATTCGACGCAGCCACCCGCGAACACGAGGTCGCGCTCGGGCAGTTAGAGTCCGCTCAGGCGGAGAAAGATTCGCTGACGCGCGAGATAAAAAAAGCTGAGGACCAGCAAACACAGGCGTCGCAGGCGATCGCTTCGCTCGCCCGACAGATGTATAAAGATGGGTCGCCTTCGGCGATTGCAGTGGCATTGACAGCCGAGGGAACGGCGTCGATCGACGATCGCGCGGCGGCAGCAAATGCGATGAGCCGCTCTCAATCGCAGGCGTTGAGCGCAGCTCTTGGCGTGGAAGCCACTCACCGTTCGCAAGTGTCGCGACAGGAAGCGATCACGAAGCGCATATCCTCGCTCGAACAGACAGCGAAGAAAGCGGCCGATGATGCCGAAGCCGCGAAGAATGAGGCAGCGAAGCAGGTTGAGTCGTTGACGACGCTCAAGGCGCAGGCGGAAGCTAAGCAGAAGGAATGGGACTCCAAGAAAGATACGGCGAAGAAGCAGCTGGATGAAGCCCAAGCTGAACTAAAAGAAAAGCTTGCCGCTCTGGAGAAAATTGATGCCGAGAATCGTCGGAAGAACTATGTGACGCGGGCATCGTCGACCGGATGGCGTTATCCCCTGACAAGCGTTGTCATCACGTCTCCTTTCGGATGGAGGATTCACCCCGTCCTCGGCTACGGCATGCTTCATGAAGGAACGGATATGGCTGCGGCGTGCGGAACGCCGATCTACCCCGTTGCCGAAGGTGAGGTTGTGGCAGCGACCTCCGGAATCGGCAAAGGAAATTACGTGCATGTCAATCACGGGCTTGTGCGCGGATCCTCGATCATCACGGAGTACATGCACCTGCAGCGAATCTACGTGTCTCCGGGCCAGCACGTGACACCCGAAACGGTTCTTGGCGAGGTCGGGACCACCGGATACTCCACAGGATGCCACCTGCACCTGAGTGTGATTCAGAATGGCACCTACGTCGACCCAATGAACTTCTTCTGATCGCAGAAGATGCCGTCCTTGCCCAAGGAATGCCAGCTGGTCTAATACCCAAGGAACGCTGCTGGTCTCACGGGCGTGCGCCTTGGACGCTAGAATGGGCTGTCACGCCTCATTCAGAGGCCTCAGCCAGTTGACAGCCGCGTTGCTCTGACGTGGAGCGGTGAGGAAAATGGCTGGGAACGGGTGAACGCGAGGAGTCGTCCTCGTCAATGACAACGAGGAGGAGGTGCACGATGCCGAAGGAATGGAAGAAGCCGAAGCCCACTGAGGCGCAGCGGCGCAAGAACGCATCCGACGCGAAGAAAACAATCGCGCGCAACAAGAAAGCGCGCCATGACTTCCTCATTGAGGATTCGTGGGAGGCCGGGCTCGTGTTGTCGGGCACCGAAGTGAAAGCGCTGCGGATGGGGCGCGCATCCCTTGTGGACTCCTGGGTTGAAGTCAAAGACGGCGAGGCATGGCTTTACGGGGCAAACATTCCGCTGTATTCGCAAGGATCGTGGAATAACCATGCGCCAACCCGTAAACGCAAATTGCTGCTTCACAAGGAGCAGATTCAGATGCTGGCGTCGAAGGTTCAGGCGAAGGGGTACACGATTGTGCCGCTTGAACTGTACTTCATCGAGGGACGAGCCAAAGTGGAGATTGCCCTGGCCAAGGGCAAACAGGAATGGGATAAACGTCAGGCGTTGCGCGAAGCTCAGGATCAGCGCGATGCCGAGCGTGCAATGCGTCGCTACGTCCGCCAAGCCAGGCACTAGGTTTCCCTGTTTTTCAGGGGACGAGGACGAGGCTGCTTCCGTGTGCCTATTGTCAGAGCCGTGAGGCTGAGATATGCTGGTGCATCTGGCCAGTAAATTCCTGGCCGGTGAGTGGATAAACTCAATAGGGGATGATCGGTTTCGACGACGGTCGTCGATCGAGGGGAAGCGGGCCGAGGATGCGCGCTCTACTCGCAAACGATGCGTGTAAACCAATAGGTGCTGAACAGAACCGCACCGACTACGTTCTCGCCGCCTGATATCGCCGCGTGAACCTTTAGTCCGTCAGCCCAGGTGGTGCTCCCAGCCTGGTGTCTGGCGTCATTCAGGGAGCCACTGGTTGCAAGTCACGTCGGTGGGCTTGCTTCGACATTTAGCTGACTGAGCCTATCCGGTAGCAGGTCTGCATGATGCCGGGGGCCGAGAAATACTTACGCAGACTGCGCCCGGAGAAGACCTCGGGGCCGGCCGTCGGACGGGGGTTCGATTCCCCCCATCTCCACTGTAGGTAACCCCGGAACCGCATGGTTCCGGGGTTTTCTGTTGGAATCATTGGGAAAAGTCGGAGTCTCCGCCGCTTTGCTTATGACAACTTTTGACGCTTTATGACGTTTTGGTACCGCAAAAACGGTACCATAGCGGTACCAGAAAACAGCCCCGGCGACAGTGAGGTACCAAGGTGGTTGCGGCAAAACTTCCCCGAGGGATCGTTGAGTACCGTGGAATGTATCGAGTGAGGATCAGCATCGACGGGAAGCGTCACCTGGTTGGTGACTACCCGGTCTTGAAAGACGCGAAAGCTGCGTTAGATATCGCGCGTGCCCAGAAAATCACCGGCCAATTCGTCACCGCAGAGCAACGCCGCGCTGAAAAGCGGGCCCGCGAAGATGCCGAGAAACTTGAACAGGAAAAGAACCTTACGGTTAAAGCATGGGCACAAGAATGGCTCGCCCAAGTGGAACGTGAGGTCGAACAGGGCCTCAAGAGCCGAGGGACACTGCGTGAATACAAAGGCCAGATCAACAACAGTGTCATTCCGTACATTGGAGACAAGCTGCTCGTTGACGTAACCGAGGACGATATCAAAGCGATCATGCGCCGAGCGCGTGAAACCTCGTCCGCCAAAGAAGCGAAAACGCTAATCGTCATCCGCCGCATGTTCAATGTCGCCGTTGAACAAAACAAGGGAGGACTCATCACGTCGCCCGTGCGGTATAAAGAAACAGCGCCGGAAACGTCTGCGACGCGGCGTGCCCAACTCGCGACACCCGAGCAGGTCAAGTCGTTGGCTGAGGCCATGCCGCCTCTTTTGCAGCTCACCGTTTACCTGGGCATGTGGGTGGAGGCTCGTCAGGGTGAGGTGTTGGGGTTGCAGCGCGGTGATTTTGTGGACCTAGACAAGCCTGGGCGGGCAACGGTGCGTATCGTGCGGCAGTGGAATCAAAAGGAGCAGCCCCCACGCCTTACACCGACGAAGGCGAAAGACACGCGCACCTTGTCGATCCCTGAGGCGTTGGTCCCTCTCATCAAGGCTCACCTGGATGAGTTTGTGGGAGAGGGGGAGGACGCGTTTGTTTTCCCGTCCCCGCTCCAGGAGGGTAAACCGGTGTCTCAGTCCGCGCATAACCGCTATTGGAATCGGGCGAAGAAGAACGTGGGGATGCCACGGGCGTTCCGGTTCCATGATCTGCGGGCCTCGGGTCTGACGATTTTCGCTCAGCAGGGTGCGACGGTTGCGGAGATTATGGCGCGGGGTGGGCATAAGGATGTGTCTGTGGCGATGCGGTATCAGCGTGCGGCGGCTGAGCGTGACCGGGAGCTGGCAGCGAAAATGCCGGTTGTTGTGTAAGGAGCCTCACCATGAAAATCGACACCACGTGGTTCATCATTGCCTCAGCTGGAGCTACCGTATTCACGGCCTCCCGCGGTCACCACACGGCAACTGTCGTATGTGCCCTACTCACCCTCACAGCGCTTGGATTGACCGCCGCAGCCCGAATTATTGAGAATCGGAAGCTGTCATGACTCGGCGTTACCTGTCTCGCACGGATCTGGCCAAGCGCATCGGAGTCAAGGTCCCCACCCTTAGTCGCTACGCTGATAGTCTGATCAGAAGAGAGGAAGGGGAACGATGATGACCGTTGATGACCAGCGCAAGGAATTCACGAAAACAATCCTCAAGTCCTTGGCGAGCCACCCCGAGAATCTTCCTGTTGTCAACGACATTGGTCGACAGTTCGTCGTGACAGCCCTTGGAGATGAACCAATGAAGGATCTCTTCGATCGTGTGAAGGTTGCAGGTGGATACGCTAATGTGTTCATTCTTACACATGGTAAAGCCGTGCTCTTACCGTTTGCTCGCCAAGAGGGAACGTTCGCATGTGGCAGTGAGACTGAACTGTCGATGCCGTGTGATGCTGATTCCACGGTAGATATGTTTCTCGACTACCTGCGCCAGCATCCAGAAGGTACGCTGCTCAGACTTGCCGGGCCCCAACATCGTCCAACGATCGCAACGATGAAAGAAGCCGTTGCTGTGTAGGATCCGCTCTTCGAATACACGAAACCCGCCCCACCCAAGCTGTTAGTTGCCTGGGTGGGGCGGGGTGTTTGTCAGCATGATGTGTTGCCGTGTTGAAAGGCGGGGCAGACTCCTTTCACGTCGTCGATTCTTGCGTGGATGATCTGGTGTTCTCGCGCCGCCGATTCAGTCAGGCTCCTCTGATCGTCGCGTACGCCATCGACTTGGGATTCGAGCCTGCGGAATCGGTGCTCGTCCAGGTCTGCGTCTGATTCTTGACGCTCCATGATCTGAGCGGTGTTGTTGAGGGCATTTTGGGCGATTTTCTTCACCTCGTCTAGGTCATCACGCAAGTTTGTCCCGTGACTGTTGGTGGTCTGTTCTTTCGCGGTTTCAGCGGCCCTGGCTCCGTCTCCTGCGGTTTTGTGGATCGCTGACAGACGAGAAGTCATCCGCTTTTCAAGCCCAACAAAAAACAGCTTGACCACACCGATGATGACTACACCGAGGGAGACCAGCTCGGTGGCAAGCCTTGGGTCGGTGAAGAAATCGAATACCGGATTTAGGGCCGTTATCAATCCGCGTCACCTTCTCGATGCTTGGGCGTGTAGGCCTCACCGCCTGGGGTGACGTGTCCGATCCAGTCGATCACCCCAACCTGCTTGAGGATGGTGAAAGCCGCCGCAGCGGACGCAATAACCACGGACGCTTGGGTTGCGATGAGCTGCCAGGACGCGGGGTAGGCTCCCGCCCACCAAATAACCACAGATAAGACCAGTCCAAGCCCTAGGGCGATGAGACGCCGATGCGTCGCCGTGAACCTGGGCTGATCAAACACCGCCTGCAATACTGTCGCAAGCACCCCCACAGCACCGGATGTGATGAGCGGGTCAAAATCGATACCGAGCATGGTCCCTCCTTCACGCCGCAAGTTTCTGGTTGACGCGGGCTTGGACGGCCGCGAAGTTCGCGCCGAGTCGGACTCGGCGTTCGTCCCCGTTGCCGTATTCGCCGCGAATGACCGCATCGGCGAGAGCATCGATGTTTGCGCCTGCACGGTGTGCGGTTGCTCCCGCGCCGAGGATTTGGTTGACGCGGGCTTGGACCTGGTCGTAGAGGTTGCCGAGTTTTTGGCGGCGCGCATCGCCTGTGCCGTATTCGCCGCGGATGACCGCTTTGGCGAGGGCGTCGATGTTTGCGCCTGCTGGCTTCGCAGGCAGGGGTGTTGGCGTGGGCTGGCCACCAAGAAGCCTGGCATTGACGATTGCTTGGACCCTGGCGTAGGCGTTGCCCAAGCGTCGCATGCGTTCTTCACCGGACCCGTATTCCCCGCGGATCACCGCATCGGCAAGAGCCTCATAGTTCGGGCCTTTACTCGCAGCGGGCTTAGACACCGAGGCCGCTGCGGCAGTCTTTGCGCCTTTCATGAGAGCGTTCGCGCGGGCATCGAGCGCGGAGCGTTGCGCTTCCCATCGTCCTGGGCATGCGGTGGCGAAGAATTCCTTGTGGATGCGCAGGGGGAGTGGCCCGTAGGCGTGGCGAAGCTCTGCGATGAGTTCGGCGACAGTCTCGAAATCAGCCTTGTCCATCTCTGGGCGGCACTCGATGCCGATGCCTCGAAGGTTCGCGTCCCAGTTTCCAGCGTGCCAGGCCGTGTCGTCAGGATCGACAATGCAGGCGACCTTGCCTTTCTCGACGACGTAGTGTGCGGACGTGTCAGCCCCTGGCCTGCAAAGGAACGCCAGGACGTTGGCGAACAGTTGTCCCAGTGCTCCCCAATGGTGCAAGACGATGAACTGTGGCTTGCCCACGCCTGGGCGGCCGTGCGTGTAGGCGGGCGAGTTCATGCCCGTCTCGTATGCGTACATGTGTTTTCTCCTTTGATCGTGTGGGGTATAAAAAATCCCCCAACACTGTGGGGGTTGGGGGTGAAACGTGCTGCTGTCGGGTTACCTCGGCGCGTAGGTCGCAGTCAGGGGGATAGCCCACCCAATGCCGAATTCCGTGCTGGTTGGTTCGTCGAGGAAGAGGTTTCCTGATTCAGCGGAGATGACTATGTTCATGTTTTTGGAGAGGGAACTATCGAATGTGGCCCTCGTGAGAGTTACCCCGATCACCTGCTCCCCAGAAGAGGGAAGATATGCGGGTGGGATTGTCGCAACATAAGCAACAACCCCGCCGCCTGCTTGCATAACAACACCGTCGATACACACCAGGCCGTTTACTTTACGGATACGCGGTGTCTGACCATTAATGGGTGCCCAACCATCTCCCAGCGGCAGGGTTTCCCAAGGGGTAGACTCTCCCGACCCGAGTGAGTTCCGTAGGTCTTCTAGCTCCTCCTGTGAAGCCGCTCCAATGGATTGCCGTGCTGCCCGTGCTTCCATCGGTGATTCGATGCCGAGACCACCACGCGATACCGGGAGGGTCCCGGAGGTGATGTCCCCAGCGGAGTGCTGGTGGGACAAGGGTGCGAAGTGATTTTTGCATTCTTGGATGATTTTGGCTTGGATGTCTTTGGCATCGCGGTTGTTTTTGACCTGGTCGGCGTTATTGCGCGCTTGCTGTTCATCGCGCAGCCGCTCAGCTGTCGCGCGCGCGGCTTCAGTGCTGGCACGGGATTTTTCCTTTTTTTCCCGCTCGGACTCAGCCTCACGGCGTTGGGCTTCCGCAGATTCACGTGCGGTTTCCGCCAAGGCGCGTTGGGTTTCCGCGTTGGTCCTGCTTGTCTCGTTGAACCCGCGATTGTTTTCAGCCGATATACGTTGATTTTCCGCGTTGACGCGCCCGGACTCCGCTGATGCCCGCCGGTTTTCTTCCTCCACCCGCTTAGCCTCAGCCTTGGCTCTGGCGGCTTCAGCTGTTTGTGCGTTTTCAGTGACGTTTCCGACGCGGTCAACTGCGTCGAAGAATTCACTGAGCGCGTTTCTGGCTGGCTGGGCGTCTGTGCGGATAATGGGTGAATCAATTGACGCTTCAATGACCCGCGTACATAAGAGGTCTTGGCCTTGGACGATTTGGACGGCGAGGCGAGCGGATGTTCCAGTGAGAGCTTCGGTGGGGATGGGGGCTTGCCAACATGCGGTTTCTTGCCCGGACACGGCTGTCATTGTCACATAACCACCAGATGATCCGTCACAGGGGTTGAACAGCAGGCGGGCTGTCAGACCAGTGGATTGGGCTGGCGAGGACCCGTTCCAGAGCTTGACTCTCAGGTAGCGGCCATTGTGGTCCCCACCTGAAAGTCGGATCGGTGGAACGTAATCGTTGGCGGTTGAAATCTCAACATCGATTGTGCGGAATACATCCAAAGCCATGTTCTTACTCCTCAATGACAGGTCGGCTGGCTGCGTGCGTGTTAGCGATCGCTGGGTCGGACACGGTGTTTAGGTCGGTGATGATCTCGCGTGTACCGTCAGCTCTTTCAGCGACCACCAGCCTCCCGATCCTTGCTGTGGCCTCACGCAGGTCGGCGATGTTGTAGGAGGTGATCATTTCTTCACTGCGGGACAAAACGTCGTGCAGCCAGTACACGACCACAGGGTTAGCTTTCATAAGGGGGGTTTTCCTTCCTATTTGTCGATCGTGGAGTAGGAGGTGAGTAGACCGTTAATGAACGTCAGCCTGAGATTGCCGTAGTGGTGAGTCTGGTGACCGTTAGCGCCGTAGGTGATTGAGGTAACCACCGGTTGCGTGATCGTCCCCGTGAAGGTTGCAGTCGAGACCTCGGATGTGTCGCTTGTGGCTGCGACTGAGATCTTCGGGGTAGAGATCCTGATGATCTCCTTGGATTGCAGCTGCATTCCGTGCCACTTGGTTGACGGGTTGGTGATGTCGTAAACCTCTGTGGAGTAGTCGATATAGCCGACTTTCTCGCCTTTCCAATACCCGGCCATCTGCCCGGTGGTGTTGAGCCGGATCCCGTAGGCGTTGGTTGATCCACACTCGAATACTCCCTGAGCGGTGATGCTGGAGGCTTGCATGCCTACGGTGATGAGTTTCCCAGTGTTGAGATTCCATGAGCTGGACCCGCCTTTGATCATCCCCTTGTTAAAGGTGATTTCACCGGTTTCGAGGTTCCACGCTGACGCTCCGCCGCGGATGGTGCCCGCGTGGATCGTGTCAGCGAAAATCCCATCCCCGGATGCCATGTTGCGCCAGTTCCATTCGCCGTTGGATTTTTTAGAGTTCGCGATACGCCAGAACCCGCCGCCGATGTGAATGCATTTGGTGGGGCGTTGTTCTTTGGGACGGTCGTACACGTAGATTCCTTCACCGGGAACAAGGTAGGTGTAGCCGCCGGTGGCGTTCATGATCTCGTTGATCCGCTCAATGATTCGGTCAATGTAGGCTGAAGACCCCGCGGCGGCAGCATCCCACGTTCCAGCGCGAGAAACGAGACCATCGAGAGCCTGCGCCCGGGCTGCCATCATCTGCGTGTAGGACTGCCGAATGTTCCCCAGCGTAATCTTCGCTTCTCCTAGTCCTGCAACAAGATCCTCTTCGATTTCAAGGACCCGGCCTTGCAAGCGCAGCGGCTCATCGAACGTGGTGTCAACGATGTGGACTTCGTCGCCGATGTCCACGCCGTCAGCGTTCATGCCCGCGGCTGCCAACGCGGCAACAGTTGCCGTGTATGACACTTTAGGTTTAGACACCTGGGTGAGGTGCTTGCGTGCAAGGGAGAGGAGTTCTGCGGGTTCCTCGCATTCAGAAAATTCCACGATGCCGTCGGCTGGGAGAGTGCGACCGTCGGGGCCGGTGACCCCCCACAGCCTCGTCGCTTCGGTGTCCTCAATGTATTTACGTCCGGAGTTGACACTTGAGATGTCGATCTTGCGTGAATATCCTCCGGTCGCGTTCCCTTCAGAATCAGTTTCCTCAACGCCTCTGCCAAACGGGTATAGGCGAGTGACGACATCTTCGGGGTCGATCGTGCGTTCAATCTCAAGAAGGTCACGGCCGTATTCGAAGCGGCGTGAAACCGTCGCAGTGCCCCTACGGCGACGCAAGTTAATTCGCCGTGTCGCAACGGTGATTCCATCCTCAGCGAGGGCGTAGGAGGTTTCGATTTCAAGGCCGAAGGTTTCGGCGACCTTGTTGACCGCTTCCAACGCGGACACGTGGTAGAACGAAATATTAGCCGCCTGTGTCGTGGTGGGTGATTCAACCGTCCCAACCCTCCACCTTGTGCCCTCCAGGGCTTTCGTCAGGCACGCTGTCGCGGTTGCCTGTCGGTTCCTTTTCTCGTCGATGAACGTCAACGCCAGCTCTGACACTGAAGACGCGCAGTACGCGATAGTGAATGGCAGAGCCTCACCCCGAGTGGTTTTAGTTGATTGGACAATGTATTCACCAACCCGGTCCATTGAGTCAACAATGAGGAGTCGCTGGCCTTTTTCGATGGCTTCCGCGCAGGTCACATCCAACGTGTCTGTCGCATCCACGCCGCGTGTTCTCACAGCTGACATCACCGTGGAGAGATCTCGAAGGGTGTTCCCCCACCTATCGTTTACAGCAAAACGCATATGCCCCCACCCTTTCTAGAGGTAATAGGCTGGCCTGTATGAGAGTGTCCCTGAGGCTCCGGAAACCATGAGCTGATTCATTCCCGGATTCAAAGCAAAAGGTGTAGACGCAAGCGTCATTGCCCGGTGGTTCGAATTGATCCTCGTTACCCGTTTCATGGGATCCAAATCGAATACTGCACTACCGGTCATCGTTGACGATGAGGTAAATTCCACGAACCTGCCTGCGTAGTCAAGGACTCTGACCGCCTTGGAGTAGCCGGTGAGGCTGAGTTCAAACCTGGGCCACACGGGCCGATTCCCGCCAACCCTAACCGCGTTCTCTCCGGTGCTGAGCCTGATCCGTTCTTCTTTGCCTACGCACAGTGGGCCTGCGTTAACCGTCAATGTCGCACGGGAGGCGGTTTCCCCCCGCCGGGTCACCAGGTCTATCCACTCTCCAACACTCAAGCGGCCCTCATAAGTGCCAGGTAGGTTCCTCCACGAGATTGAAACCACGCCTCCGTGGAGGCCCCCGATAAGGGTTTTCACAGCCACAATGTCATGCGCAGAGCCCACCGTGTAAATGTTGATCGTGATTTCCCGGCGGTCCACGAACGCTAATCCTGTAGAGCCGACGAGTGTTTGATCAACCGTTGAATCAACGCCCGGAACCGTCTGATACTGAAGGCGGGGGTCCGCCCTCCCAGTAGAAACCCCCGCCGACTCCACACCGACTCCCAGCTCTTCAATAGGCCGATCGTTGATCATCAACCCCTCAAGCCCGGCGGGTTTGAATCTCTGCTCCCAACTCATAACAACTAACCCCACTTTCTTTTGGGTTAACGCCCCATCACGGCCATGCGTGAAAACTCCCCGCTCATCGCAGGAGACAAACGGCCAGCCATGACCCGCGCACCACGGTCGTTGAGCGCCAGATCCACTCCTTGTCCGAACATGGATTCAAGCGCAGCAAGCATTCGCAGGATCCGCTCATCACGCTCGGCCTGCGGGTCACGCGCGTTCTTTACGGTCATGTCCATCGCCACTCCAGCCGACAAGCCGTTGACACTAGTGAGTTTTGCTTGCGCATCATTCCACCCGGCGTCAATCGCTTCCTCGAACCCTGCGGACAGGTTTGAGTCCGCGAGCGCGTCGTGGGCTGCTGACATGGTGTTGCCGATAGCCCCGGTGAGGGCGTTTTCGCGTTGGGATACGCCTTGGGCGAGAGCCTCGACGATTGACCGGCCCGAGTACAGGGTCCAGCCCTTGCCAGAAAATGGTCCTTCTTTTGCTGGGGAGAAGGGCAGGAGGTTTCGGGCGGCTTGCATGACGTTGCTAACTGCGTTGGTTACGCCGCTGATCATGTTGCCGATGCCGTCGATGAGGCCTTGGATGATTTTCTTTCCCGAGTCAAGGAGCCAGGATCCGGCACCTGCGAAAAATCCGAAGATCTTGTCTTTAATGCCCGTGACTGTTGAAACAACGTTGCTGATCCCAGCTGATGCTGCGGATTTGAGGCCGTTCCAAATATTGGAAAAGAACCCACTGATGGCCCCCCATACGCTGTTCCACACGCCCGAGATGATTGAGAGCGCCGAGGAAATCAGGGAGGAGATGATCGACATTGCTGCCGATAGCAGTGATTTGATTGTGTTCCAAATTCCGGAGAACACCTGCTTGATGCCATTCCATGCGCCCGACCAGTTGCCCGTGAAAACACCGGTCACGAACTGGATGAGGCCACTGAGGACGCTGATTAGCGAGGTGATCACTGGCATGAGATTGCTGATGATCGTCCCGGCCAGTTGGATAACTGGGGTGAGTACCGCAGAGAACAAGGACACCAGTGGTGGTAGGAGTGCTCCGATGAGCTGGGCGATCGGTGGCAAAAGAGGAGCAAGAGCCCCAATGATTTGCATCACTGCGCTAACCACCTGCATGAGCACCGGGATGAGTGCCTGGACCACAGTCATGATGGGGGGCAGGATCTGGGTGATCACCTGCACCAGGACCGGCATGATTTGGGCGATCACATCGGCGATCTGCGTGATCACGGGGATCAGCATGGGTAGGAGTTGAGCGACCACGCCACCTAGGATCGTCACGATCTGGGTGATCACCGGTGTCAAAGCTGTCACCGCCTGAGCTAGTGCTCCACCGATAGTTTCTGCTACCTGCGCTAAGACCGGCATGAGTTGCTCAATGATCGGTGCGAGTTGGCTAATCACAGTACCTAACGTGGTGAACACGCCTTGGGCGAGGCCACTCAGGGCGGTTTGTAGTGGCGGTGATGCTGCGACAAGACCCGCGAACGCGCCAACGAGTAGCCCAACGGGTCCACCTAAGAATCTTAGTGCTCCCCCCAAGGGACCAAGCAAGCCGCTGAGCCCTGGGATAGAGGATGCGAGCTTGCCAATCCCACCGATCCCCAATGCGCCGAACGCGCCTGTGAGAGGACCGATGATTCCGCTGAGATTCGTAAAAACCCCACCCAAGCGTTCCAACACCCCAGGAATGCCGCCGGCGCTTTGACCTAGTTGAGTAAACCACGAGGTGGCCTTGTCAATCCACGGCCCCAAACGGTTACCAATGGCCTCACCAATCGCTGTGGCCTTGTCCTCTAAGGGCCCAAGCGCTGACGTGACCGCCTGAATGAGTGGCGCGATCTTGGGGAACAAGCCTTTTTCGAGGTTCGCTCCGATGCGCCCCAAGGAGGCTTTCAGGTTCGCGAACGCTCCTGGAAGAGTGGTGCCCATTTCAGCGGCCACATGACCGGCAGCACCTGAAGCAGCGGCTTCAAAATCAGCGAAACTGATCTTGCCCTCAGACGCCATTTTCTTGACTTGTGAGGTGGACACTCCCAAACGATCCGCGAGCGCTTGGTAGATGGGGATCCCCCGGTCAGCCATCTGATTGAGATCATCAGTGTAAGCAACACCAGAGGTGGCGACCTTGTTGAAGATCGACCCCATTTCATCCATGCCAATACCCGCAGCAGCAGCAGTGTTAGCGACGGTTTTCAAGACCCCTTCAAGCTGGCCCCCGGGCTTAATGCCAGCAGCAACAGCAGACGCTGCAACCGTGGCGGCATCGCCAAGACCAAACGCAGTGCCCTTAACAGCAGCGTTTGCGTTCTTCATGATCGACGCAACAGCCTTGGTGTCATTACCCAAACCACGAAGTTTCGCTTGAGCAGTATCAATGGTGTTGAGGCGCTTAAACCCAGCTGTCAGGGAGTAGCCGATCCCCGCGGCAGCTGCACCTACCGTGGCGGTGGCAGCACTTTTCAGGGCACTACCTAGCGCCTGAGCTGCTCTGGTCCCGGCGTTTTTTGCGATCCCAGGCAAACCTTTCAAGCCAGAAGCAAGGGCGCTACACACGTTAGATGCAGCGTTTTTTGCGGCGTTGACCAGTTTTGATCCAACCGGAGTAAACGCCTGCCCGATCGAACGCAGATACTCGCCCACTGAAGAAGCTACGGGCGCAAACTTTTTACCGATACGCGAGGCAACCGGACCAAAAGCCTCAACAAGCGGACCGGCAGCCTTGCGGGCTATTCCCGTAAGATTCGAAAACGCTTGGCTAGTTGTCGACCTGATCTTTGAGAACGCGCGAGCTGCATCCAAATGGATTCCTTCAAAAGCCAAGCTCACAGAGGCTGCGGCGCGCAGCGCGGCGGTGCGAACTTGCCCGCCGAGAGTACCCATCCGCCCAGACAGAGCCGAAGCCGCTGCTTGCGCGCTGGTTAACCCCGCATAGAAGCTCCCCAAAGACTGAATCGCAGGGTTAAGGGCAGCACGGGTCAGACCCCCAAGCGCCCCGGCAACCCCTGAGATAGCCGACTCAGCCACCCGAATGTCACTAAACCCAGATACGAACTTTTTAGCCGACTGCGTGACCGACTCGAAAAGTTTATTCCCCCAGGTTTTAGGGACTTTGGGTGCGGGAATAGTGACTGGTGGGAAGTTCTTACCAACCTCTTCACCTATTTTGCTTGTGAATCCTTTAAACGACGGGACGATATTGATCCATGCTTCCCCAATGTCAACACCAGCCATATGCGCCCCGCCCTTTCCTTACTTGAATTCACACAAACACCATGCCACTCGGGTTGGTTAGGTGCTTTTTTCTACATAGTTTTCCCGAGGAGCCGCGAGCCTACGCTCCAACTCATCAATGGGGACCGACACGTAATCAGACTTCTTCGCCACGCGGGGCCTGGGGAACGGCTTAGGCCTGTTCATATTGCGTTGGCCGTCTTTTGTTTTCGCCCACTGCAACCACCGCAACGCATCGGACGCTAAAACACCCCACTGGTTATGCAGCAGGCTCCACTGCCAATCAGGGTTAATCGCCCGATGCGTCCACGACTCGGTTTGACTGATCATTGCCGCACACCAATCAGCAGCCCTAGTGGGCTTGAGGGTGCGCCAATCGTCAACCCCGTAGAAGCGCTTGAAATCCGCTGAAAGCTCCGCGGGCGCGTGCCTTGCCGCGCCCAGGAGCATCATCAGTTTGGGGCTGCCGCCTGCATTGTCTCGCCCAAAAACTTCGAGATCTCACTCGAAGACACATACCCCATGTCCTCTTTGATCTTCGCCTTAATCTTCTTCAACTGGGCCGCCCCATAGACCTTCTCAAGGACATCCGCGAGCGCGGTGATGTTCTTCTCCGCGCCTCCCAGAAGCTCGATGATTTCGTAGTCGTCCCACACGTTGGCGTTGATTTTCAGGTCAACCCCGCGCACAGTGATCTGGATCTTCGACGGTGTAGTGGTCATTGCCATGCTCCAAACTTCGTTTTTCTGTTGTGCCACGCCCCTCCTTATGGTGTGTTGACGCGGGGCGGGGGCGGGCATGGCACAACAAAAATCCCCCGCCCCGCGCGTCTTAAAGCGATCAGGCCTCTTAGCCCTCACTGCTCTGGGGCTTAGGCTTAGCCAGATACTCATACACCGTGTTCCCAGCCTCATCTGGGTAACACATGAGAGTGACCTCGTAGCCCACCGGCTCGCCCTTGGTGTACACGACCTCACCGATCTCAGTGATCTGCGAATTCGGCACCACGATCCGCTTAATCACGCCACCAGTCATGAGCATCTCGAACACGTACGCTCGCCTGGGAAGCTCAGAAGAGTTGTGAATGACCGTCAGGCCCGTCTCAAGGGTTCCCTTAACGTTGTCGGCGCCATAAACCTCAGCCAAGACATCCGGATCAAGAGTCTGAATGAACTTCCACGTGAACGTCTCCGTACGCGACGTGCGGATCACCAAGACAGTGTCCCCACCCCAGTCCTTAACGTCTTCAGTATCCATCTCGATACCGTTGGTCAAGCCGTCCTCAGACACGTAACCCAAACGCTTAAACGCCGCGTCAAGCTCCGTAGACGCGTCCGTGGGAACCTTAGCATCGATACTGGCTGCGGAAATCGCGCCCGCCGCCACCGGCTTCGCGGCTGTGACCAGCGCGCTATTTGGTTTTGCCATTGTAATTTCTCCTAACAAAGAAAGCTGCCATGCCCCTTATGGAGTAGTAGGTAGTAGATCAACTATCTGGAATTTCCGGATAGTTGTGACTCATTCAAATCTCTCTTACGCGCCAGGAAACACCGTGGCTACCACGGTCATCTGATAGCGGGGATTCTCCGAGTCAGGATCTGGAAAGTTATACACCGACAGCACATCCACGCTTGCGAGCGTCGGCAACGTCAGTGGAGCATCCAAGAGGAGTTGGGTGACCTCGTCTGCAAGAAGCGCAGCCTGAGCGCGAGTTTCAGCCCACGCCTGCACCGCCAACGTCACCTTGTCAGACAAGCTGTCACGGCGACCCCCAGTACGCTCCACTGTGATGAAACGCTGAGGCCGCTTCGCAGGCACATCAACAAACGCTGGTGCCTTTGGGTAACGGTCTTTGAGGAAACGCAGGAACAATGCCTCAGTGTTCATCCCGACTGCACCGCCTTCAACAAAGTATTCTCCCTTGCATTACGCTGCGCAGCGTCCTTAGTGGATGCTCGGACCGCGCCGTGCGGCCGATCCGTCCACACCACATCACCGATGAAACCCTCACCCGCTCGCGAAGCAACCTCCTGAGTCTTCTCCTCCACGAGATCACTCGTCATCTCCGCCAGCGCCTGAAAGTTCAGATTCACATGAGCCCAAGCCATGCGCCCTCCTCTTAGCCTTCAACAAGCCGCGCGGTGACCGGCCTGTCCCACGGCGTAGGCGTGTTCTGAGACTGGTAGGCAATCGGATTACCCACCACCTCGTAGACCTCACCGCCGACCCTCACACGCTTGCCCCGAAGGGGTGCCGTGTAAGTCTTGGGGAAATGCAACTGAACATCCAACGAATCACCATCAGGCCTAATCGACCCATCAAGATCCCTAGTCGACGCAGGAGAGACGAGAACGTTTTCCACATCCGCCTCCACCACCCACTCAACAACAGGCTCCCCAAAAACATCCTCACCCACCGTGCGGCAAACAAGAACTGTGATGGTTTCCCCACGGATCATGACTGGTCCTCGCGATCCGTGAGGAGGTCAACCTCAAAGGCTCGTGAGAGCCTGGGGAGTCCTAATCGTCGGCGGTGAACCTTGGTGAACGAAAGGGACCCCACGGGCGCGGTGAACGTTGCCGACTGTGAATACGGGCCGCCTGTCATGGAGGCTTGTGCTGCACCAAAAGGAGCGTCGAATGCCCCGTTTGAGGAGCGCAGCGCGTAGGCAACCATGTCGATGACAACATCTTTGGCTGTATCCGTGCGGATCTTGCCTTTGTTGAGCAGGTCCCATAGGTCATACCCGTCGGCTGCGAGTTCGTCGCGGACAATCCGGGTTGCTTTGGCGAGCAAGGCTGTCAGCGTGTTGGTGTCGGCGGATCCTTCACCGTAGGCGGCTTCGTATTCTTTGGGAGCAACGAGGGTTTCCGGCGGGTTTTCTTCGCTCATTGTGGGGCCCCTTCGTGGTTGTTACCAGACGGGATCGCTGGTGGTCGCTTTGGTTTTCGTTGGCGTTTTCGCGGTGCGTTTCGGTTTTGACCTGGCGCGAGCTGGACTGGGTTTTGCCGTCTCCGCCTGGTTGTCAAGGTCAGGCTCTGACGTGTCCTCACCCTCAAGGTCAGGCCCATCGACGCACGGCCATGCGAGCACGCGTGCCCGCTCGCTGCTGACCTCCACCACAATCCCCGTAGCCGGGTGAATCAGACGCGCCATGATTACGCTGCCTTCACGATGGCGAACTTCGCCTTGTCGACCCACCAGCCGTAGACAACCTCAAGACGCAAAGCCACCTGGTTCTTACGCTTAAGATCACCCTGACCGTCCGGGTCACCAAAGCGGATCAGCTCGATAGGCATGTCACGCTGGATGCCCCAACGCACTCCGTCAGTGAAGTCACCGACGATCGCGCGGACCTTCGTATCAGCAGCCTCAGGGGTAGCAGATACCGTAGAGCCTTGAGCAACAGTGAGACCGCCGAAAGACTCGATATTGTTACCGAACCCAAGCTCAGGGTAGCGACGCTGAGAAGTTGGCTGGTCACCAGCCTTGATCTTCAACGTTGCAAGAGAGCGAGCAAACCTTGGATCAAACGCAGCACCAGTGACAGGGAACGAATCGCGTCCGTCAACCAGAGTGTCGATCGCCGCGTCCAGAGCGTCATCTGGGTCCACCCCGTCAGTAAGGGTGACAGTGTTCGTTGTGGCGGTGATGTACTCCGTCCAATTCTCAATCGCCGCACCCGTCAGCGGGTTAATACGATGATAAGCACCCAGGTCGAGTGCGCGAGAAAGCGCGGTCGCACCAGCATCCGCCAGCGTGGAAAGGACACTAAGCTGATAGTCCTCGTCAGCGAAAAGAACCTCCTCGTTGAACCGCATCGTGACCTGAGCTTTATGCGGGGCGGCTGTGACAGAGCCGAACTTCCCCGTAGTCGAGGACTTGTCTGCGCCCTCTTCAACAAATTCCGCACGCGGTGGAGCATTAAAAGTGAAGTAGTCGACGTTGCCATACAGCATGGGGCGTGCGCCTGAGAGGCGAGCGAGAGTGGAAGACGCGAGGGTCTCCTTGATCAGGCCTTCACCAACCTGGCGGGGGAGAAGAACCTTAGCGTCAGAAGAAGAGAAAATAGCCATTGGTGGCTCCTTTCAAACAGTTGAGTGGTTAGTCTTTGCTGCCGAATAATTCACCGACAAATCCGGCAAGATCATGAGTTTTCGTATCCGACTCCGCGCCGGTAGGAGGCACTACGGGGCCGCGGGGTAGATTCTTGAACGCCTGTGCAAGAGCCTTGCCGTGCTCCTCGATTTCGTCGAGTGTCGTGCCGCGCAGGAGGTTCGCAGGCACGCCAACCTCAGAGGCGACCTTGGTTTTCCACGAGTCGAGTTTGCGTTCGTGTTCAAAAGCTTCAACCTTTGCTTGCAGGGACGCTAGGTCCGCGTCCTTAGCTTTAACAGCTTCAGCCAAAGCGTCGCGCTCTTTGACGGCAGCGAAGTTCGCTTTAGAACGCGCCTCCCACTTCTTGGCCTCTTTCTCCCAGTCGGTTGTAGGTCGTGCGGCCTGATCCTCTTGGGTTGCTTCGTTCGCAGGCGCTTCATCGGTGGTGGTCTGCGCCGTGGTATCAGCGGTGGTGTCGGACATGAGGGGTTCCTTTCCGTGCGGAACGGGTATACGAAAACCCGCCACCGTGCGGAGGCGGGCATGAAACAACCCCGATCAGCCACGACGGGCTAAACGGGGTTGGTCAGATAAAAAGATGAGCGAATTCAGGCGACCGTCATAGACTCCTCAAGAAGCTCATCAACGTATTCGGTGAGATCATCGAAGCCCTCGTATTCGGCTGCGATTTCACGAAGCGTTTCAGCATCAGGATACACACCCTGTTCTTGAAGCAAGCTAAGGATGCTGATGATAGCCGCCGCATCTTCGTAAATCTCGACCTGAAAACGCAGGACTTCATCGTCCGACGGCCTAGGAGTCAGGTGTTGATCTCCAAAAGCAAACACCTTATCGATGATATTCATAGCTCTATTCTACGGGTATTAGGTGCCCGTTGTGAACCCTCATCACGCCCTGCCCCCGCATGGGATGTGCAGTAGAAACAAGAACGCGATTCTTCTTCACAATCAACTGAACAACAACTTCAACGCCCTCTATTGTTGCCAACAGACGGGCTACACCTGGTCCCATCTGGATCACCTTCTCAGGTCGGTTGATAATCGATTGCACGACGTTGGCAATTCGTGTGCTATCCCATTCCTTGGGGAAAGCGATCTGCGATTCGCGCATCTCTTGCATGACAGTAACAAACAGGTGCCCGCCATTGCGTTTGCCGCGCTTTCCCACGTTTCCGTAGAGAATGTGGTCAACAACCTTTTCAGGCAGTTTGACATCTTCAGGGCCAAAGTCGAGGCGCTTTCTCCGGGACGTTCCACCGCGTGGGGTGGCTAGGTATTTTCCATCTTTAAGTGCAGGTTTCAGCTTGCGGGGTTTTGTTGAGTTGCGTTTGACACCTTTGCTGTCGGTGTACTTGTCACCGCCCTGCGTGCGCATGGCTGCCAAAATAGTAGCCTCGTCGGGGTATCCTTTAGGGCCGGGTTCAGCTACTTCACGGGCCGCCAAGTATTCCTTATACAAAGCCTCAGGATCGTACCCCTCAATGTGGGGGATATTGTTTCCGAACGCCGGGACAATCTGACAATCACAGTCGCTGTGGAACTTCTTGAACTTGCCCGCCGACTCCTCCGTCGCATACACGAACCCACGTGACGCCAGCATCGAACAAAACGCGCACGTCTTGCCCTTGGGGACACGGGCGAAACGTTTCGCGTCCGGGTCAGCCAACGTGTTACGAGCGATAGTTTCGCGGCCACGCCCGCTGATGTGACGTTCAAGCATGCCAGCGAGAATAAGCTTCGATGTCGCATAATCGCCCTCGAACAAGTAATGAGCCGCCGTGCGCACACTACGCTCCACATCTTTAGGTGATGTCGGAGGAGGAATAGTCGGAGAATAAGGACGTGCAGAATCGGGACGGACCTTGTCATACCATTGCGCCGAAACCGACGCCGCCAGGTCACCGTACTCTGATGCGATCACCGGCATGAGTTCTAACAGTGCATCGCGTACTTCTTCCGGTGGCCAGTCCGAGACCTGTTTAAAGAACGCCTCTAGATCTCTGCGTGCCGCAGCCGCCGCGGTTCGCTGCGCCTTCGTCAAGTCGTTCACGTCGCCGCGGTCAACCACTAGGCTACGCCTCCTCTAAAGCAACCGTGTCTTTCTCAGGAAGACGAAGCGACACTGGGACAGCCCCGCTCATCTTCACACCTTCAAGACCCAAATACTTCAACGCGCTTTCAGGGGCTACACCAGCACGCACAGCCACACCAAGCGCATCAAACTTCGCTTTCATATCAACCCCCTGAACATCGGAGGGCGGGGCCTCGACAGTTTCCGGTTCTTGGGAATCTCCTGCCGTCGCAAGCCTGTCTAACAACGCAGATGAACGGGCCGATGCGGTTTCCGTCTGAATCGCCGCCAAATCCGCCTCAGTCAAACCCGCCCGACGCATCAGAGTAGGCGACTCCGACAACGTTGGGAACGCCTGAACCATCTTCACAGCAAAATCAGCAGACGCGGCAGGAGACGCGTACCGCGCCGGAGTCCACCGCACATCGGTTCGCCACACTTGCGCGGGAATCTCAGTGAGATTATCGCGCAGCATGACCACCTGTCCGAGTAGACGACGCAAAGGACCGGCGAAAATCCTCCACTGTGCTTCAGCTTCATCAGCCAACGCAGCCTCAGCTGCTTGCATCGCCTCAGCAGACGTAGGGTTATCAGCGAAAATCCCCACTGACGACGTCGGAAGATTCGTCGCCGCGCAAAAGTTTTGAGCAAGCTGCCTATACATTTCCAGATGTGGGGACATGCTCATTTGCGGAAACTGCCCCACCGTTGGCACATCCCCATTCTCGTTAGGGGTGAGCGCCAGCAGTCTGCCAATCACCGCTGACCAACGGTCCCTCCCATCGAAGGTCCCATCATCCACACCCAGCACGTAGCGCTGTGGGGTCGCAAAGAACTCCGCGCTGGTCTCTGTGCGTACCAGAGTGCGGATCGCCGCGTCCGTTAAATACCTGACTTCACGGGTAATCCGAGACCTCCCAAACGGCCTGCCCAGTTGCGGGTCGTAAATGATGGGTTCGACGAGCAATTGGCCGGTTGCGTTACCCAGCGGGACGGCGGACCATGCGCCCACCTTGCGTGTGAGCTGCCAGGTCTCTTCGTGTGTGTAGAACACAGCTCCGTCAGGTTCCCCAAGGTCATCCGTGGAATCGATAGTCAGGAAGGCTTTCATTGCGCGTCGTCGCTGATCCCACAGTGCGGCGCTCATGAGCGCGTCGCGGGCTTGAATGACCACCGGCGGATCACCAGCCGCCCGGTCTCCTGCCGTGATAGTCAGGAACGCGCACGCGTGCTTATACGCGCTTGTAATCGCTTGGGACAGTTGGGTGGTGAAGTCATTCGCGGCGAGCAGCTCCACAACCTCGAAAGGGTCGGTCTGTCCACCACTGGAAAAGCCCTCGAACACGTGTTTTCGCGCAAGAGCTTGTACAGCCTTCGCAGGCCACCCCAAGGCGGCGCGGGTTCGCTGCATCTGCGGTGGGACGGAAATACCGAGGTCACGGAACGCGCGGTGACCGTCGTAGTAGACGTTGAGGAGACGATTCTTTGGAAGAACCCTCAGCCACACTTCCCAAGCTTTACCAAGTAGGCGTGCTGTCTCGGCATCCATGCCGCGCACGTGAGTCGGTGCGGTGAGCGTCGTAGCCAGTAGGTTTGTCTTGGTGGCGTCGATCATAGGACCATCACCCCTTTTCCGTTAGATTTTTGCGCCCTAGCCCTGCGCTTCGTGGTTTTTGCTGCCCAGTGGGCGAGTGTTACCGCGTCCAGTCCCGCACAGGTCATGTCCTCTGGTGCCTGCCAGCCAAAACCGCCCCCCGAGCCAATCTTTCGACGCGCAACGGTGTCAGCTTCGGCAGCCAGCTCCGGGTCATCAAGATGCGTGACGCTCCCTTCGCGGATCGCCGCGTCAAACATCGCGTGTGCAGTAATCACCTCACCCGTATTCGGCGTGATAATCATGAGCTTAGGAATACCAGCAGCGTGAAGCCGCTCAACAAGATCACCGGCACCAGACCGGCCATCAACGACAATCGCGGCGAGCCTGTGCTGATTCGCCATCAGCCAGTCAACAATCCAACCCACGCCCTCACCCATGCGACGCACACCCTGCTCGGACGCGAGCTCCACATGGGCGCTACGCGTCTTCGCGTGCCAACCCGCCCGGGCAAGAGCCACTGTTGCTCCATCCACGCTAAACCTCACCGCTGCGCACCAACGCGACCCAGCTTGAGGCTCACCCAACAACGCGCCCCAAACATCAGCGCCGATCGCCCGACTCGACACCTCAGGATCCCAAATACCCAAACCCTCACGCCGAAAAGACTCCGCACCAAGCTGCCTCTTCAACCGCAGAATCGCTGACTCTGGAGTACGCCTCGGATACGACGGATTAGCCCGCGCCCACTGCCTACGATCATCCACATCCGCGTCATCATCAGCACCGATTTCCACATACGCGCCATCTGCAAGCTCACCCGCAAGCGCGGCCTTACGGAAGCTCGTGAACGGCTCCGACGGATCCGTCGGACGAGGAGGAGTACCAATACGAATAATCAACGGATTCGAACTCGTATTAGCAGCGGGCACCATGTCATCCAACGCGCGTTGTCCAAGGATCTGTGCTTCGTCGAACACTTCCACGTCAACACCAGCAAAACCTCGACCAAAACCACCTTCACGAGCACCAAACAGAATACGGGAGCCGTTATTGAACGTAATAGCCTGCTGCCCATTGGCAGCGCGCACCGCTTTCACGTATGGAGCAACACCCGGTTTCAAACACAGGCCCCGCATGAACTCAAACGTCTCATCTGCCGTGCGTGTCCTGTGTGCCGTCCACAACACGAACAGGTTTGCTTGCAAGGTCGCTAACGCCATGATTGACACACCCAGCGTGTACGTCTTACCGACCTGACGCGCCACGGAAGCCTGGAAACCATCCACGCCACAGGCATACAAGCCGGACGCGCGTTTAGCGAGCAAGACCTTACCCAAGTCCTCCTGCCACGTGTCGAACGTACAGCCAAACCGAGCAGCCCTCGCTTTGACCTGAGGCCACCCCGTGGAAGTGATCCCTTCAGGGAGGATCAGATGCTTCGCGATCTGAGACAGGTGAGGGTCAGACCCCCTCCCATTCTTCGTCCGTGATGTCCTCGTCCGCCTCATCGGTTTCTTCCTGCTCTGCCAATTCAATCGATCGAATACGGTCATCAAGGTCAGTCATGCGCCTTGTGATCGCCGCGAGATCCCGTGCAGGAGTGTTCGGATCATCAAACGAGTAAGCCAAGCGGGCGCGCATCGCAACGAGCACATCCTTGCTTGTACCAGTGGTTACTGCCTCGACAACAGACGGGCCAGAAGGTTCAATGTTCATTTAAGCATCTCCTCGAAGGTGGGCCCAATCAGAACGTCGGAAAAAACGTGGGGAGAGATTCCGCTATGCCGCGGGGGGTACGGGCTGGGCCGGGGGGAGGGGGTCCGCCCCCCATAGTTGAGTCTGGGTTGCTTAGCTTTGTGTCACCATGTGTCTGTTGAGGTTGTTCGTGTGACGTGTGGTGCTCTTGTTTTGGTGTTGCCGTGTTTTGGTGGCTTGTGTTTCTTGCCGTTGCCGCGTCGTTGGTTGCAGAGTCTGCATATGATGCGGACGTTGTCGAGTGTGTCTGTTCCTCCGAGGGATGCTGGGGTGATGTGGTCGACTTCGGCGCTGTTTGGTGTGCGTCCGTGTGTGTAGTCGAGTGGTGTGTGGCAGATTGGGCAGTGGGTTTGGCCGTTGGTTTGTGCTTGGTGTCGGGCTTGTTTGGCTATGTGTAGCCATTTGGTGGTGCCTGTGCGGCTGGTTGCCATGTTGGTCTCCCCTGGTGTGGGGGCATGAAAAGGACCGGCCCTGGGCTCCCACGCGGGTGGGTAGCGGAACCGGTCGTAATGTGGAGACACTTCGTCCCTACAAAGCGTTACAGTATCACATTTTCGCCACCAGGGCGTTGATTTCGGCGAGGTCGTAGCCGCGTGTGTCGCGGGTGATTTTTCCTCGGTGTACCCATAGGCGGAGGAGGCCAGCTGTAATGTTGGGGTAGATGTCGTGGATTTCTGTTGCTGTCAAGATGACGCCGGGTTTGGTGATGATCCTAGCTGCGTCTTTGCGGTAGTGGTTGAGGGTGGTCCAGGTGTGGCCTCTGGGGCATTCGAGGGGGCCTTCAGCGCCGCGTCGGGTTTGTTGTTGGGTGACTGTTTCCAGGCAGCCACGTGTGGGGCATGGGCCGATGACGCGTGGGGTATTCCCTGTCAGGCGCGCGATCCGGTCATGCAATCTGGTGAGGTCTTCGGTGAAGGCATCCCAATCATCCCAAGTGTCATGCAAGATGTCCGCGTGGGCGATGAGTTGCCCGGCGGGGTCTGGGTGCGGCGGTAGGTCTGCGCTTATGGCCCAGTCACGTGCCCAGGCTTGGAAACCCTGGTAGGTGTGAACTGCTCCCCATTGGTTGGACTGAGAAATCAGTTTTGGCTAGTGGGGGGTAGTTTTTTGAGAGCACGAAGTTCTCTGGGTCGGTTGCAGCGTGAACAGCTTGTTGAGTTGTTTGAGCAGGGTGTGGGTTACACCGCAGCAGCTCATTGGTTGGGAGTTGGTTTGTATCCGGTTAGGAAGCTTGAGCGTAGGTTTAAGCTTCATGGCAGGCTATGTCTTGTGGAGAAACCAACCAGGCAACAGTATTCCTTCGAGGTGAAGAAGGAAGTTGTTGAGCGTTTTCTAGCTGGTGAGACGAAAATGAATCTCGCGCGTGAGTTCGGACTGTCATCTGCTCAAATCATCCAGAGGTGGGTTCGCGCCTGGCGTGAAGGTGGTGACGATGCGCTTCGCCCCAAGCCGAAAGGCCGTCCGAAAGGATCTGCCAGGCCGAAGGTAGTCACTACAGAAGACAAGCTTCACCGTGAAGTGGAACGGCTACGGGCTGAAAATGCGTATCTAAAAAAATTGCGGGACTTGAGGAACCAAAGGCGCGGCTGAAGACGCAAGTTGTTGCCATCCTCAAGTCAGACCACTCGCTCAACGATCTTCTACAAGCTGCGGGCCTTGCCCGGTCGACGTACTTTTACCATCAGGCACGACTTGACCGGCCCGATCCACATGCCAAGCTTAAGAAGACCATTATGTTGATCTTTGAGAAGATGAAGCGCCGTTATGGCTACCGTCGGGTGCTGAGCGAACTGCGTAACCAAGGGTGGAAGGTCAATCACAAGCTGGTCTACAAACTCATGGATCAGATGGGACTGAAATCCAAGGTTCGCCCACGCAAGAAGTACAACTCCTTCAAAGGCCAGACCAGCCACATCGCCGAGAATCTCTTGAACCGTAACTTCATGCCCGATAAACCCAACACTGTCTGGGCCAGCGATGTCACCGAGTTTCGTGTCTGTGGCACCAAGGTCTATCTCTCACCGGTCATGGACTTATACGACCGCAGTATCCTGGCGCACGAGTTGTCTACCTCGCCGTCCACTAAGTTCACCTCAACATCGTTGAAGAATGCGATTGCTTGGCACCAACCTGGTGAAGGATTGATGGTACATACCGATCAGGGCTTCCAGTACCAGCATTCAAGCTGGCGTCAACTGATTCACTCTATCGATGGCACACAGTCGATGTCGCGCAAGGGCAATTGTTATGACAATGCGACCATAGAAAATTTCTTCGGGCATCTGAAGACCGAGATGTATCACGGCGAGCACTTCGCCAGTGTCGACGAATTTTGCCAGGCCGTTGATGACTACATCTTGTGGTACAACAACGACCGACTCCAACAACGATTTAAGGGTCTGACCCCGATGCAATACCGGAATCAGACCCTTAAAGCCCCAACCCCCTAGAATAAAACCAGTCCAACTTTCGGGGGCTAGTTCAGTGCGCACACCGTCGGGGCCGTCTTCTGGAGTGTCGAGGGTGGGGGTCAGGAGGTCTGCGAGGTCTCGCGTAACGTGTGCCCCCGCGCTGGTGATGGCCCCGCGCGGGGCAAGGAGCGTGGAGGTGACGTCGGTGAGCATGGGCATCCAGGTTTTCAGGTCATGGAGCATCCGGGCCGCGGTTTTTGGGGTTGTCACTCAAGGTCTCCCTTTTTGGTCGAACGTGTGTTCTATTTTACCGGGGTGTGGGTGTTATTCGTCGTCCCACGTGGGCGAGGGCTCTGGGTTGGCGGTGAAGCCAAGTATTCGTGGGGTGGAGTCGTGGTTGGCGTGTTCGACGAGGGCTTCTGAGCCTGTGGGCTGTGGTTGGATTTCGGGTTCGGTGGTGTTGGGGGTGATGGTGAATCCGAGGGTGAGTTGGAGCTTAATTTTCATGAGGTTGTCTGGGGGTTTGTTGCTGTTGTGAAATGGCGGTGAGCCTGTCGATTTCTTCAAGCAGCACATCAATAAAGCCGTAGGCGTTGTCTTTGAGTTGTTGTTCTGCTTCGAAACGGTCGTAGGCAGTCGTGGCGGTGATGCTGGATGCTGTGGCGTGTAGGTGCCTAATAAGATCGATGGTGGTCATTTAATGTCCTCCTCTGTCCACACGGGCCCATCAGGCACCCACGTGCCGTCACGATCATCAGCCAGTTGCATCGCGAGGAAAACAGTGTTGTCGTTGATACGGACCGCGTCGTTTCGGCTGGCTAGCCATTCGTCGATCGTCATGTTTGGATTGGTCATGTGTTGGCCTCTCTAAGGAGTGTGTCTGCGTGGCATGGTTGGTTTGGTGGGCACCAGCAGGCGAGGTCGTGTCCTTGTAGTGGTGTGAGGTCCATGTCGTGCCATGCGCACGTGTGGCAGCCTGTGTCGTATAGGAAGGCTGCGTGTTTTAGTGCCTGAGTTTTTGTGGCGAAGAATCCTTCCCATGAGAGAAGCCATTCGTTGCATGGGCCTTGTACACACCAGGCGCCGATATGCTCCCGTTCAACGACATGCGGGTTACCCCACTTGGTTCCACGCCCCACGTACACGGCTTTGTGTGGGTTGCCTTGCCCGCATGTGCAGTCGGGCATCCGCCAGCCTTTGCTGCGTTTGCGTTGGATGCGTTGTGGCATGTTCGCCTTTTCTTAGTGTTCGGGTTATCGGTCTTTGAGGGGGGTTATGGTGTTGTTCCTTTAGAAGGGTGGGTTGTTGTAGTTGAATGCGTTTTGTTGGGGCTGTTGGGCGGGCTGTTGGGCTGGCTGTGGGTCGTGTCGCCAGGGGTCGTCTTGGGTGCCGCCTGCTGGGGGTTGGTGTTGCACATACCCGGTGTTACCGGTTGGTTGGTTTTCGCGTGGGATTTTCCCGAGGAACCGGGTTGCGATGAGTTCGAGGGCGACGCCTGGTGTGCCGTCTTGGCGGGTGTATTCTTCGCGTTTGAGGGTGCCTGTGACGGTGACTTTGTCGCCTTTTCGTAGGGTGTTGGTGAGGGTTTCGGCTTGGGGTCCCCAGATGACGGCGCGGATCCATAGGTCGGCTCCTTGGTTTTCCCATTGTTGGGTGTTTTCGTTGAAGCGGCGCGGCGTAGCGCCGATGTTGAGGGTTGCGTAGGGTTTGCCGTTTTGGGTGTATTTGAGTTCGGGGTCTTGTCCGAGGTTTCCGGTGGTGGTGGTTGTTGCGCTCATGGTGGTTTCCTTCCAGGTTGTCTGTATGCGTTTCTGAGGGACTTTTAGAGGTGGGATGGTGTGTGGGTACCTTTGGGGTCTGTTTGTGCGTCCTAGCATGGCTGTGGGGCCGGATTCGGGGGTGTGAGCGTCAGGGCTTCCTTCTGAAAAGTTGAGGGATGGTGCCTTTGGTGGTCGGTAACTCTGGTGGCGGTGTGTAGCCGACGTGCTCTAAGGCAAGCTGATTGGCTTTTCCTTTGGGTACGCCGTCGCCCATGAGGCGTGCGACTTCGCGTCGCCATTTGAGCCATGCCTGAGGGTCGTCTGCTAGGCCGTCGGGTGTTGGCACGTTTTGGGACGCAGACGAGTCATGCCTGTTGGCGCGGACTTCGCGGATTGCTTCAACCGCGTAGGTCACATCGACCTGGTAGCCACGGTTGGCGGCTTTCCACTTGCGGATTGCGAGCCTTGCTGCTGGCAGCATGTCCGTTGGCGTGGCGTTAGGGCAGTCGTCGTTGATGAAGTCGGCCCATACGGTGCCTTGGTCGGGGCGTGCGTTAAGGCATCCGGCGTTGACCAGGTAGGCAACCATGTCGCCGGCGTTTGCTGGTGTGATCGTCATGGGGTTTCTCCGGTTTCGATGAGACGCAGGGCGTTGCCTTGCTGCTGGATGGTGGCGGCGTGGGCGCGGTTACGCATTTCGGTGAGCACCTGGGTTTGGTTGGGTGCTGTTTTGCGTTCCAGGTCTTCTTGCGTTCGTCGGGCCCAGTTGCGCCAGGTGGCATCCCAGTCGGCTTTGCGACCTCGTGCTCCGGCGACGCTGGTCCAGTAGTCGCGGAACTTGTCAAGTTCTGCTCTGGGGACGAGTGGGCAGTTGTTCGCGGTCCAGGCTTCGAGGTCTGGGCTTGGGGTCCAGTTTTCGGGAAGTCTGGTTCCGGTCGTCTTTGCGGAGCGCTTGCGCGACGCCGATGGTGCGTTGGTGGTGTGTTCGTCGTCGGTTTCGGTAGGGGGACCTACAGGGGGTAATAACTCTGTTCCCCTGTTCCCCTGTTCCCCTGTTCCTAAGGTGTAATTTTCATGAGGGCTCATGTAATCCTCATGAGGGACGGCTTTTTCGTTGTCAGGACGCGGAAAACGCGGCTTCGTCGGGTGTCCGATTTTCTGATGCTTTTCCCACGCGTTGATGAACAGATATGGGCGATTTTCGACGCTGTATAAGGTCACTAATTTCCTTTCAGAGAGTCTCATGAGGCCCTCATGAATTCTTCTGAAAGATTCTGTAAATTCGTCGAGTGGGAACAGGCTCGCCTGAATCAGTTGTTCCTCGCCGCGTCCCACACCGTTGTCGTCGACGTAGGACCACAGGCCGATGAATAGCAGGCGGTCTTCGATAGGAAGGCTTGAAATGTCTGGTGAGGTCCAGAATTCGGGTTTAATTGTCCTGATTCTCATGCCGACGATCCCTCCTGACCGACTGGTTGTTTTCTTGTGGGTTTTTCGCTGACAGGCACCTGTGCGGCACGCGGTTTTCCCACGGGATAGGGGACCATGCACCACACCAGGGACACACATGACCGCGTATACGCGGATACGGCGGCTTCCTCATCAAAACACCACCCCCTGGCGTATCACCGTGACGCGCACACCCGGTCCCGACGGCTCTCCAAAAGGGTTTGGGGGCTTGCTTGGTGTCGTCTTTGCCCAACGTTTCGACGAATACCAGCCGATAATCCGAGAATCCTCAGCCAGGACCCCACCCTTGCATGCCAGCGCGTCACCAACGGCGCGCTGGAGTTTATCCAGGTCTGGTTTTGTTGCTGCTTGGTCCTTGAATTTCGGGTTTTTTGGGCGTGGAAGATAAAAGTCGGCAATAACGATCACCGGCTCATCTAATGGGAACGACCATCCTTCTTTCCCAGCGGCGAGAACAGCGATGTCGCATATTTTATGCCTCCACCCGTTTAGCCGGGGATTGTCGTGCGTGATCCGTGGTTTCCCAGACCGTGTTTTCCCTACATACTTCGTGGACCCTTCAGGTACTGGAACTCCTGGAACAAAGAATTGTATTTGCCCGCTCATGGTTGCTCGTCTTCAACGATTTCCGCGTCCACAACATCCCCGTCATTTTCAACAGGTCGTAACGGGTCTGGGAAACTATTAACAATCGCCTTAAGCTCAGCCAAAACCTTTTCTAAATCCTCGCTCGGCAAGTCACGAACAAACGCGGTTTTCCCCGTCACGCGACGCACCAACGCTTTGACGGCATCGGGTTTGAGTTGGAGGTACTCCACGACCTTGTAAATGGACTCGACCAGGCGTTGACGGTCCTGGTCATCACCGTCTTGAGCTGGGGCCTGCGGGGTGGAGACGGGAGTGTGCTCCACCTGAGGGTGGTCCGTGTTATGGGGTGGTTGTGACCGGTCCACACTCACAACATTCCCATCCTCATCCACATCAGCCCCCAGCTCCTCAGGCGCGTAAATCAACCCAAATAACGCGTCGGAGGCTCCCTGGCGACACACCTCCGTGATCGCCCGAGACCTCAGCATCTGCATGGGGTACTGCGTCCACGGGCCTTTACGTCCCCACAACCCCGCTTCGGTGGCTTTTTGTGGAGTCCACGTAACCGTGAACATAAAATCAGGATCATCACGACGAATCAGGATCGCAGTCACCCGGTCACCTTCTTCACGGACCCTAAGCGTGTGCCCAGCCCTACGCACCACAGCAGCCATGAGATCAGCCGACATCGTTGCCTTACCGTTAATCACCGCGATACCCTGCAAGGCTTGAATAGGTGGAATCCCCAACGCCGCACCGGTTTCAATCGCGACCAACACATTTGCGGGTTGACGTTGAAAATGCGAAGGAATCAACCCAGACCCAGCAAGAACCTGCGCGTAATTCATCCTCGCTTTAATCGCGTCCGGGGCCATTGACAATACAATCTCGTTGGATGTCATTGTGCATCACCATCAACCAAGGTCGCAGCTTCCAACAAAGCGGCGGATGTGATGAACTCTGCGAGTAGGCGGGTTGATTGGTCTTGCGTTTGGGACACCCGAAGCGAGGGCTTACGCTCAACCAGCGTGTCTTCTAAACCGTCGGGCATTTCCCCGCCAGCATCCTCAACAATCGCCCGTAGATTATCCTTGCCCGTGAACCACTCAGGGAACTCAACCGACGGCCTCCCGTGATGGTCAATACCATGAGCCTCACACCACCTGGCGAAAGCTACCGGGTCAGACACCACAAGCCCCCCAACAAACGACGGCTTTGACAAGCTCACGGTCGCAACCGCGTCCCCATCATCAGTGGTTGCGATCAACCGTTCACCTGGGGTCATGGCTGTTTCTGCCAAATAAGTTCTCGCCTGAGACTCTGCTTCCCGTATGCGGTCTTTAATGAGCTTCGCTACGGCCAGCGTCCGCAGAGCCATTGTTGTGTTCGCCCGCGATAAACGCGGTAGCTTTTTATCATTCATTTTCAGGTCCTTTTTCTTGTGGATTGTTTTTCGATACGTGTCTCCCGAGGCTATTAAAACCTCTCGCCCGCGGTGTTAACCCACCCCAAATCCCAAACGGTTCGTCGCTGTCAATCGCCCACTGACGACACTGGATACGCACCGGGCATTGAAGGCAAATCGCGATGGCCTCTAGGGCTTGATGTTTTTCCGCTAGGGTTGGAAACCACCTATCCGAGTCGACATACGTTGCGCACAACGCACGGTCTGTGACCGATGCCGGTGGGAGCTTCGTGAAATTCACCCCTCGCCCCTTCCATTCCTTCTTATTTGTCTGCGTAAAACTCATACAACCAGTCAGGGTTTTCCACAGGCCCATCCTCGTCGAGAATGTCCACAGGGTCGGGCTCCTCGTAATAGAAGCCCTCCCGATACAGGCCGTTCATTTCCGACCACCCCCGCTTTGGTATTGGGCCTGGTTTTCACGCGCGGCAATCGTCAACTCATCCGCCATCACCAACGCCTCCTCGCAGGCAAGCGTCAAAGGGAACACGCCCTTAGGGGTGTGGATTTTGATGCACACCTGATCCTCCAGGTCGCTGTGGATGTTGATGACGTTTTCGCTCCAATAATCAACAATCACCAGTCCGACTCCGTTTCCAATTCGTCACGAACATCGGTGTTCCTAAGCTCCGCCCGCAGGTACTTGGTTTTGTCTTGTATCTCGATGACCCGCCGTCGCATCTGGGAGAGACGATCAGAGAGAAGATTCCCCCGGGGTATTGAATTGTGGGCATCGCCAAGTTCTTCCCGTACCTCGTCAAAGAGAGAAATCGTGTTGTTAACGAAACCCATAGCGTTTCTTATACAGGTCTCGATGCGGGCGACTTCTGCGTCGGTGAGTTCGTTCATCGCTGGTTCTCCTTCGCTTCGACCCAAATCATCCGCACACCCTGGGCATAAAGGAGACACGCGATGACAACCGCAAAACCGAGCGGGACCGCCTCAGCTGACGCAACAAGCCAACCGGCGAGAACAAAAACATATGCACCAACAGCCCGGGCGCTCATGAAACATCGCCCCCTCGTTCAGGCTCCACGAAGGTTCGGATCAGCCGATCAACCGCCCCCGAGTGATAGTTTTCGTGAGCACGCGCAAGCTCAATAAAGGCTTTAAGAACCAGGCGACGACGCTCAACTTCTTCATCAAAGGCACTGGGCCAGTCTTCATCGGAAGAAATGATCTTTTCAAGGTCCTCCAACGTTCCCAACCAGCAGCCGATTTTTACCCTCCAACCCCCTCTAGTGGGGTAGAAAAATACGTCCACGGATGGGGTGGAGTTGACACAAAGGCAGTACCAGTTCGTCCCCGTTAGGTGCGCGTAAGCTAAATTCGCGTCTTCCAAGTTCGCATCGCTCAGGTTCGCACCGCTCAGATTCGCACCTCGCAGATCCGCATAGCTCAGGTCAGCCTTTTGTAGCCTCGCGCCTAGCAGATTTGCTTTGAATAGGTATGTATTTTGTAGCTTCACGCCTTGTAGATTTGCGTTGGCCAGGTCTGTATAAGACATATCCGCATAGCGAAGGTCCGCACCGCTCAGGTTCGCGCCTCGCAGATCCGCATAGCGAAGGTCCGCATTACTCAGGTCCATGTATCGCAGATCCACATAGCGAAGGTCCGCGTTTTGCAAGTCTGGTTGCCCACCATTTTTGCGAGCCAGATTAACGATCTGAAAAACATCCTCCCGATTCACCGTCGTCACCTCTTTTCCTACGGTGCTCATCGGTCACCCACCGCCTTGACGGGCGATAGTGGAAGTTGTTCCACCACTTCAATTGCCAGCGACGCGATGAGTGCAACATCGTTTGGTGCAACGCGTTCAGCTGTCGTGAATGTGCCTCGTAGGTGTTTCCGGATTCGGCTGATAACTGACCATTCGAGGTCGATTCGTGCGCTGGTTCCAACCGGGGGGATCGTGATGCCCTGTGGTTGGGTTTGGGGTTTGCTGCACGAGGGGCATGTGAGTGTTTCTGTGGTGAATTTGCCGCATGTGGGGCAGTGAGGGCGCGTGTTTCGGCGTGTGTAGGTATGCTTGGGCATGTCTCCTCCTAAGGGGGACCGAGGCCCGGGCTGCCGCTGTTCCGCTAAGAAAAGACGGCAGTCCGGGTTTTCTTCTAACTCATCTGTAGTCATGGTGACTACATGAGGGAAATTAGCATCATGCGGGCAGCTTTGCAACCCACCTGACTGTGTTAGCGGGAAGTTTTCCCAATCAGTCGATAAATGTTGTTCCGATGCATCCCAGCAGCATCTGCGATCTCTTGCCGAGGAACCCCAGAATCCATCGCAGCTTGGACTGCCGCAGCTCGTTCTGCCGCAGCTCGTTCTGCCGCTTCGGACGCAGCTCGACTCTCCTCGCTGGTCCTCTTGACCTCCGCGAGTAGTCGGCGTTTCTCCTGCTCGTCCACAAACATCACCCCAAATACTACCGACAACACACATCACCCATCCCCACTTTCCCCACGATGCCTACCGCGCCCATCGAAAAGCACATAGATCGCATGATCATCCCGTCGCCTTTCGCCCCGATGCTTCGGCTGGTAATCTTGGTTTTGCATTGGTAACCCTCCTTTGGGTTGTCTGACCCCTACCCGGATGCCCCCTGGTAGGGGTCGGTTTTTATTTGTGAGCGTCGATGTTCGTCAACGCCTTTCCGAGCCTTTGAGGCTCAAGCGAAGTCAGTGGAATCAAAATCGGTGAGGTCTGGGACAATCCGGCTTTCCTAGCTCCCCGGATCGTGCCGCTCGAGATGTACCTACGAATGGTTCTTGCGCTTTTCCCGAGAATCACGGCTGCCTCATCAATCGAGACGTAACGTTGTTCGATGACCATCTCGCAGCCTCCCTAGTTCTTCTTCGGTT